>CAZNUC010000008.1:0-34466 GCA_964576165.1 uncultured Candidatus Planktophila sp. | reverse complement strand
GCAAGAACGTACTCATCTGTCTGATGACGCATCTTTGCATTCTTAGTCTTTGAATTCTGCTCTAACCAAGCCACATCAATTTCGATATCAAAGTGACCGGAGTTAGCCATGATTGCACCATCTTTCATGACGGCAAAGTGCTCATCACGGAGTACATCACGATTACCTGTAACAGTAATAAAGACATCTCCAATTTTTGCAGCATCGAGCATTGGCATGACGCGGAATCCTTGCATCATCGCATCGAGTGCCTTAGTTGGGTCGATCTCGGTGACAACTACATCAGCGCCCATACCTTTTGCGCGCTCTGCAACGCCTTTTCCGCAATATCCGAATCCAGCAACAACAACTACTCGTCCTGCAAGTAGGTAGTTTGTCGCACGGAATACAGCGTCGAGAGTTGACTGTCCGGTTCCATAACGGTTGTCAAACATATGCTTTGTATCGGTGTCGTTAACAGCGATCATTGGGAATGTCAGTGCACCATCTTTTGCCATCTGGTTAAGACGAATAACTCCAGTTGTGGTCTCTTCGCATCCACCGGTGATTGTTGGCAGAAGTTCGCGACGAGTGGTGTGCAATGTGTTTACAAGATCGCAACCATCATCAAAGACTTGATGTGGCTCGATATCAAGGGCTGCATTGATGTGAGAGTAATAACCTTCGCGATCTACAGAGTTACGGGCGAAAACAGAGATGCCGTATTCATGTACAAGCGCTGCAGCGGTGTCATCTTGTGTCGATAATGGGTTTGATGCACAGAGTGCGATTTCCGCTCCGCCTGCCTTAAGAACACGCATCAAGTTAGCAGTCTCTGTAGTGACGTGCATACATGCTGAGATTCGAACTCCAGCAAAAGGTTGTGATTTTTCAAAGCGCTCTTTGATTTGAGCGAGTACTGGCATGTTGCGTTCTGCCCATTCGATGCGCTTGCGACCCTCTGCTGCTAGGGATGCATCTGCAATGTCATGCTTGGGTGTTGTTTCTGTCGTAGTCATAACTATTCTCCTCTACACGGTAGGTGATTAAGTGCTTACCTAAGGCGTAGGGCTCTACTTGCTAGGTTGCTGTGAGCCAAGATTACTGGCAAAGAAGGCTACTTGCCACCTATAAGCGCGAGTGCCTGTCCACGAATTTCATGCATAAGGGATTCGGTGGTCGCCTCAACGTTGAGCCTCAGTAGAGGTTCAGTGTTTGAAGCCCTTACGTTAAACCACCAATCCGCACTCTCTACAGTCAGTCCATCTAAATGATCCACTGTGATCCCATTCATAGGGGCGTAATGAGACTCAATTGCAGACATGACAGCCACTGCATCCTCAACCACTGAATTAATTTCACCACTTGATGCATAGCGATTATAACTTTGAAAAATGTTGCTCAATTTTTTATCAGATTGAGAGAGAGCTGCAAGTGCGTGAAGGGCTGCAAGCATGCCAGAGTCTGCCCGCCAAAAATCTTTGAAATAGAAGTGACCGGAGTGTTCTCCTCCGAATACTGCGCCACTTTCTGCCATAAGTTTTTTGATATAGGAATGGCCTACGCGAGATCTAATCGCTGTTCCACCATTTTCTTCAACAACTTCTTTGACGCTACGCGATGAGATGAGGTTATAAATAATGCTGGCACCAGAATTTTTTGCAAGTTCACGATCAGCAATCAGGGCTGTGAGGGCTGAAGGATTTACAAGCTCGCCTCGTTCATCAACTAAGAAGCATCGATCGGCATCGCCATCAAAGGCTAGACCGATATCGGCCTTGTGCTCCTTGACTACACGAGAAAGATCCTTCAAGTTCTTCGGGTCAATGGGGTTTGCTTCATGGTTGGGAAAGCTTCCATCGAGTTCAAAATACATCTCAATAACTTCTGTATTGAGGCGGCCAAAGACAGCAGGGGCGGTGAATCCTGCCATTCCATTTCCCGCATCGATGACAACTTTTAATCGGCGCATCTCTGTGAGATCAACAAGTGTGAGCAAGTGATTCACATATTCATCAAGCATGTTCTGATTTTTTTCGACCCCGACCGTTCCTAGCCCGAGAGGTGAACCTTCTTCAACAAATCTTTCGATAAGCAAAAGTCCAGATTCGCGACCGATAGGTCTGGCACCGCTTAGACATAACTTAATACCGTTGTATTCAGCAGGATTATGACTTGCAGTAAACATTGCTCCCGGCATATTTAACTTGCCTGAAGCGAAATAGAGCATGTCTGTCGATGCAAGGCCAATTCTGATGACATCTAATCCTTGGGATGTCACCCCGGCGGAGAAAGCGGAAGCAAATATCGGAGATGACGGGCGCATATCTTCGCCTATGAGTACCGTGCCAGGCTCACGTTCACCTTTAAGGAAGCGTGCCAGTGCGACGCCAGTTGCAAAACAAAAGTCAGCGGTAATCTCATCATCAACAAGTCCGCGAATATCGTATGCTTTAAAAATTGACACGAGAATTACATTTAATTCGGGACGGCACGAAGATGGCCACGCCGTACACCGATCTGTGCTGATTGATGCATACGTTGCGTACGATCTTCGTTTACTTCTGGAAGCGACGCGGCAGCTTCACGAACGGCATCTGCAATCGCCATGAGGTCATCATCGGTGGGACCAGATCCTGCAGATGAAATCTCTTCCTTGAGAACGCTCCAACCATTTGGAACAGTTAACTTTCGAGCATGGAATTCACAGAGATCATAAGCGTGCGGTTCAGCAAAAGTGGCGAGTGGGCCGAGTACGGCAGTTGAGTCGGCGTAGATATAGGTCAGCGTCATCGTAGCCATTGCGCGACAGGTTGCGCGCGAGCATCCTCTGCCCGTCCTGCTTGGTGATGACATAGGTCAAGGTTAGTGGTTAGCGCGTTGGCTACGGATTTAAGACACGAATGTTTTGGCTTGGAAGTAGGGCGCGAGTCAGTTGGCTACCAGGAATTAATGGGAAGAAGCCGTAACCACTTTGGGTAGAGACAAGGGCTCCTCCATAGGTATTTGCAGAAACTTTTTTGAAAATCACGGCGCGCGCATTAGCTGGGACTCTAAAGGTCGCAATTTCCTCTCCCTTGATTTCAAAGTTCTTCTCTTTCTTATTTGTATAGCGAACTGTGAGCGAAATGGAGACTCGCTCCCCCACAAAAGAGAACACTGGGGCTAATCCACTTACAGCCAATGAGTACTCAGTTATTGGACTCGTTGCTGTACTCCATAGAAAGTCTGATTTTCCTTCAGCGAATGTGGAGGAGTAGACAGATCCTAGAATCGGTCTATCGGAAGAAATTTTCAGGGCAAAGGTACTTGGTGCTAGTTGGAGATCAAGATCAAACTCGGTGACTATCCCTGGCTGAATAGTGCGATCGTTTAATCCCACTGGAGTAAATGATCCCTTTGCAGAGATCAATTCAACGGAAATTTGAGCAGGAAGATCACCAGGGGCTAAAAGTCGAAGCCTGTGGCCAAGTGCACTACCCGACCGATTCATCTGAGGGATAGCAGGAATGACAATCTCTTGATTTGGTTCAATAGTTGCATTCACGACATCGCCGCCAAGTGCGCGCAATCCGCGCCCGCGTTCATCAATCAGAAACGCATTTACTCGACCCGAACGAGGAGCAACGTGTAGTGCGATCTTCTTTGATCCTGGATCTAAAGCGCCCAAATTCTGTACAAGAGATGAATTTGCTTTGAGGGTAATAACGCGCGCAGGACGAACTCCAGATTCACTCCACATTCGAAGATCAATAATTGCTTCACTCAATCCGCTATTGATCAGAATGAGTTTTCCTTTACTTGTCACATCAGCATTTCCCCCAACAAACCACTGTGAGGACGAGGGTGCTGAGCAAATTGTTGCACCCGCCCACACCCCTCTCTTGATTTGCCAGACAGGTGATGTGAAATTCTTTGTATCAAGAATTGTTGGTCTGCTACCTTGCTGCAGCCGAAGCGTTCGGGTGGGTTTGAATACATTGGAGTTCTTACCCAAAATACGTGAACCTGTTTGAGTTGATGGAACTGAAATTGCACTGCTTTCTCCCGAAGGAGTTGCAGGGCAGACCACAGGTGGATAGCTCTCTGAGAAAGCTGAATTCGTGACACTGTTCTGGTTCACATTCCCTAGGATGAGAGTGGCAGAAACAATGGCTGCGATAACTATCGGGCGTTTAATTCTCACGAGAGCTCCCGATCAGAAATTTCACTCTTACGTCTTCCACTCGGTGCTGCAAATATGAGCGCTGTGAGTAGGAAGAGGAATTGGAGTGAGATCCAGCCACGTCGAACTGAGCCATCTTGAATAAGGAGAACGACCCCTGGAGTCTCTACAGAGAACTGCGGGAGAGAAAGTTCGTTCTTTATACGAGTCAGTCGCTTTCCATCTTGAACGAGATACCAGCTACGACTGTAACTTTGCGTGAGAGTTACAACGCCTGGAGTCGGGACCATGTACTCATCAATGTTGGCAGTAGGGCGAAGTTGGGATGACTTTCCACTTGAATCGGTGAGCACTAAATTTCCGGTTGCACCGGCAACTTTCCACACTATGCCAGCGTTCGTTGAAGATGCCCGTGTAAACCCTCCGATTCCATCAATAGTCTGTGCCAGCGTTCCCTGCGAAGGTGCTTTAAGAAAAACATAGGTGATGCCAAAACTTCCAAGAGTTTTACTACTTGTAATTCCACTTCCATCGGCAAGGCCAGTAACTGCCAAAGCAATTTCAGATTTTTCCGCAGGAGCAACATCAGCTTCACCTAAAGATATATCTCCACCGCGAGCGATAAAGTAATTCAATGCGGGGGTGGATTCAATCAAGCGCTCACGAATCACAAGAGTCTTGGATTGACTTTCAATTGCAAGAAATGGTGGGAGAACTTCACCTTGGGCGGATTGTAACGGTGCTTCTGGGGCACGAGTTGCAATCCATGTAGATGCACCAAGACCATATGCAATCGAAACAATGACTAAACCAGATGCAGCGAGGTGGCGGTAATTGACATGAGTGTTAATCAAACGCTCTCTTACTCCATCGAGAGTTACAACAGCTGCATAGATTGCAGCTAGCGTTGCCAGCGCAATAAAGACCCCTGTGTATACAGTGTTAGGGGTATTCGTTCCTTTACCGGCTAGCGAGAGAGTTGCAAAAAGTGTTGCCAGAATAAGGAGAAGACCGCCGACTGATGCCACCTGACGTACTTGATGAGTTGCAAAAAGTGCGAAGAGGAGAATGAGTGTTACCGGACTGAGCAGCCACCACGGTAGCGATCCGGCTCCACCTGGATTTGCCAAGAAAGAGAGATTTGCTCCTCCCCCTGAAGTAAGTAAACCAATATCCAGAAGGATTGTTCGTGGGGAACTTAAGAGTTCCAAGCTCCAAGGAACTGTAAGCAAAATTGGAGCACAAGCAAGAGTCACACGCCTGCGAAGTCGAATGAAGAAAAGTTTTTTATCACCAGTCACTCTCATTGAAAGTACATCGGCAGTAATGGCGGCAGAGCTAAAGGCAATGAGTGGAACGAGAAACGCTGGTGCAAAGGCGAAGATGAATGAAAGTGTGAGAGATAACCCAGCCAGAGCTCGAATGGTAAATGTCTCAATTCTCTGCCACGCGAATACTCGCTCAACCAAGAAGGGAGTCGTAATCATCAGAACGAGCAGACCAATTCTTCCGGAATTTATCGCCGATATTGCAACGGGTGAGATGGCATAAAGAAGGGCTGCGCATGCGGTAATAAAGGCGTTGCTACTCAATTTCTTCAGCAGACGATGAATCGAGAGAAAAAGCAGGATGGGGGCAGCTGTAAAGAAGAGTGAGATGAAGATCTCGACATTTCCAAAAGTGATCAGTGAGCCCAGCGCAATGAGAGGAATCCAGAGCGGAGAAGCGCTACTGCTACCCAATCCCACTTCATGCCAGGGAGCAAAATAGAAGTTCCAGAGATCGATTGCTCTCTCAGGAGAAGGTGCAAGAGCTCCACCTGAGACTGCCCCAATTCGATTTCGAGACCAGATCAGCGTCAAGAGCGTAAGGAAGATGATGGCAACCACAAATGGTCGCTTGAAAAGATTACTCCAATTTCGCGTGACGACTGGCTCTAATAAATCTTCTTCATCTAATTCATTTTCGGTAGGCAAATCAAGAGGTGATTCAGCGATCTCAGTTTTTTGCGTTGGTTTTAAAATAAAATCACCGATGGCAGCGCGTGATCTTTCTAATGCGAGGCGCAATTGCCGTGCACGCGAAGGAATGAATTGTGAAACTACTCGAGCTGAAACTAAGCGCGTGGCTTTACGATCCTTGCGAGCTTTTATCAATTCACCAGGCTTAATAAGTAGATTTGCAATTGCAAGAATTTCATCTCCGGCATATCCAGGAAGTTTTGCAAAAAGATAACCGATGGCTCGAAGTAGTGCCGATGCAAACAATTGGATTGCCAGCAGTGGGAGTAGCCACCATGATGCATTTGCCAGGAGCACATAGGCGGCATTCTGGCGATCAAGGAGAAGTGGGCGATGCAGCAGAGCGCCTTTCACATCAATGGTTCGGCGTTCGGTTGCCGAAGCCTGCGCGTGATAGGCCACGGCATCCGTTGCTACGACAACGCTGTGACCGGCGGCGTGCACACGCCAACCAAAATCTACATCGTCGCGAAAGAGTTCTAGATTCTGATCAAATCCGCCAAGATCTTCAAATACATCTCTGCGAATCAGCGCACCTGCAGTACTTACAGCCAATACATCAGCGACTCCATCGTGCTGTCCTTGGTCGTACTCTGATTCTTCTAAACCCGTCCACCGTGAACCATTAGTTGCAATACTCACGCCAATTTCAAGAAGGTGAGTTCGATCATGCCAACCTAAAAGTTTTGGCCCTGCCATAACAACTTGTGGTCGGTCTTCTACTGCTGCCAAAAGTGCTGCGAGCGCGCCAGGTGTTGGCGCGCAATCATCATGAATTATCCAAAGCCATTCATTGACTGTTCGTGGCGGTAACTTCTCAACAGCGGAAGCAACGGCGGCACCAAATCCAGTTTCGCGCGGCATAGAAATTATTGGGATGCGCGCACCTTTAAGTAACTTTGCAGAAGAATCAGTGGAGCCGGTATCAACAGCAATTAACTGATCAATTGTCCTGCTCTGCGATGCAAGAGAAGCGACAACTTCTGGTAACCAAGTTGCTCCATCGTGAACAACAAGTATCGCGCTGACGCGATGCACAGACATCTCCTACGCTGGGCGACGCTTCAAACGACGGCGCTCACGTTCGGAGAGTCCGCCCCAAATTCCAAAGCGCTCATCATGTGCGAGTGCGTACTCAAGACATTCTTGACGAACATCGCATGAGAGACAGACGCGCTTTGCTTCACGGGTGGAACCACCCTTTTCAGGAAAGAATGCTTCAGGATCTGTCTGTGCACAGAGTGCACGTTCCTGCCAGGAGAGTTCAATATTCTCTCCTGTTGCTAGTTGAATAGTCGGTCCAGCAGTGGGGGCTGATGGCTTGCCAGTTGGATGTGCTTCTGGGCGGATTGGCATGAGCTAATCTCCTCAAGACATTAGGGCCCGCTCCAGAGTGGAATTCGGGCTTGCTAGGAATGAATTACACGCGTGTAATCCCTTTCTGTCAACTCCCAGAGGAGAGGTCGTGAGTTGAAATTCCCTCATTTGCCCATCTTTATGAGCGTAAATGAGTCAAAAAATCGACATTTTTCGCCCACAAAAATAAATTAAAGAAAAGTGATCGAAGTGCGCTTATCGCCAAATACATAGTGATCGCGCAGGGTCAGATGAGGATCAACAATCGCACCTGGTGCCAGAAAACACCGAGATAGTTGGGCGCCCTCTGCCACCATGGCACCTTCAGAGACGATGCAATTATCAAGGATTGCCCCCGCTTGGATAGATACCTTCTCGCCAATCGAGGTTCCACCAGTAAGTGTGGCCGATGCATCAATGCGTGCAGTTGGGCTTGCGACAAAGTCTCCTTTGATGCGATCACGCGATGCTTTAAAGAGTGCACTCGGTGTTCCAATATCAAGCCAGTAGGCATTTTCCTTGTATCCGAATACGCGCCGCTCTGCCTGAATCAACCCAGGAAAAGTTTCTCGCTCGACTGAAGTGACGACTCCGAGAGGAATTGCATCAATGACGCCTCGATTGAAAACATAACAGCCGGCATTGATCCAATTGGTCACTGGATGATCCATTTTTTCCAGGAATTCAATAACGCGGTTATTTTCATCCGTTGGAACACATCCGAACGCCCGCGCATCTTCTACTTGAATCAAATGTAGCGTGACATCGGCTTTATTTTTTTGATGACTGAGGATCTGTGCTGAAATATCATGATCACTAATTACATCGCCGTTAAATATCAGCACTGGTTCGTCACTTTTTTCACTATCTAGCGATTGTGCTGCATGAGAAATCGCACCCCCGGTTCCTAAGGGCTCTTTCTCTACTGCATATCGAAGATTAATCCCCCACTTGCTGCCATCACCAAAATATGGAGTGAAGACTTCAGCTAAATAAGATGTAGCAAGCACAAGGGTTTTCACACCAGCGCGCTTAGCAGCAATTACCTGATGCTCTGTAACAGGCAAACCCGCAATTGGTAACATCGGCTTTGGAATTTCATCCGTAATGGGAGAAAGTCGAGTGCCCCGTCCCCCGACGAGTAAAATTGCTGATGTCATCTTCTATTCAACCCTTGATGCAAGAATTCGTGCGCGTGCATCTGCAATAGCGTTATCCGTTGCAGTCATTGCTATTCGTATATGGTGTGAGCCATCGGGGCCATAAAAGCTTCCAGGGGTAGCAAGAATTCCAAGTCCTGCTAGCCAATCAACTGATTGCCAGGCATCTTCTCCCCGCGAGCACCAAAGATAAAGTCCTGCAACGCTTTCATCGATTGTAAATCCGACCGCTTCTAGCGCTGGTCTCAGGGTTGCTCTACGTGCGTTATACCGATTGCGTTGGAGTTCGACATGATCATCATCACCGAGTGCGATGGTCATGGCCTTTTGAACAGGAAGAGCCACCATCATGCCCGCATGCTTTCTTAACTCGCGTATTTGTGCGATCAGCTCTGGATCCCCCACCAAAAATGCTGCACGATAACCGGCTAGTGAGGAACGCTTAGAGAGTGAGTGCAGGGCAAGTAAATTCTTATTATTACCATCGGCGTATGAGAGCATCGATGTTGGCGTTGTTGTGTCGCCGAATTCGAGATAACACTCATCAGAAATTGCGACAGAGTCGTGTCTGCGAGCCCACTGAATAATCGCTCTGAGCTCAGATTCTGTATGCACGCGACCTGTCGGATTCGAAGGTGAGTTAACCCAGGCGAGATCTGCGTACGGCCATGTGTCTGCATCGATGTCAACGGGAATCTCTTCTGATTGAGCAAGCATCGCACCAACAAGATATGTTGGATAAGCAACCTTGGGATAAATCACACTCTGTGATTGTAGGAACGTTGGCAGCCAGGCAACTAATTCTTTGGATCCAATCACAGGTAGGACATCGAAATCTCCAGTTACGGAAAGATGTTTACGAGCCCAGGTGCGAATCGCTTCTTGTAACTCGGGCGTTCCTGCAGTGGTGGGGTAACTAGGTGAATTTGAGTTATCAGCTAAAACTTTCTGAATAAATTCAGGAGTTGGATCTACCGGCGTTCCTTGGGAGAGATCAATGATCCCATCTGGATGCGCTCGCGCCTTTACTCCGTAGGGAGCAAGGGCATCCCAGGGAAAATCAGGAAGTTTTTTTCTCAATGGAGAGAACATCTGCATGATCATGATTGGTGAGGCCTACTTTTGCAGCGCCACCAGGGGACCCAATCTCAACAAAGAATTCTGTATTGATCTTAGGAAATTCTTTCCACTCACCTGGAACATCATCTTCGTAATAGATCGCCTCAACTGGGCACACAGGCTCACAGGCTCCACAATCAACGCACTCATCAGGTTGGATATAGAGCATGCGGTTGCCTTCGTAGATGCAATCGACTGGGCACTCTTCAATGCAGGATTTATCCTTCACATCGATACATGGCTGGGCAATTACATATGTCACAAGCAACCTCCGAAGGTACAAGTTAAAGCAGTACGTGTTGAGGTCACATTCTAACCATGCACCCACGCTACTGCAGGGTTAATGTGAGCCTATGGAAGCAAGATCCACCGCCCTCGGTCCTGAATTAATTGGCCGTCGACTGACACTGCGTTTTCACGACGCCGCAGGTGGATATCGGGATCTTGTCGGAGTTTTGGAATCTATGACTACGATCCGTAAGCGAAATGGGGAAGTGATTGCCTTTAACCCAGATGATCTTGCAATTGTGCACCCGATTGAGGATGTAATCCCCCGTGCCGGAAAAGGCGCACCGCTCTCGCTACGCGTTGCCGAACTTGAAGAGCTCTCCACTCGCACATGGCCACCTCACCAGATCAAGAATCTCGGATCTTGGAAGTGTCGTATCTCAAATGGGAAAACATTTCGTGCGAATTCAGTCCTAGTAACAGGAGCCCCGCCGTTTGGTGAGTCAGGTCTTAATCTTGAACTGGCGATCACTGCCGTAGATGAAATGTATCGGCAGGCGCATCTTCCAACAGTCTTTCAAATCTGTCTCCCTCTCTACCAGGAATTTAACGATTATCTCATTGCGCAAGGCTGGAGTGAAAAAGTTGGTGCCGCATTTCTCATTAAAGATTTAGAAATGAGTGCCGATGTTGAGAATTTAGCGCTTAGCAGCAGCGTTGAGATCGTGAACACAGATCAACCTAGCGATGCATTTCTTGCACTTCATGATGATCACTCACTTCGCTCAATCATGATGGCACATCCAGCGCGATATCTTGCCCTTACTCATAACGGAGAAATAATTGCGACCGCTCGTGTAGCAATTTCTGAGACGTGGGCCATCGTTACACGACTAATCGTTGCTGATACTTTCCGCAAAAGAGGGTTGGCACGGCTACTGATGCTGGCTTGCATGAATTCTGCTATTGAAAACGGTGCTATGAAGATGGCGCTACAGGTGGACCAATCAAATCAGGATGCACAGGCTCT
This sequence comes from uncultured Candidatus Planktophila sp., assembly GCA_964576165.1. GTDB lineage: Bacteria > Actinomycetota > Actinomycetes > Nanopelagicales > Nanopelagicaceae > Planktophila. The sequence continues at coordinate 23,408 of CAZNUC010000008.1, read as the reverse complement.
CTACGAAAAATTAGGATTTAGAGTTCATCATACGTATCGATTCATTCAGCGTGCAGAAACATCGGAGTGTGCATGCTAAGGCTCTATGAAACTCAATCCCGTGAAGTGGTTGATATCGTTGGAAATGACGGACTTCTGCGCATGTATTGCTGTGGACCAACCGTATATCGAGATGCCCATGTGGGAAATCTGCGCACCTTCTTACTCTCTGATCTCATATCTAGAGTCGCGCAAGCATCAGGATTACGAGTGCACTTAGTGCAGAACATCACTGATGTTGGTCACATGGCTACTGACTTCGAAGATAAAATCCTTGCACAATCAAAAGTCGAGGCACTTGATCCTTTTGAAATTGCTAAAAAATACGAGGCTCGTTTCCATAAAGATTTACAACGTCTGAATATTCTTCCAGCTAATCTTTATCCGCGGGCAAGTGAGAGTATCGAACTGATGATCTTGGCAATTGAAAAACTGATTGCCAAGGGTTTCGCATACGTTGGTGTTGATGGAAATGTGTATTTCGATGCTCAATCGTTCCCAACGTATGGGGCAATCAGCGGTAACCGACTCGATTCACTTAAACCGGGACATCGATTTGATGCCTCTGAAGATGGGGCCAAAAGATTCCACGCTGATTGGGCGCTCTGGAAAATTGCCGGTGATCGTTCGCAAATGGTGTGGGAAACACCTTGGGGCGTTGGCTATCCGGGTTGGCATATCGAGTGCAGTGCTATGTCACTTGCACATGTTGGCCAGAGTGTCGATCTACATGTAGGTGGAATTGATCTTCGCTTTCCCCACCACGAAAACGAACGTGCACAATCAAATGCTCTCACCGGCCATGAAACCGTTACACATTGGATTCATGGCGAACATCTACTTTTCGAAGGTCGCAAGATGTCTAAGAGCGCTGGAAATGTTGTTCTTCTGCAAGATGTGATTGATCGAGAACTTGATCCACTTGCCACTCGATTTACCTTTCTAGAAAATCGCTACCGATCGCAGATGGATCTTTCGTGGGCTTCATTAACGGCGGCGAACGCAACGTTAAAAAGGTGGCGTCGTTTGGTTGCCGATGGTGGCACTGGCCTTACAGTTGAAAAGGATCGTGAGGTTGAAGAGGCGTTTTTCAATGACCTAGATACCCCACGAGCCCTGCAACGCCTTCGCACGATCGAAAAAGATACGCAGATCACTGCCCAAAGAAAGCGGGCACTGTTCCTATATGCCGATCAGGTACTTGGGCTTGATTTGGATCGGGTTCCTGAAAAGATAGTGCTTACGGGCGAACAAGTAAGTCTTCTCGAATCTCGAGCAGAGGCGCGAGCAAAGAAGGACTTCGCTGAAAGTGATCGCTTACGAGCACAACTAGAAGCTAGTGGTCTTGTTATTAACGATGGTCCCGATGGACAGAGTTGGAGTTAATTTTTTGCCGGAAGAAAAATAGCAATCACGACAACTGCGAGGCTACTGGCAAGAAAAGTAAGTCCGATCGTATCTCCTTGTACGAGTAGTTCTCCACCTTCGCCAACAGTTGTTGCATCATTGAGAACGATGAGCCAGCCAGCAAGGGCGGCGATTCGATAGCGCTTCTTTCCATAAAACTTTCCGACCGACCAAAATGTTGCTGCCGTGCCAGCAAGTCCGAGAATAAGTCCAAAGGGTGGATACGAAAGATGGAGAAAGACTCCACCTGCTGCGGTGATTGCTCCGATAAGAAAACTTAAAAGATATTTCATGCGAAAGTAATTCCTGCAAGCAGGTCTGTCTCGCGCCCTTGCTCATCAAATGGTTCTGCACGTTCACCCTTTACCAGGGTGTAATACTCATTTCCCCACACTTGAAGTCCCATGTTATTCGATAGCGCGAAGAATGGGCCATCTAGAGCGATTTGAGTAGCGTGAGCAGCCATTGCATGCATCTTTGCTTGAACGTATTCGTTTCCATCAATCAACGTTGTGACAAATTCATCATCTTTCGCAAATGGAAGATCGTCGGCGCTCTCAGCTCCGAAGAAATCTGAACCCAGCGCCTTCATTTTCTCTATGCCGTCTGCAATCACAGACTTTGGCATTGTGTTCCAGTAAATTTTTGGGATCGACCAGTGAGCGCGCTCGGCAGCCTCCATTGCAACGCGATGCGCTTGAATGTGATCGGGGTGGCCATATCCCCCGATTTCATCATATGTAATGAGTACATGCGGCTTAATCTCATCGATAACGGTAGCTAGTAAATCACTCGACGTATCGAGATCTGCCTGCCAGAAGACATCTGGACGATCATTCTGAGGCGTTCCCATCATGCCGCTATCGCGAAAGCGGGTGGATGCATCTCCCAGAAATCGAAAATCAGAGATTCCTAGTGCCTTCATGGCATTAGCTAATTCGATTTCACGATGAGGTCCCAGTTGGTCTAATTCACTCGACGCTAGGTGCGAGAGCTCAGGGACAAGAACTTCACCTTCTTCGCCTCGAGTGCAGGTAACAAGTGTTACCTGTGCACCAAGTGCGGCATAGAGAGCCATTGTCGCGCCATTGTTGATCGTCTCATCGTCAGGATGAGCATGAACTAACAGGATGCGCGCTCCTTTGTAACTTTGGAGCATTAATAAACCGGCAAGGTAGTGTCGATCTGTTTAGCCCAAGCAACGACTCCACCAAATACATGTGAGGCATCTTTAAAGCCTGCACCCTTGAGAATCGCTAGACATTCGGCAGAGCGAACCCCACTCTTGCAATGGAGAATGATCGGCTTATCCTGAGGTAAATCAGCAAGTGCGCTTCCATCGATAAAGCCCTGCTTTGGAATCAAATGTGAACCAGGAATTCGAACGATTTCAAACTCGCTCGGTTCGCGAACATCGATCAAGTAAAAATCTTCTTTACTGTCGATTTTCTCTTTCAGTTCTGTAACGGTGATTGTTGAATCCGTAACAGCCTCTTGTGCCTGGTTTGAGAGAACGCCACAGAAGGCCTCATAATCTGGGAGCAGCGCCTTCTGCGTTGGGTTATCACTACAAATAGGGCACTTTGAGTCTTTACGAATCTTTACCTTCTTGAATTCCATTTCGAGTGCGTCGTAGATCATCAATTCACCGATCAAAGGTTCGCCGACACCTGTGAGTACCTTGATTGCCTCTGTTGTCTGAATTGAACCAATAGTTGCGCACAGTACGCCAAGAACTCCACCTTCGGCGCATGATGGAACCATTCCTGGTGGTGGCGGCTCTGGATAGAGGCATCGGTAACAAGGTCCGTATTCGGCCCAGAAGACACTTGCCTGGCCATCAAATCGATAGATTGATCCCCATACATATGGTTTCTTCAAAAGAACACATGCATCATTTACAAGGTATCGAGTCGCAAAGTTATCTGTTCCATCAACAATAATGTCGTATTGGGCAAAGATATCCATGACATTATCAACATCTAGTCGTATTTCGTGCGTGATCACATTGACATAAGGATTGATCTCAAGAATCTTCTCTTTTGCCGATTGTGCTTTACTCTTACCGATATCAGATTGTCCGTGAATAATTTGTCTCTGCAAATTGGATTCATCAACGGTATCGAATTCAACAATCCCAATTGTGCCCACTCCAGCAGCGGCTAAATACATGAGTGCTGGCGAACCAAGTCCACCTGCACCAACGCAGAGGACCTTTGCGTTCATCAATCTCTGCTGCCCTGCCATGGCTACATCAGGGATGATGAGGTGCCGGCTATATCTACGTACTTCGTCAACGGAGAGAGCAGGACCTGGCGAAACGAGTGGGGGCGTCTTCATAATTAGATATTCTGCCTCAGAGTAGGAAAGCGTGCCACTTAGCGTCTACGATTGGCCTAATGAGCACTCCAGATAAGCCGCGCCTGCCTCGTGATGAACGCAGAGCAATTCTTCTTGCCGCTGCACTAGAGGTTTTCACCGCCGCTGGTTACCACTCTGCTGCAATGGATGAAATCGCAGATCGTGCTGGAGTCAGTAAACCCGTTCTCTATCAACACTTTCCTTCAAAATTAGACCTCTATCTTGCAGTCCTTGATCTTCATATTGATTCATTGGTTTTTGAAATTCAAAAAGCTATCTCATCAACTCCTGATAATGCACAGCGAGTCCGTGCCACCGTTGTTGCCTACTTCACCTTTATTGAAAATGAAGGTGAGGCATTTAGACTTCTTTTCGAAAGTGATATGAGCGTTGAACCGCAAGTGCGTGAGCGTCTCAATCGAATGACCTATGACTGTGCTGCTGCCGTCAGTGGTGTGATTTCTAATGACACCGGATTACCTAAAGAGGTTTCGATGCTTCTTGGTGTCGGTCTCATTGGCTATGCACAAGTAACGGCCCGTCATTGGTTAGAACGCGATAGCAAATTAACCCGTCAACAAGCCGTTGACCTCGTGGAAAACTTGATGTGGCGTGGAATTTCGGGCTTCCCTCGCACCGAATAGCAGTTCGCACCGCTTACGCCTAGGATGAGCACATGAGCACAAAGAAATCAGAGGGCGCTAAGGCAGCTCTCGTCAGAATTGCTATTGCAGATATCTCCAGTGAACTCTCATTCGAATGCGAATCAACCCCTGCAGATATCAAAGCCGCTGTTGCTAAAGCCCTCTCCGACAACTCACCTTTAACCCTGACTGATATCCGTGGCCACGAAATAATCGTTCCAGCCGCTCGTATCGGTTATGTCGAAATTGGCCAACCGACTGAGCGTCGCGTCGGCTTCGGCGCACTGTAAGTGTCTCTGACTTTCGCAGATCTACCTCTTCGTAAAGAGACCATTGCAGCTCTCAACGAACACGGGTACACCGCACCCTTTCCTATTCAAGAGCAGGTTCTCTCGATCGCTCTCGCTGATGGCGATGTGATCGGACAAGCAAAGACCGGTACAGGAAAAACCCTCGCCTTTGGAATTCCACTTGTTGATCGAGTGATTGCACCGGAAGACGAAGAGTGGAAGACCTTTGAATATCAGGACTCTCCTCAAGTTCTTGTAGTTGTTCCTACTCGCGAACTTTGCGTACAGGTCACAAAAGATCTCGAAGAGATTACACAGAGCCGCAAGATTCGTGTATTGGCTGTCTATGGAGGCCGTGCATTCGAGCCACAGATAGAGTCGCTCCAAGCTGGTGTTGAAATTATTGTTGGAACACCTGGACGACTTTTAGATCTCTATCGTCAAGGACAAGTAAAGCTTGCCAGTGTTACCCGCGTGGTCCTAGATGAGGCCGATGAGATGCTCGATCTAGGATTTCTCCCAGATGTCGAGAAGATTTTTACAGCAACACCAAATCGCTCTCAAACAATGCTCTTTTCGGCAACAATGCCGGGAGACATTATTGCTCTAGCAAGAAAATTCATGAACCAGCCAGTTCATATTCGTACTCAAGATTCGCAAGATGAAGGCAATGTTGTATCACGCATCGAACAACACGTTGTTCGCGCGCATGCGATGGATAAAATCGAAATGTTGGCGCGTATTCTGCAAGCAGATGGACGTGGACCAACAATCGTTTTCTGCAGAACTAAGCGCGCCTGCCAAAAAACTTCTGATGATTTAATCGAAAGAGGATTTAAAGCAGCCACTCTCCATGGTGATATGGGACAAGCAGCGCGTGAAAAAGCACTCAATGACTTTAAGGGCGGCAAGTCTGATGTCCTCATTGCAACCGATGTTGCAGCACGTGGAATCGATATTGACGGAATTACCCATGTGATTAACTATCAGTGTCCAGAAGATGAGAAAACCTACGTGCACCGCATTGGGCGAACGGCTCGAGCTGGTGCATATGGGATTGCCCTCACCTTTGTTGATTGGGATGAACTCGCTCGCTGGAAGATGATTGATATGACGCTGAAGTTAGGTCTGGCAGAACCAGTTGAGACTTATTCATCATCTGAACATCTCTATGCCATGATGAAAATTCCTGCAGGATCTACAGGGCGTATGGATAAGCCACGTAAAAGCGCTCCTATTGCTGAGAAAAAAGTTGAAAGCACAAAAGCTGCACCTCGTGAAAAACGTGAACGAGTCCGCACCAAAAAGTTTACCTCTTAAGCCAGACCGAGCTCTTCCAGAACACTGTAGGCCGATTCTCTGATCTCTCGCGCAATCTGCGAATTCTTTGCCGTTGTTAGCACGCTCTCTGCGCTTAACTCTGCTTGAGTAATTTCTACTGCTCTAGAGCATCGGCCATCGAGATGGTTCCATTGGTTGAATTGGCTGGCCACATCTATCTCGTCACCAATTCTTAAGAGTGACTTTTTAGCATCCGGTGCTAATTTTTGAATCTGCTCGATTCCACGATACTGGTGAACGCTCTGCGAATACGGGATGAGGACTAGATCTGCAATCTTCAGAGCGGCTACTAAGCCCGCGTTTACATCACTGGGTGTGTCAAAAACGATGAGATCATAATCTTTTGGAAGTGAGGTGATGAGCGAGCGAAGTTCGATCTCAGAGTACCCAAAGCCAGATCTAGAATCTGATGGGATAAAGTCAAAACGCTCGCTATGTGAATCTAAATCATCTAACTTAATTGCACCTTGCAAAAAATCTGAGATAGATCGTCTGGAATTTTCGCGTCCAACGCGGAAGGTAAGAAAGGCGCGTGGATCTAGATCAATAAGTAGCACCTTCTTTCCGTACTCGATGAAAGCAACAGAGAGTGCGTGAGCGAAGGTTGTCTTACCGGAGCCTCCCGCTGTGTTTGCGATAGTAATAACGGATGTACTCATGCGCTCACCGATTGCTCAGACCAACGCTTCTTACCTTCGATGAATATCGGTGGCGTGATAAATATTTGCGGTATCAATGAAAGGCTTTTGCGAAGTGCCAACAGCGAGAGATTTGTCGCGGCTTCCTGACCGGGAAGTGTTGGCCAACCGTATAAATCACGAGCCCAGCGAGGAAGACTTGCGGCGGCGATCGCACTTACTCCAGCCCATGCAGGGGCCGCAGGGGTAGCAAATCTGACGAGATTGGGAAGTGGTGGCAAGGTTAAGAAAATAGCGGCACGTTTTGCATCATCAGTTGCCTCTAGTTCGGGAAGAATCTCTGCAAAATACTGAGTAAGTTGCGAAATGGTGGAAGGGACATCATCTCGCGGCACTCCAACGAGATCTGCAAACTCAACCATATTCAAGAGATAATCATTTTGTTCTTGCTCTGAAAGTTCTAGCCCAGAACGAATTGCAGTATCTAAGAAGGAATCAACCATGGCCATATGCACCCAGAGCAATTCGTGTGGGTCATCTAGCCCGAGTTTGGTATGTACTCTACGAACGCGCTCGGCTAAGGTGGTGGCATCTTCGGTCGAACCAAATGTCAATGTAGTGACGTAATCCCCGGTGCGAGCAAGGCGGCCCCAAGCATCCTCACGAAAGTTTGAATGAGTTGCCACTCCTGCCATTGCAACTGGATGCAGAGCTTGCTCAAAGAGTGCGCGGAGCCCTCCGATAAGCATCGATGGATCGCTATGAATCTTCCACACCACATTATCTGGGGAGTAAATACCGCGGGGATCGTAATTCATCGTTTTATCCTGCCAGGATTTTTACTGCATCTGCAAGCATCTGCACCGCAATTGCAGCAAGCAGAAGTCCTGCAATACGAGCAACAAGTGTGACGCCGCTATCTTTGATGATTGCCAGAATCTTTGTGGAAGCCATGAGAGCAATAGCGATCGTGATGTGAACTGCAACAACAGCTGCAATCAACCCAATTGCATACTCTGGTGATTGAACTTGTTTCACGAAGATCATGGTGGCAACAATCGCGCCTGGCCCAGCCAGAAGTGGAGTGCCCAGTGGAACAAGGGCTACATTCTTATTTGTGGACATATCAATCTCTTCAATACGCCCAGTCAATAATTGGAGTGAGACATAGAGAAGAAGTAATCCACCCGCTGCTTGCAGCGCCTCCATTGAGACTTTCATATACTCAAGAACGAATTGGCCAAAGAGTGCAAAGGATGCAATCACGACAAGTGAAATTGCAGCAGCCTGCCAGGCAAGACGAATGCGTTCCTTCGGAGACTTATCTGCGACAAGTGCTAAAAAGACAGGGGTTGCACCCGGTGGATCCATGATCACGAACAAAGTGACAAATGATTGGATAGCGAAAGTAAGTGCGCTTACTTCGACTATGTTCATAAAGTAATCACCCTTCGAGCATCTGCCATTGATTCCAAAATTTCCCATTGTGCGGGATCCGTGAGGTTCTCCCCCATTGCATTGAGTTTACCTGTTCCGTGATAGTCACTTGCGCCAGTAACAACTAGTCCAAGATCTCCTGCAATTCCTCGCAATTGGTCTCGCTCAGATTGCGAGTGATCCCGATGATCAACTTCTACTCCATTGAGTCCCGCAGCAATAAGTGATGGAAAACTCATGGCAGATAGAGTCTGACCTCGGCGCGTAGCAAATGGATGAGCAATTACAGCGACCCCCCCAGCCTGCCTAATCACCTTGATCGCATCTTCTGGAGTTGGCGCGATATGAGTCACATAATATTTCGAAGAATTATTCAACAATTCGGCGAACGCTTCATCGCGGCTCTTTACGTGACCTTTGGCCACAAGTGCATCAGCTAAGTGTGGGCGGCCAAGAGTTGCTCCCTCTGGCTTTGCAGCGAAAACTTCTTCGAGTGAGATATCAATTCCGTCAGCAGTGAGTAATTCGGTCATCCTTCTCATGCGAGGCAATCTCGAATCCCGTGACTCCTCCAGCATTACCTTCATTTTTTCATTACTTCCATCAAAGAGAAGACCCAGCATATGAACAGCAACATCATCCTCTGTCAGACAAGAAATCTCAGCACCCAGCACCAACGATAGACCTGGTCTGAGCGCTTGAATCGCATCGGCCCACCCTGATGTAGTGTCATGATCGGTAACACCTAAAACTGTAATTCCTGAAGAGAGCGCTTTATTTACAAGTGTATGAGGTGAATCTGTGCCATCACTGTTACTAGTGTGCGTGTGTAGATCAATCATTGTTGAGTAACCGCTTCCGTTGGACGTGTGCGCAATACAACCAATATGCATCCTGTCAAAATAACAATAATGCCTGGAATGAGAGCGATTGATGGAGTTTGATCAAGCCACCACATGGCTAAAAGTGTACTCACTGGAACTTCAAAAAATACGATCAAAGAAACAATGGCGGGAGAAACTCGCTTTAAAACGGCATTAAACATTGAATGTCCAAGAATTTGAGCTCCACCAATTAAACCGAGAAGAATTAACCATTCTTTGATTTCAAAATCAAAGAGTTCATAACCTGCAAGTAGCGCAATAGGAAGAGATGTTATTGCACAAACAAAGTAACAGATAGATGTGTAGCTATGAGTGCCGATCTCTTTCTGCGCCCTTGATCCCAAGAGAATATAAACCGCAGCCAATGCGGCAGAGATAAGCGCTGCAACATCGCCTTTGAAAGCCAGCCATGAGATCGATAGATCGACGCCAGAAATCATGATGACGCCAACAAATGCGATTCCCATGCCAAGCCAAGCTCGAGCTGGAATATCTCCGCCTAAAAACTTTACAAAAAGTGCGGCAAAGATCGGTTGCAGTGCAACTATCGCTGTACCTGCTGCAATAGTTGTCCAGCGCATAGCAAGAAAGAATCCGATGAAGTGAAGAGCGAGCACCACTCCTGATAAAGCAGAGAGTGCAATTGCACGATGATGTTTATAGTCTTTTGAAAAGAGTGCTTTAGCTGCAAATGGCAGTGTGAAGAGAGCGCCACCAAGATTTCTCCAGAAAATGAGAACAACAACGGGCATTGCACTCATTGCAATAAGAGGGCCAGATGTGCCAATTCCAATAATTCCAAGACCTAGGCGGAAAAGGTCAGGGCGCTGCGGAATCTGCGTGTGGTTTTCAATGGAGGACACTGAGCAAAGGTATCTGAACCATGATAGGGCGTTATCCTTGACTCATGAATACCCAGGTAACAAATCGCGTCTTTATCGCTCGATTGGCGGGTACTGCTGTCTTTGATCCAAATGGTGATCCAGTGGGCAAGGTACGAGATGCCGTTGCGAGCCTTCGCGCAAATAACCAACCACCTCGCATTCTTGGCTTAGTCGTCGAAGTCCCTTTGCGGCGAAGAGTTTTTGTGCCGATGACCCGAGTGACATCAATTGAATCTGGAGCTGTGGTGATCACTGGGCTAGTCAATTTACGCCGTTTTGAATCGCGCACAGGTGAGCACTTAGTTCTTGGTGATCTTCTCGATAAATCAATCAGTATTGTCCAAGACGGTGCGGCAGTCGTTGCTGAAGATTTTGCAATGGAGCCATACCGAACTGGTGACTGGTTTATTACCCACGTTCACGTAATGATGCGTCGCAAAGGTATTCGCCGTAAAAGCATCACATCTACTCTTGCCTGGGAAGATGTGCAGGGATTTGAAACACCTGAAACCGATCAAAGTACCTCTCGCTTTCTTGCCACGATGAATAATCTGCGAGCAGCAGACTTAGCCGCCGTGATTCAAGATTTAACACCACATCGTCGAGTGGAAATCGCCAGAGAATTAGATGATGAAAGACTGGCTGATGTGTTGGAAGAGATGGATGAAGTTGAGCGCGTAGCACTTCTCACTGAGTTAGAAGGTGAACGTGCAGCAGATGTTCTCAGTGAGATGGATCCAGACGATGCTGCTGATCTTCTCCACGAAGTTGGAGCAGAGCGCGCGCAACAATTAATTGATTTGATGGAGCCCGAAGATGCCGAAGATGTTCTGCGGCTTATGAATTATGAGGACTACTCTGCCGGCGGAATGATGACAACAGAGCCACTTATCATGAGCGCTGACTACACCGTTGCAGATGCACTTGCAGTTGTCCGGCGAAGTGATATTTCACCAGCGCTTGCTTCTCAAGTATTTGTCACTCGCCAACCTCTTGAAACTCCAACAGGGAGATTCATTGGAATGGTTCATTACCAACGATTGCTGCGTGAGCCACCAGCAACACTCCTTGGTTCACTCGTTGATACAGATACGCAGGGTTTGAGCCCAGAAGCAACGTTAAATGAAGTTTCGACCTACTTAGCAAGTTATAACTTGTTAAGCGTGCCAGTTGTCGATGGAAATCAGCGTTTGTTGGGGGCTGTTACTGTCGATGACGTTCTCGATCACTTGTTACCAGATAACTGGCGTATAGATCACCGAGATAACACTCGAACAGATTTGGAAAGCATCACTAGCGAAGTTAAAGGCAAGGTATAAAGATGGCACGCAACAATGGATTAGATACACCTCGTGAGACACGTAGAACTCTTCGCCCAAATATTGATGCAGAAGCATTCGGTCGCCTTTCAGAGAAGTTCGCTAGATTCTTAGGAACCGCTGGCTTCTTGGTCTACATGAGCGTCTTTGTTCTCTCGTGGGTTCTCTGGAACACTCTTGGACCACGTGATTTACGATATGACGAGTTCCCATTTATTTTTCTTACACTCATTCTGTCGCTTCAAGCATCCTATGCCGCACCACTTATCTTGTTGGCGCAAAATCGCCAAGCAGATCGTGATCGAATTACTCTGGCAGAAGATCGCGCGAGAAATGATCGAAGCATGGCAGATACGGAATATCTCACTCGCGAACTTGCCAGTCTCAGGCTTGCAATGAATGAAGTTGCAACAAAAGAAAACTTAAAGGACCAGCTTGGAGAGCTTTCAAAAGAGATTGCAAAAGAATTAGGTAGAAACTCCAAGCCTGACTCCAAGTAAAGATTTCTCGCGGATGACGAGTTGATCTGCAATCTTTGAGATGGCAATTGCTGCAGGACTTTCAGGTTGAGCGTGAACAATCGGCGCACCAGAATCTCCTCCTGTACGTAGATCTGGAGCAAACGGGACTTTACCTAATAACGGCACATCGGCCCCGACAAGAGTTGAGAGTCGTGCAGCAGTCTCTTCTCCACCACCTGATCCAAATAAATCGGTCGATTCATTACATGTTGGGCAGATAAATGCAGACATATTTTCGATAACACCAATCACGCGTTGATGCATCTGGTGTGCAATTCTTCCTGCACGTTCTGCAACTTCTGCAGCAGCAACTTGTGGAGTTGTGACAACGAGAATCTCTGATGTTGGAATCAATTGGCCGAGTGAAATCGCAAGATCACCAGTTCCAGGCGGAAGATCTAGAAGGAGGAGATCAAGGTCTCCCCAATATGCATCTGAAAGCAACTGCTCTAGCACTCGATGAAGCAGCGGGCCGCGATAAGCAACGGCATCCGCGCGCTCAGGCTTAAACATCTCCATCGAGACGGTCTTGACTCCATAACTCTCTGGAGGAATAAACATCTGATCGATAGCAGTTGGGCGTACCCCTAAGAGTCCCATCAATCGTGGAATCGAATGGCCGTAGACATCGGCATCGAGGATTCCAACGCGCAAGCCCTTTTTTGCTGCTGCAACTGCAAGGTTTGCCGTGAGTGAAGATTTACCAACGCCACCTTTACCGGATGCAACGCCAATTACTCGAGTCAGAGATTCGGGTTGTGCGAAAGGAATAAATTTTTCGCGACCGCCGCGAACTAACTTTCTGACATTGCTTCGTCCTTCATCACTCATGACACCAAATGTGATGCGGACTTCATTAACTCCTTCGACTGCCCCTACAGCTGTGGTGATATCTGTAGTCAGTCGATCTTTCATCGGACAACCTGAGATAGTGAGCAGAATGGTTAAGTCTGCGATTCCGCCTGAATGAGAAACGCGTTCAACCATTCCGAGCTCGGGAAGTGCTCGATGCAATTCAGGGTCTTGCACAGTTGCAAGTGCTGCATTGATCGCATCAATGACTGTCATAGAAGATCTGGATCAATCTGAGGTTTAAATGCGCTCTCTCCAGATTTGCCCTTGCCATCTTTCTCATCTTCTTCATCGAGAACCGATGCGACATGTTTTCTGATAAATGTCTTTGGATTCAGATCAGAAGGCGTGAGATCCTCAAATCCCGGTCCAAGATTTTCCCGAATCTCTGCAGTAGCGGTGTTGGTCATCGCGCGCACTTTTCGGATCATCTTCGCTAGATCTCCGGCAACACGCGGCATTCGTTCAGGACCGACCAAAATCAAAGCAAGAACTACAAGTCCCAGAACCTCTCCAGCACCAAAGTCGAACATCACTCACCAGCCGTCAAGGTCAGCGTTGCTTTAAGAGTCTTGCCAGATCGGATGTACTCAATCTCGACAGTATCGCCAACGTTCTGTGAACGAATTGAAACAATGAGCTCTTCAGGTGTTGTAATTGTTCGACCATTAAACTTTGTGATCAGATCTCCAGCGCGCAAGCCTGCTTTCGATGCTGGCCCTCCTGGAACAATTGCATTCGCGGTATCAGCAATTTTTGCTCCGTCGCCTGCATATTGCATATCAACTGAGATGCCCACCACTGGGTATGTCGCTTTACCGGTCTTAATCAACTGTTCAGCAGTCTTACGGGCTTGATTAATTGGAATTGCAAAACCAAGCCCAATTGATCCTGACTGTGATGAGAGAAAAGACGAGCCGAGAGTTGCAATCGCTGAATTAACGCCGATCACCGCTCCTGCTGAATTCACTAGTGGTCCACCTGAGTTTCCAGGATTTATCGCAGCATCGGTTTGGATTGCATTGATATAAGAATTTTCTCCAGCATCTTCTCCTGCAGTAACTGCTCGATCTTTTGCACTGACTATTCCCAACGTTACGGTTCCGCTTAAACCTAAGGGAGAACCGATTGCAATAACGGCATCTCCGACCGCAACCTCATCGCTATCTCCAAAGGTGAGCGCTGTGAGTCCGCGGCGATCAATCTTCAAGACTGCAAGATCATATGAGGAGTCGCGTCCAATAATCTTAGCCTTAAGCGTTGTTCCATCATTGAGTTGAACTTCAATTTTTCCACCGTCGGAGTCAGCATCAGCGATGACGTGATCATTAGTGAGAATAAATCCATTGCTATCAATAACAAATCCTGTGCCGGTTCCGCCGCCTCGTTCACCTCTTGCTGAGATCGAAACAACTGAAGGTAAAACACGCTGTGCTATATCTGCAACAGATCCGGGTGGTCTTTCGATTGATGACGACACTGATGTCAATTTGATGTCATAGCCAAAAAGAGAACCAGATGAACTCGCACCAAATATTGCACCGACTAATCCAGCAATTCCAGCCATGAGAAGAGCATTGGATCGAGTAACAAACTTTGCTTTACCGTGAGCAGATGAAGGCACCCACCATGGACCTGTTCCCATGGGTTGCTGATTTGGTTGCTCGCTCATAGCTCTATCTTTCTACAACTTAGTGGCAAGTAACAGACCGTCCCCTACGGGAATCAGTGACGTCACCCACTTTTCAGTATCGCTCTTAAGAATTTTCCCCGCATCGCGCAGGGCGATCGTCTTGGGATCTCTCTGGGCGGGATCATTAACCTTTGATCCACCGAAGAAGTTATCAATAACAAAGACTCCACCACTGCGCAAGATTCGATAAGCCTCGATAATGGCATCAGGGAGATCTTCAGCGTTATCTCTAAAGATAACGAGGTCATATGCGCGATCAGCTAATTTTGTCATTACTTCAATCGCAGGATTTGTGATCAATCGGTATCTCGATTGTGCAATCTGACTATCTTGCAATGCAATTTTTGCAATCGCTGAATGCTCTTGTTCGCCATCAATAGATGTCAACGTTCCACTCGGAAGCATTCCCTCGAGCACCCATAGAGCGCCAACACCTGAACCTGTGCCGATTTCAACAACTGATTGAGCATCGAGTATGTGTGCCAAATGTCGAAGGTATGAGCCGACTCCTGGGGTTACATCTATTGCACCAACTTCAGCCCCACGTGCGCGTGCTTGAGATTTTTCAACGCTCTCGCCAATGAAGCCTTCAGCGTAAGAGTGGGGGTCAACCTGATTAATCATGAGATGGATGTTAGCCACTCCACGAGTAAACGCACGCCGAAACCTGTTCCGCCCTTGGGATTTTCTCCTGAGTCACTCTCACTGCGCGCTGTTCCGGCGATATCGAGGTGAACCCATTGGCGCTGACCAACAAATTGTTCAAGAAATAGCGCAGCGGTGACTGAGCCCGCACCATAGTGGGCTTTATCGGCGGTGTGATTGAAATCTGCGATATCACTTACGAGTGAATCGGTGTAATCATCGATGAGCGGCATCTGCCACACGCGATCGCCGGTGCGCTCTCCAATCTCTGACAAAGTATGTGCGAGTGCTTTATTGCGCGTATACATCGCAGCGTATTGACGACCAAGACCAAGAGAGATAGCCCCGGTGAGTGTTGCAATATCTACAACATAATCAGGATCAAGATTGATATCTGCAAAAGCCAATCCATCCGCCAAAACCAATCTACCTTCAGCGTCTGTGTTAATTACTTCAACAGTTTTTCCACCGTAATGTTTAATAACATCACTTGGTCGCTGAGAAGTGCCGGATAGCGCATTCTCTGCACACATCATGAGTGCGCTGACTTTGACCTTCGCGCCAAGCTTTGCAACCGCACCAATTGTTGCCAAAATTGCTGCCGCACCCGCCATATCGCTCTTCATCGCCGTCATGGTGTCGTATGGGCGCTTGAGAGAAATTCCACCGGTATCAAAGGTGATCCCCTTACCAATAAGAACGACGTGTGGGATCCGTGATGAGTTCTTTGCACCTTTAGGCGTGTAAGTCAGATGAATAAATCGAGGTCCTGGATTTGGTGATGAATTTCCAACGGCACGTAAACCACCGAATTCTTTCAATCCTGCACCAGAGAGTACTGAAATCTCTAAACCGTTTTTTCTCGCTACTTCTCGCGCCTGATCTGCCATCCACAGTGGATTCTTAATATTTGATGGGGTATGGATGAGATCGCGAGCGTCACAGATTGCTGTGGCGATAACTCGTGCGTGATTGACCGGCTCGGTATCAGGTGTGACTATCTCAATCTCAGGATTCGTCGCACTGACAGTTGTCTTCATGGTCCATGTGTAATGTCCTAGAAATGCTGACGTTGCGAAGGCAATAACTTCATCACGCTTATTTGGCGCTAGCGTTGCATATTTTTTATCGGTGCCGCGTACTTTTCTTCCAAGTGCTGCACCTGAAGTCCTAAATGAAGCCAGTGACTGATCTCCCAAACCGAGCAAAACTATTTTTTCGACGGTGCTATCTGGTGCACTGACTGGTATCTCATTTATTTCTGCTGCTTTGCCTGTCGGTGAGAAGAATGAAAGTTCATCACGAAGATCTATGGCAAAGAGTTTTTCGATCTTCTTTACGATGGCAGGGTGAGCGTTAAAAATGATCTCAGGGGTGCTATCCGCTTCCGCAGGCAACATGATGTAACTAATGACAATGACATCAGAAGTTGACACTGAATCAATGTCGGGATTGAGCGCGCTAATCTCCATGAGAACCAGTCGGCTGAGGGTATTTACTTCTTGATGAGTGCAACAGCGGCTTCAAGAGCTGCACTGAGATTATTTGCTTCGGTGGGATTGAGTTCAACGACAAGTCGTCCGCCACCTTCTAGAGGAATGCGCATCACCAGCGAGCGCGCCTCTTTAGTTACTTCCATTGGACCATCACCAGTGCGAGGTTTCATAGCTGCCATGATGGACTCCTTTAAAGCCTCTTCAAAGCCCCTTGAAAAACGTTAACCTTCGATCGGGGGTAGTCGAAAGTGAGGGCTAAGTATCTCGCACCTCAGGCCATCTATGAAATCGGGAGAGCTCTCCTCGTATGGGTCTCAGATGCCTAATTCGGCGGTTAAGCGCGCTTTTCCTGAGGTAATTACCGCTTCGACTGACTTAGGAGGCACGCCAAGCAGGGTGGCAATCTCAACAGCGCTCATTCCCCGCAGATACGCCAAGGTCAAAATGATGCGCTCCTCTTCAGGAAGTGCGGCGAGCACTTCAGCAAGGGTTTTCGGCGCTCCCATGGGATGAGGTTACCTGCTATCAAATAGCGATGGGGATACTAACGAACTTGTATGGTCACAATTAATTTTTAAAGAGCCTGGAAAAGCGCCAGAGCGAGATTTTTACGCCGAGCCAGATAAATGGCGCGCCAATAAGAAATAGTGCGCGGTGAATATCGATCGTCTCACTCCAATGAAAGGCGGTGGAATCAGGTCCTGTTGCTTCAAGAAGAAAAGTGCCGCTTCCTTTCAAGGGGGCTCCTGTATGAATTACTTCGCATCGCGTTGGCGGTTCCCACACGGTTACAGTCATCGTGTCTAACAAACCTAGGGCAGAAAAAGATGGGTAACGTCGATGAAAGGGGCCGGTAAATGCGGCGATGGTGGTTCCAACTCCAGTGCGCTGTTCAGATGTGAGCCAGACCGTTGTCGATAGCATCCAGTCGCCTTGAGCGCTCCAATTTTCAATCTCTGCCCAGACTTTCTCAATGGGCGCAGCGCAATGGACTGTTATTGCTAATGTGTTCTTGGATTGTCGCTCCATGAAAATAAGGATAGGCGATATTGTAAGCACATGACGACTGAATCACATTCGCATCCCAGACTGGCTTCAGGTCATGGAATCGCAACGCTCTCTGGATCGACTGTGCTTGATGTCTGGTTTCCAGCACCAACTCTCGGCGCACTCGTCGGTGAGCCTTCATCTACTCTCAAAGATTTAGTTGGAAAAGATGAGATTCGAAAGGTCAGTCGTGAAATTGTCTCCTACGAGATTGATCTAGGTGTCGCCCCAAAGGATGCAGTCGATGCCTACTTACGCCTTCATCTACTTTCTCATCGCCTAGTAAAACCCCATGGGCTCGCACTTGATGGAATCTTTTCGCTCCTGACAAATGTTGTCTGGACTTCAGTTGGCCCTTGTGCACTCGATGGATTTGAAGATGTCCGCGCTGCCCTGCGAGCACGCCACGGACACATCACAGTGTTGAGCGTAGATAAATTCCCGCGAATGGTTGACTACGTAATCCCATCGGGAGTGCGCATCGCTGATGCTGATCGCGTGCGCTTAGGTGCACACCTTGCTCCAGGAACAACTGTGATGCATGAAGGCTTTGTTAATTTTAATGCGGGAACTTTAGGAACTTCAATGGTGGAGGGTCGCATCTCATCTGGAGTAGTTGTCGATGATGGCAGTGATATTGGTGGTGGCGCTTCAATAATGGGCACACTCAGTGGCGGTGGCAAAGAAGTAATCTCAGTCGGGAAAAAGTGTCTACTGGGAGCAAACTCTGGGCTAGGAATTTCTCTCGGTGATAACTGTGTTGTTGAGGCAGGTACCTACATCACCGCCGCTGCAAAGGTGCGACTTCCAGATGGCCAGATTGTAAAAGCTGCGACACTGAACGGTGCGAGCAATCTTCTCTTTCGTCGAAACTCTCTCGATGGTTGCCTAGAAGTCGTTATGCGCGAAGGATCATGGGGCGGGCTTAACTCAATTCTTCATTCAAACTAGCCCTGAGGAACTGGTGGAATTACCAGGTTAAACCATGGTGAAGGAATCTTTACGCGACTTCTAAATGTATCGCCCCGAATTTTCTTTACTACTCCTCTTGAAGAAGTGCCTGCGATGAAGGTAACAGCGCCCGCTTCGTTTCGCGAGAGTATTTCAAGTGAGACCACATCAGGTAACACAAATGCCTTTGCAATCAACTCTTGCGTTGCTGATGCCTTCCACGAAGCAAATCTAGGATTGAACTTCACATCCACACTGACTGTATCTGGGACGGATTGTGTGTAGGTAGTGGCAGTTCCCCAAGCATCTAGCGTGGTCTGAGTTGCTCCACCAGATGAGGAGAAGAAATAGGTCTGTGCCGGCTTTCCTTCACTTAAAACAACCAAGCTAGTTGTTGTATCAATAATGGTGCGATCAACGGCAGCTTTCCATAAATGCCCGAAACGGGGTTCGCTCTCTTTGGAAAATCCAACAAAGTTCTGATCAGTGATATGTGAATACACTTGGCAATCACAGGCTGCACGTACAACACCTAACCTTGAGAGTGCGTAGCTGCGTGAGGCGATTGCTTGCGCCTCTAAAACCGCGCTTGGCCAACTTGATGAGACTTCACTAATTCCATAAAGGTATTCATCTCTCAGCGACATCGTATTTGTCACTGCCAGAGCGCCACGAAGTACTTTTATCGTGATGTACCCATATTTATATCTGCTCGTTGTCTTGCCGCTAAACATCGAGATGACCGCACCTTCTCCAACCCATCTGAGAGTAACTGCATTTCCGCGGGCGATTCCTGACAACACTACGGATTTAGTTCCAACGGAGAAGGTGGCGCGTTTTCTGCTCTCAAATGTTGCGATTGGGGTGAGGTCAGGTGTGAGTGCGACGTCGCCTTCAAAGACCTCTAAACGAGCACCCGGAATCTGTGTTGCAAAGGAGATTGATTTTACGAGATTGGCAATATTGACTCGAATAGTATGTGTATCAACAAATGGAGCTACCTGAATATCTTTATAGTAATAATTAAGAATCGCACTTGCAGACTCTCCTGATAGCGCACGGGCCCTTGCACCAAATTGGCTCATACCAACACCGTGGCCGTAGCCACTTCCAGTGAATTCAAATGTTGAAGGAAGCGATTGAGCTCTAGCAACTGGAGTTGGAAAAATAAGAGTTGCGATTAAAACTGCAATGAGTTTTTTAGACATCCTCATCAGATGACGCACTCTTTCGTACCTGCATATATTCGCGATATTGATTGATGATCACTTTCGGCTCACCGCGAGCCATCAGTTTGCCTTTATCCAACCAAATAACTTCATTGCAGACATCTTCAATAGTCGCTAAAGCGTGGCTCACAAGAATCAGTGCCCGATCTTCACCGCGTAGCTCTTTAATGCGATTAAGACTTTTCTCCTTGAATCGTGCATCGCCAGTGCTAAGCGCTTCATCAATAATCAAAATGTCAGGCTTAACGGTAGCTGCAACAGAGAAAGCAAGGCGGGCGTACATTCCCGATGAGTACGTGCGCATCGGTGAATCAATCGCTTCTCCTAATTCGGAGAAAGCGGCGATCTCTTCAAATTGAGTATCGATCTCTTCGCGAGACATCCCGGCCGCTAATCCGCCAAGATACACATTCTCGCGCCCCGTCAGAGATGCGTTGAAACCCACACCGAGTGCGAGAAGGGTGCTTACCGACCCATAGACCTCAACTCGACCTTGTGACGGTGGAATGATTCCTGCAATGACGCGCATGAGTGACGATTTTCCCGCACCATTTGACCCAATGACGCCTAACACTGTTCCATAATTAATATCAATACTCACATCATTTACCGCATTAACGGTGCGAGTAGATTTTCCGCCTCGGCCTAATTTTTTAATGCGCGCTTTGAGCGTTGGTTTCTTATCAACCGAGGTGAGATAGGTGAGCCCAACAGATTGAACTGATACGGCAATACTGTGATGTGGGTGAGTACTAGAGACGGACAGCGAAATCACGCTCCCTCGTTAAGAAAAAGTATGAGCCGATCAAGAAAATTGTGACCGTCCATGCCAACGTGATGAGAATGGAATTGAGCGACGGTGCTTGTGCGTAGACCATAACTTGAGACCAGGCATCAAGTAAGTTAAATATCGGATTTGCAATCTGAAGCGCTCTTAATTGATCTGAGAGTGCAGATGCTTCATAGAGGATTGGTGATAAATAAATCAAGCTTCGAGTCATATATGGAAGAAGGCTTGCAATATCTCGGAAGTAAACATTGATACAGGAGATACTAATGGCCATCCCAAGTCCCATGAGCACTCCAAGAATGAATATTGGAATAGCCCAGAGCATCTGCCATGAATATGGCGCACCAATAATTGTTCTAATCGCGAAGAAGACAATCAGAGTTGGAACAAATTTAAAGACTGCTACCACTAAGGCTGAGACAGGAAGCATGATGCGGGGAAATGCCGTATTCATAATCAAACGTTGACCTGCCGTAATTGACTTCACTCCCCCTGTGAGACTGTTAGCTATCAGGTAGAAGAAGAAAAGACTCGAAGTAAGGTGAACGTATCGATTTGAATCACCTGTTCCGCCAATGATGTAGATCAAAAGAAAGTACACACCTGAGAGCAGAAGTGGATTGAGTACTAGCCAGAGCTGACCGAAGACCGATCCGTAATTTTGTTCACGCAATTGCGAGCGCGAGAACTCAGCAATGAAATGGCGTCGAGACCAGAGAGAGCGTCCGTATTCACCGAGCGGGGGTAGCCCAGCTCGGTAAGGCTCATACACATTGACTGGGATATTAACTGGGGTACTCATATAGAGCAAGGTTACCTTAGAGGCTCTGGAACAAGCTTTCGCGGTGATGTGAGAAAGCCAAGTCCCCAAGAAAAATGCATAGTGGGCAGAATAAAGACGAGCACTGGATAGTGTGCAAGATCTTTAGAGATAAAGAGTGGGGTGATCGCGATAAATGTGATGTAGGTAGCCATTGGAAGATAGAGCGATGGATCGATGAGGGTGCCTGCAAAGAGCGAGAGAACGGTGCCGATTAGAGCAAGTGGTGGGGCTAAATATCTGTAATTGATCGTCTCTGGATATTTTCTGGCAATAACACGACGCCAACGACCGTACTCAAAATACTGCTTTGCTAAACGTCGAAAATTAGGGCGAGGACGATATGTCACATGTAAACGCGGATCAAAGTAAATCTTTCCGCCTTTTTCCCTTAATCGATAATTAAGTTCCCAATCTTGGGCCCGAATAAATCTCTCATCAAATCCGCCCACATCAATGACTGCTTGACGTAGGAATGCTCCCAAGTAGACAGTGTCGACAAAGCCTGCCTTACCGCCAATATGAAATCTTGATCCGCCAACGCCAAAGGGGCTGCGCATTGCGGCAGCAACTGCACTTTCAAAGAATGTAATACCTTCTGCTCCCATAACACCACCAACATTTACCGCTCCAGATTCGCCGAGAATTTCGACGACTAGGTGAAGATAATTTGCTGGGATTTCTGCATGTGCATCAACTCGGACCACAATTTCTCGCTTCGATCGATGCAGAGCAAGATTGAGCCCCGTGGCTGTCCGCCCTGAGGGATTGCTGAGAAGAATTACTCGTGAATCTTCAGCAGAGAGACGTTCTGCGATCTCATTAGTTAAATCGGTCGAAGGTCCTAGCGCCAAAATAATTTCAAATTCACCGTCATACTCCTGAGCGAGAATTGCGCGGACCGACTCTTCAAGATGAGCCTCTTCATTAAGAACAGGCAAAATAACGCTAATACCTGGAAGGGCTGGGCGAGGGGTGTTCGGCGATGTCATAACACCTCCACGCTATCGTCCAAGTACTCTTGCCAAGTGAAATCAACACGAGCAATCCGGATAATTACATCACTTTCGGTTGCCATCGTGCTTGTCTCATCAGTTTCTTCCTTCGGGTTGGGCCAGATTAGTAGCTCTATAGCCAGAATTGATGTCTTTAACTCAGTTGAGAATCGTCCTGAGAAAATCTCAAAGGCGGAGACTTATCTCGTTGTGGGCTCAGATACTCGCGAGGGGTTAACAAAGCAACAGATTCGAGAACTTCGCGTTGGATCTACCGCCGTTGCCGCAGGTGGCAGATCTGACACCATGCTTCTGATCCATCTCAGCAAGTCGCGTGATCGAGCATCCATCATCTCTCTCCCCCGTGACAGTTTGGTGACAATTCCTGAGCATCCAAGTAGTTTGAATAAGGAAACAATTGTCTCTGCTCGCCCTGGAAAACTTAACGCTGCATTTGCTTACGGTGGCGCACCACTTCTGATTGAGACGATAGAACTCGCGACCTCAATTAAAATTGATCACTATGTCGAAGTGAGTTTTGCTGGGTTTGCTGGAATTGTCGATGCGCTAGGCGGCGTTGAAGTCTGCACCAAGGTCGATATAGATGATCCAAAAAGTCACCTGGTTCTCAGTGCCGGAGTTCATACACTCAATGGAATTGAAGCGCTCAAATATGTTCGTACTCGTGACTTTGATGGTCGAGGAGATATCGGACGCATGCAACGGCAACAACAATTCATGAGTGCGGTATTGCGTAAGGCCACGAGCACCGGAACTCTGCTCAATCCATTTAAATTAACAAACTTTATTAATGCATCCCTTGCCAGTGTTAAATTAGATGCAGGTCTCTCCCCTGATGATCTGCTCACTCTTGCAAAGCAGATGAAGAACCTCTCTTCAGGTAATGTGCGGACTCTCACAGTCCCAATTTCAAATCCAAATGGCAGAGACCCAAATGTTGGTTCAGTTGTTATTTGGGATCAAGCACTGAGTGCAGATCTCTTTGATCGTCTGCGCAATGATCTGCCTCTTGTCGATGAAGTTATCCCAACCCCCAGCCCTTCTGCATCGGCTGCACCCTCAAAATCCCCCGTCATAGTAGATAAATTTAAGACTCGCACATCT
>CAZNUC010000007.1:0-34608 GCA_964576165.1 uncultured Candidatus Planktophila sp. | reverse complement strand
CGGTCTTGGAGTTCTGGGCTGGGGTGTTGGCGGAATCGAAGCAGAGGCTGCCCTGCTTGGTCAGCCAGTATCAATGCTCATTCCGCGCGTTGTTGGCTTTAAGCTCAGTGGAGAACTTCCAGTGGGAACAACAGCAACTGACTTGGCACTGACAATCACCGAAATGCTCCGCAAGCATGGAGTTGTAGGAAAATTTGTTGAATTCTACGGTCCAGGTGTTGTGAGTGTGCCGATGGCCAATCGCGTAACGATTGGAAATATGAGCCCTGAATACGGATCAACATGTGCAATTTTCCCAATTGATGATGAAACGCTGCGCTATCTCCGATTGACCGGACGCAAAGAAGATCAGATTGCACTCGTAGAGGCTTATGCAAAAGTTCAAGGACTGTGGCACGATCCTTCAGCTTCGCCACGTTTTTCAGAACATATTGAACTTAATCTCTCTACAATCGTCCCTTCTATTGCTGGTCCAAAGCGTCCACAAGATCGAATTTCACTATCGCAGTCAAAGGCTGCATTTGAAAAAGTTCTTCCAACATATTTCAGCGAGAAGACTGGAAAATCTGCATTCCCAGTAAAGGTCGGAGATAAAGCCACCACAATCAAAAATGGTGATGTGGTGATCGCATCAATCACATCGTGTACCAACACCTCTAATCCTTCGGTGATGATTGGGGCAGCCCTTCTTGCTAAGAAGGCGGTTGAGAAAGGACTTACCTCTAAGCCTTGGGTTAAGACCACTCTCGCTCCGGGATCTAAAGTAGTGACCGATTACTACGATCGTGCGGGTTTAACCCACTATATGCAGGAGCTAGGTTTTCACCTCGTTGGCTATGGCTGTGTTACCTGTATCGGTAACTCAGGACCGCTTCCTGTTGAAATCAGCAAGGCGATTAATGAAAACGATCTAGCGGTCTCTGCTGTTCTCTCAGGTAACCGTAACTTTGAAGGGCGAATCAGCCCAGATGTGAAGATGAATTACCTTGCTTCGCCTCCGTTGGTTGTTGCCTATGCCTTGGCGGGCACAATGAATCATGATTTTGAGAGCGATTCACTCGGTAATGACAAAGATGGAAATCCAGTTCTCCTTAAGGATATCTGGCCATCTGCGCAAGAGATTCAAAGTGTTATTGACGAATCAATTTCCTCAGATATGTTTACAAAAGATTACGCAACAGTCTTTGACGGAGATCATCGATGGAAATCACTCGATACTCCAACCGGCAACACATTTGAATGGGATCCACAGTCTACGTACGTGCGAAAGCCTCCGTACTTTGAAAACATGCCAGCAAAGCCAACGCCAGTTGTTGATATCAGCGGTGCACGCGTATTGGCAATTTTGGGAGATTCGGTCACAACAGACCACATCTCTCCTGCTGGAAACATTAAAGCGGACTCACCTGCAGGTAAATACCTTGAAAGCCACGGCGTAGCACGCAACGACTTCAACTCTTATGGTTCACGTCGCGGAAACCATGAAGTGATGATTCGTGGAACTTTTGCAAATATTCGCTTAAAGAATCTCCTTCTTGATGGCGTTGAGGGTGGATTCACACGCAATTTCCTTTCAGGTGGCGCGCAAGAGACAATTTATGATGCATCTATCGCATATCAATCAGCGGGAGTTCCTCTTGTCATTTTGGCAGGAAAAGAATATGGATCAGGATCATCTCGAGATTGGGCTGCGAAGGGAACCGCTCTCCTCGGCGTTCGCGCAGTGATTGCTGAAAGTTTTGAACGTATCCATAGATCAAACTTGATTGGTATGGGAGTTCTACCTCTGCAATTTATCGATGGTCAAAATCCAACGACCTTGGGGCTCAAGGGCGATGAAGTTTTCGCAATTTCTGGAATCACCGCCTTGAATACAGGGGGAGTACCCAAAGAGGTTACGGTCACTGCCGGTGCGATTACCTTCAAAGCGAAGGTTCGTATCGATACACCTGGCGAAGCTGATTACTACCGACATGGTGGAATAATGCAGTTCGTCCTACGCCAATTGCTTGCGTGATCTAGAATTCACCTGTGATCGAATCAATCAAAAGCCCTGCCGATATCAAGGGGCTCAGTAACCAGGCTCTCATTGAGCTTGCTGCTGAGATTCGCTCTTTCCTGATTGAAAAAGTATCAAAGTCAGGCGGCCATCTTGGTCCAAACCTCGGCGTTGTTGAACTTACTATGGCAATTCATCGCACCTTTGACTCACCACGCGATGTAGTTCTCTTTGATACAGGGCATCAGTCCTATGTTCATAAAATTCTCACCGGACGTGCTGATCAATTTGATTCACTTCGCCGTCGTGGTGGAATCGCTGGTTATCCAAACCGCGGCGAGAGCGACCATGATGTTATCGAGAATTCACACGCATCCACGGCTTTATCGTGGGGCGATGGAATATCGCGTGGATTCTGGCTTACGGGTCAGAAAGATCGAAATGTTGTAGTTGTTGTTGGAGATGGCGCACTCACAGGGGGAATGTCGTGGGAAGCGCTCAATCAAATTGCAGCAGAAAAAGAGAGAAACCTTATTTTAGTAGTCAACGATAATGAACGTTCTTACTCGCCGACAATTGGTGGAGTTGCGACCTACCTTTCAACTCTTCGCCTTACCCAGGGATATGAACGCTTCCTCGATTGGGGTAAAGAAGTTCTCCATAAGACTCCAGTAGTGGGAACTCCGATTTATGACACTCTCCACGGAGTAAAAAAAGGCATCAAAGACATTATTGCTCCGCAGGGAATGTTTGAAGATTTAGGTCTTAAGTATCTTGGTCCCATCGATGGCCACGATTTTCTTGCCTTAGAAAGAGCATTGCTCCAAGCCAAGGGATTTGGCGAGCCTGTTCTACTGCATGTGATTACCGAAAAAGGTCGCGGCCATAAACCTGCCCTCGCTGATGAAGCAGAGAAGTTTCATGCCGTGGGAGTTGTTGATCCGCAGACAGGACAGCCGCTTTCAAAGAGCGCTCTCTCATGGACAAAAGTGTTTTCAGAAGAGTTAGTTGAGATTGGTCGAGATCGCAAAGATATTGTGGCAATCACCGCGGCTATGTTGGGCCCAACTGGCCTAGATAAATTTGCAGATGCTTATCCAGATCGAACGATCGACGTGGGAATTGCAGAGCAGCATGCTGTAACAAGTGCTGCGGGGATGGCATTTGCCGGACTTCATCCTGTCGTTGCGATCTACTCAACATTTCTTAACCGCGCTTTTGATCAATTACTTTTAGATGTTGCTCTCCATAAAGCGGGCGTGACCTTTGTTCTCGATCGCGCTGGAATCACTGGAGATGATGGGCCTTCTCATCACGGAATTTGGGATATGGCACTCACTGGAATTATTCCATCGCTCTACCTGGCCGCACCTCGAGATGGTGCACGCCTAAAAGAGGTACTTCGTGAAGCGGTAGAGATAAGCGATGCCCCATCTGTCATCCGTTTTCCCAAAGGGGCAGTGTCAGCAGATATTCCTGCATTTGAGCGACGTGATGGAATTGACGTTCTCTATCGCGGCGAAAGTGCAGATGTTCTTCTTATTAGCGTCGGTGCGATGGCGACTATGTCGGTAGAAGCTGCCTCACAGGCATATCGTGAAGGTGTTGGCGTAACCGTGATTGACCCGCGTTGGGTAAAGCCATTGCCATCGTCTTTAATCACCATGGCTGGTCGATACAAGAGCGTTGTTGTAGTTGAAGATGGAATCGCACACGGTGGAATTGCCAGCGCACTATCTGAGATGTTTAGAACTGCTGGACTCAATATCCCAATTCATTCGATCGGCGTACCGCTTACCTTCATTGAACACTCTTCACGCGCTGAGATCTTGAGCGATCTCGGAATCACCGCACAGAATATTGCGCGTGAGATTGTTGCGTGGTCAAGTGCTAGCACTAGCCCTACTTCTACGGTTGGGGTAGAGATGCCACTCCCGCAGGATGAAAACGTGAACCGCAGATAGATTCGCTGATTCCCTCGCGATCTAAGAACGGCAAAATTCCACCGAGGTGCATGGGCCATCCAGCGCCCATCAACATGCAGAGATCAATCTCAGATGGTGTTGCAACAACACCTTCGTCAAGCATCATGCGAGCTTCTTCCGCAAGAGCGTTAAGTGCACGGGATCGAACTTGCTCAGCCGTTGAAGGGGAGTCACCCTTGTGAACAAGTGCCAGCGCTGCTGGATTTGCGATAAGTGTTCCGTCTTCTGACTTGATGTAGAAAGTTTTAATACCTTCCTTGACCATCGCCTCCATTGTTGGAGAGATTCGATACCGTGGCCCAAGGTTTTCATGCAAGGTTTTAGCAACATGTAGACCTACACCAGGACCAACGAGTCCGAGGAGTTCAAATGGCGACATTGGAAAACCGATAGAGCGCATTGCATTATCGGCAACTTCAGGCGATGTGCCTTCATCGACTGCATCAGTGATCTCGCCCATGAAGCGGGTGAGAAGACGATTGACTACGAAGCCAGGAGCATCTTTACAGATGATCATTGTCTTTTTGAGCTCCTTGCCAATATTGACCGCTGTAGCAGTGGTTGCATCATCGGTCTTTGATGTGCGAGCGATCTCTAACAAAGGCATGACCGCGACTGGATTAAAGAAGTGGAAGCCAACAACTCGCTCTGGATTGACGAGTCCTTCTCCCATCTTCTCGACCGAAAGAGAGGATGTATTTGTTGCAAGAATGCATTCAGGTGAGACGATCTTCTCGAGCTTCTTGAAGAGATCCTGCTTGAGCGATAACTCTTCGAAGATTGCTTCGATAATAAAGTCACAACCTGCAAATACGTTCTGATCTGATGATCCTGAAACTAGGAGAGCAAGGCGTCCTGCCGATTCTGCAGACATACGCTTCTTCTCAACTAATTTATTGAGTTCATTCTTCACCCAAGCAACACCTTTATCGGCGCGTTCTTGATCAATATCTGTCATGACAACTGGACACTTAAGGTTACGAACAAGTAAGAGCGCTAGCTGAGAGGCCATTAGGCCAGCGCCTACGACGCCAACCTTGGATACCTTTCGAGCCAGAGCGGCCTTTGGGGCACCTTCAACTTTTTTGCGCTTTTTCTGAATGAGATTAAATGCATAGAGTGATGCGCGAAGCGGATCTGACATCGTGAGATCGGCAAGTGTCTGATCTTCAGCGTCAAATCCTGCACCGCGAGAATAGGTTCGCGAGGCGGACATCAGTTCAAGTGCTTTCGTTGGGCTAGCAATTTCTGCACCACCAAATTTCTTGAGTGCAATAGCGCGACCCTGGGCGAGAGCAGAATCCCATGCGGGATCTGAAGAGAAATCTTTTCGCTCAATGACTGTCTTACCGGAGAGAACTCCGGCTGCAAATGAGATCGATTTTTCTAAGAAATCTGCTGGCTCAAAGACCTTATCAACAACTCCAAGAGCGAGAGCATCTTTTGCCTTCATCATTGTGTTGTTGTTAAGGGCGTTAGCGATAATTACTTGAACTGCCTTTTCTGGTCCGATGAGCTGCGGAAGGATTGTCGCTCCACCCCACCCTGGTACTAGACCTAAGAAAACTTCTGGCAAACCTGTGAAGGCGGTAGCAGATAAGGTGCGGTACTTACAGTGAAGTCCGACCTCTAGTCCGCCACCGAGTGCCAAGCCATTGATAAATGCAAAAGTTGGAATTCCGCATTCATCGAAACGGCGGAAAACATCGTGACCGAGTTTTCCGATCGCTACTGCCTGAGCGCGATCATTTAAAAATGAGAGAGCAGATAAATCAGCGCCAGCGGCAAAGATAAATGGCTTACCTGTAATCGCAATGGCGGCAGGCTTACGCGAGATTGCCTCGGTGATTGCAGCATCCAGAGCCATCAGTGATTGTGGCCCGAATGTATTCGGGCGAGTGTGGTCGTGTCCGTTATCGAGAGTGATCAGAGCAAGAACGCCGGAAGCGCCAAATGCAGCCAGATCGACATCTCTGACGAGGGCATGAGTGACAACTTCTTCTGGTGCGCCTTCTGGAAGAGTAATTGTTGTCATGAGTTATGCCTTCTTTCCAAAGTGTGGGTTCTCCCAGATAACTGTTCCGCCCATGCCAAGACCGATACACATGGTGGTAATTCCATAACGAACATCAGGTTTTTCTTCAAAGGTGCGGGCAAGGTTGAGCATCAAGCGAATTCCTGAAGAGGCTAGAGGATGACCGACTGCAATCGCTCCACCAAATGGATTCACGCGAGGATCATCATCTGCAATTCCGAAATAATCTAAGAAGGCCAGTACTTGAATAGCAAAGGCTTCATTGACTTCAAAAGCGCCAATATCTTCAATTGATAAGCCCGCTTTAGCCAACGCTTTAATTGTCGCTGGTACAGGCCCATAACCCATGACCTCTGGTTCAACGCCAGCGAATGCAAATGTCACTAGACGTGCCTTGACAGGAAGACCAAGTGCGATCGCTTTCGCTTCGCTAGCCAATAGTGCAGCTGTTGCGCCATCGTTCAAGCCTGATGAATTTCCGGCTGTGACGCGACCTGCTGCGCGGAAAGGTGTCTTCAGCGTTGCAAGTCCCTCAAGAGTTGTTGTTGGGCGAGGTGGTTCATCCACTGTTGCAATTGCCCATCCAAGTTCAGCGCTACGTGCAGCCGTTGGAATGAGATCGCGTTGAATCTTTCCATCCTTATATGCTTGCGCAGTTTTCATCTGTGAAGCGAGCGCGAATGCATCTGAGCGCTCTTTTGTTAAATGTGGAAAGCGATCGTGTAGGCGCTCTGCCGTTGCACCCATGGCTAGCGCATCTTGTTCAACAATACGCTCTGCTAGAAAGCGAGGATTGGGATCAAGGCCATCACCGATTGGGTGATTGCCCATATGTTCAACGCCGCCTGCAATTGCAATTTCATTTGCTCCCATTGCAATTGATGCAGCGAGAGTTGTTACCGATGTCATCGCACCAGCACACCATCTGTCTACTGAGTAACCAGGAACTGTGTTGGGAAGACCAGCAAGAAGTGATGCGCTTCGCCCAAGGTTCATTCCTTGATCACCAGTTTGAGTGGCGGCAGCGATCGCGACATCATCGATTTGATCAAGTGGTAATTGTGGATTGCGCTCGAGAAGTCCGCGCATTGCTCGGACCATCAGATCATCTGCGCGTGTACCCGCGTAGAGAGAGCCTGCCTTTCCAAAGGGAGTACGGACTGCGTCGACGAGAACGACTGAGGTGAGTAGATCGCGTGAATGTGTAGACATTGCTTCAAGCCTCTTTCAATGGTGAGGTTTCAAGGCTACCCGTCAGTAGGCGATTATGCATCAACCTCCCGCATGTGATGGCAATTACGCAACACTTATGTTGCGTAATTCATCCCACTAGCCTAAGGTCAAGCCATGGCCAAAAAAGTCGGATTACCGCTCTTGCTCGCACTCGCCACGGCATTCACTCTCGTCGGGTGTGCTAGCCCGAGCGGCCAAGAGAGCAGCTCGACAGAGTTAACGATCTACTCAGGTCGCTCAGAGGAGTTCATCGCCCCCTTCCTTGCGCAGTGGGAGCAGGAGAGCGGAGTAAAGCTCAATATTCGCTATGCGGATTCAGCAGAACTCGCCGCACAGATTCGAGAAGAAGGTTCGAATTCACCGGCTGACATCTTTCTCGCCCAAGATGCAGGATCACTGGGCGCAGTGGCTAGGGAAGGGCTCTTTACCGCGCTACCTAGCAGCGTAGGAGTGAAGATTGCCTCGACATATATCGCAGGAGATCGCAGTTGGATCGGTATCACTGGCCGCGCTCGCGTCTTTGCCTATAACCCCGAACTTTTAACAGCGTTGCCACAATCAATCACTGATTTGTCGAAACCTGTCTACAAATCACAACTGGGAATTGCACCAACTAATGCTTCTTTCCAAGCCTTTGTTACTGCCATGATGAATTCACAAGGTGAGGAATTTACAGAACGCTGGCTTGAATCACTTGTCAAAAACGATGTTCAAATTTTTCCAAAAAATAGCGCCATAGTCGAGGCGATCGATTCAGGAATTATCTCTATAGGCCTAGTCAATCACTACTATGTCTGGGAAGTAAGCCAAGGCCTAGGCAGAGAGATCAAAGCGAAGAATGGTTTCTTTGCAAGCGGTGATCTCGGAAATATGATCAATGTTTCAGGCGCTGGAATTCTCAAATCGAGTTCAAAATATGCAGCTGCCGAGAGCCTTATCAACTTTCTTACCTCTCAAGAGGTTCAGGCAAAATTTGTGACAGATACCCTTGAGTACTCTCTCATTGCAAACGAAAAATCTCCTGCGAATTTACCAACCCTTAGCGCAATCGGTGCCCCAACCGTGGATCTTGATTCATTGAACAATATTCAAAAAACTCAAGAGCTTTTGATTAAGGTCGGACTCCTTTAAATTCCATGAGAGAAACATTACAGAGAGAGAATTCCACTAGCCGACCTCTGATCGGGTTCTCATCTATTGTTCTCGCGCTTACCTTTATCCCACTGATTTATCTCGTCATTCGCGCTGCTGAAAAGCCTGGCGAGCAGATATTTGAGCTACTTTTTCGCCAGAGAACCCTTGAAATCATCGCTACGACGGCGGTCATTCTCATTGCTGTTGTACTGATTAACGTTCTCATCGGAACTCTCATCGCGACAGGTATCCATTTTGTTCGCCTGCCATATGCGCACCTGCTGATCATTCCCATGATTCTGCCACTTGCGATTCCTTCCTATGTATTTACATATACCTGGCTCGCCTTAATTCCACGACTTTCTGGAATCCTCGGTGCCGTCTTTATTCTCGTTCTGACCACCTTGCCTTACATGATGCTTTCAGTAGTGATTGCCCTGCGACGTCTTGATACTGGCCTTATTGAAGTGGCGCGAACTCTGGGACTTTCCAAAGTATCCATTCTCTTGAGAGTCATCGTTCCTCAAATTCGTGGTGCGATTAGTGCTGGCTCGCTCTTATCAGGCCTCTATGTACTGAGTGATTTCGGTGCGGTTTCACTGCTCAACGTAACAACTCTTACGGTTTCGATTCAGAATCTTTTCAAGTCAACATATGACCGAAGTGGGGCAGCGATTATGGCCCTCATTCTTGTTCTCGCATCAACGGTATTTATCGCCCTCGAATCCGGTTTAAAGCGTAAGCAAGAATCTGAGAGCGCCACAAGACGGAGTGGAACAAAGCACCTTCGAATAAATAATTCGAGTGCAAAGATCACGCTTCTAGCTCTGGTCGGTCTCTATACAGCCATTGCAGTCTTCGTTCCGGTATCCGTACTTCTCTCACGATTTTTCTCAAATGCTGTGCCTATTAATTGGGGTGAACTTCTCTCTGCTGCAATCTCGACTGTGACAATCGCTGCTGCTGGGGCTGCACTAGCGCTTCTCTTTTCCCTACCTTTAGGCGCACTCATTGCACAAGGAAATAATAGATTCTCCATTTTTGCCGAGAGAGCTGTACTTATCTCTCACGCATTGCCTGGAGTTGTCATTGGACTAGCACTGGTCTCACTTGGATCTAAATTAGGTCCTCTCTATCAATCGACAGCGCTACTTGCCTTCGCCTATGCCATTCTATTTCTTGCTAAAGCTGTCGCTGCGATGTCGAATTCTCTCCGATTAGTCTCGCCGGCGGTCAAAGAGGCGGCTGCGACGTTGGGAAAAGATAGAGCCGCGATTGCACGGACAGTTACTTTTCCTATCGCCTTTCCTAGTATTGCCCTTGGCACACTTTTAGTCTTTCTCACGGCGATGAAAGAGTTACCAGCAACTCTTATGCTCAGACCTATCGGCATGGAAACACTTGCGACGCAGGTGTGGAGTTATGCAGCGGTAAGCAAGTTTAATGAGGCCGCACCATATGCATTACTATTGATACTTATCGCTGCGATACCAACTTTTCTATTGAGCCTTCCACGCAAAGCTCTCGATAGAACAGAGAGCAGCGTTCGGGATTTACAGTTAGGAGAGTCAAGATGACAACTCTTGAGGTCTCACATCTAGATGTGCAGTTCGGTGCGCGCAAAGTAATCTCTGACTTGTCGTTTTCTCTCAATTCTGGCGAAATAGCATCTCTACTTGGACCTTCAGGATGTGGCAAAACAACTCTACTTCGCGCCATTGCAGGACTACTCACGCCAAGTGGTGGAACGATTCGATTAGGGGCTCAATTAATTGGACTCTCATCACTCTCACTCGCCCCACATAAGAGATCAACGGGATATGTTCCACAGCAAGGAGCGTTATTTCCTCATCTCAATGTGGCTCGCAATATCGCCTTTGGAATCGATCGTAAGAAAAAGAGCGCATCGGAGATAAAGTCACTCACCTTTGAGATGCTCGATCTCATTGGAATGCCGGGATATGAAGAGGCTATGCCTAGTGAGTTATCTGGTGGACAACAGACACGTGTCGCACTTGCCCGTGCGTTAGTAATCAAACCCAAGATGGTCCTACTTGATGAACCATTTTCAGCCCTTGATGCGCATCTACGAAACGAATTGCGCGCAGATGTCATTTCACTTCTGCGCAGTCAAGGGGCTACTGCTATTTTGGTTACACACGATCGTGAAGAAGCGCTGGTTGCCTCGGATAAAGTGATTCTGATGCGCGATGGCGCTATTGCCCAGTTTGGTACTCCAGAGGATGTCTACGAGAATCCAACCTCACCTGAAATTGCAGTGAGTACGGGTGATGCGATGATTTTACCCGCTCAACAAAATACACAAGGCAAAATTTCCTACCCGCTAAAAAATCGTGAGACAGACTTTAAAGTCGCTCTCAATGGATTTGTAGTGATCCGTCCCGAAGAAGTTGTAGTGGGAAGTGATCTCGCCGGTGGAATATCGGCTCAACTTCTCTCAGTTGATTATTACGGCCACGATGCAATGCTGACATTCTCACTTGCTCACAGCACAGAGTTGATAAAGGTGCGAGTTGTGGGCCATTCTGATTATTCAGTGGGAGATATTCTTTCGATTAAGCATGAAGGGCCTGTTAGATTTTTTAAAGAGTAGAGAGATTATTCTTCACTATTAGCATCTGTAGCTGATGGAACGGCTTCATCTTCAATTACTAATGGAGTTTCTTGCAGCAGCGCCGCCTCCAGCAATGGTGTGACAATCTCTACTTGCCAATTCCGCGCACCTAACTCTAAGAGTGCGCCTTCAACTCCGCCGCGTGGATTGCTCCAACAAATGCGACGCACAAATTCTGGTGAGATGAGATTCTCTAGTGGAACTTCTAACTCTTGGGCTCGCAGAAGGAGTGTGTGCTTGGCGTGGGTCAAGGCTGCATAGCGGAGTGGGTACTTCTCTTTCCACACCTTTACAGGGGGAAGAGCATCGCTCTCGCCGCGAACGGGTGGAAGTTGATCCTCTGACAAATTTTGAGCAGAGGCTATACAAGCGATCCATCGTTCATGGTGCTCTAACCAACGTGCACGTAAACCAATAGGACGAAGGATCTTCTCTAAATCTTTCTTCCGCTCAATCTTTGAATCTTCTTGTATCGATAGCGCAATTGCTGAGATCGCTGCATCTGAGAGTAGTCGACTAGGCGAGACATCAAGTGTTTCGGCAAGGGCAACACGTGACTCCCACAACTCTTTAACTACCGCTAATTGACGACGTTTTTTAATGTGGTGCATTCCTGACGTGCGGCGCCACGGATCTATTCGAGGGGGATTTGGTGGCGTTTTAAGAATTGCTGCGAATTCTTCCTCCGCCCATCGCGATTTACCTGCTGCATCCAAAAGTGCATCTATTTCATCACGGAGTTCAACTAAAAGCTCAACATCAAGGGCTGCGTAATTGAGCCAGTCTGCAGGTAACGGTCTAGTTGACCAATCGACTGCTGAGTGTTCTTTAGCAAGGAGTACACCGAGTAAGGATTCCAACAGTGGGCCTAATCCAACGCGAGGTAATCCTGCGAGTCGACCGCCTAACTCAGTATCAAAGAGTCGAACAGGATTAATGCCTAACTCCCGAAGGCAGGGAAGATCTTGTGTGCTTGCGTGGAGAATCACTTCATCAGTTGCTAAGAGCTCGTTAAGTCGCAGAAAAAGTGAATGCCTTGGACCAAATGGAATCGGATCAATCAGATGGAGTCCTCCGCCATCACGCGCAATCTGGATCAGATACGCCCGAGCACTAAATTTATAGCCGCTTGCCCTCTCGGCATCGAGTGCAAAGGGCCCGGTTCCATTGGCCAGATCCTTTATCGCACTTTCAAATGCATCCTCAGTATCAACAACTGGCGGTAATCCTTGCGCTGGCGCTAAGAGAGGTATCGCAATGCGTGGCTCTTCAGTGGTCACAGAGAGTGTGTGCTATCTACGCGGAGTTTTAATCGATGAGACGCCATCAATTACCGGAGGCAGGAATGAAATTTCGGCGATGAGATTGCACCACGACATTACATGGCTGAGCAACGTCTGACCGATGTCGGCCCCGGATGAAATCACAGGAGTCCATGAAGCGCGAATTTCTATTTCGGATTCGTTATTGCGAGGGGAGAGCTTGCCAAAGGAAGCGCTGGAGACTCGAGTCACGGTGCCAGAAGGGGAGTTGTAAGCACAACCTGACTTCTCTAGTGAAGCAAGAAGCCAGTTCCAACCCACTTCAGGTAAGAGTGGATCCTCTTGCATTGCAGCATCAACATCGGCACTTACAAAAGTTACGCAACGAAACTCACCTTCCCACGTATCTTGACCACCAGGTTCGTGCAAGAGAACAAATCTGCCGGTCGCAATATCATCGTGAGCATCGCCCACTAAACCGTTTGTTACATCTGCTGTAAATGCAAAAGAGAATGTTGCTAACTTTTGAGGAGCGGGAACCTCTTCAAGAATTATTTCATCACGAGGAGTTGCTGTTCTGAGGACATCAAGCAGTCGATTAAAAGCGGCTGTGTCCATTGATCCATTCTAAATTGTGTATATGCAAGCATGCGGGAGGCTTGCCCAAAAGTGCGATATCTTCTACTTCATGGCTGCGCTATTAGCACTTTTTTCAAGTGGGTTGTGGGGCGCTGCTGACTATCTGGCAGGAAATTTAAGCAAGAGATTTCCGCCCACGGCAGTTTTATCTGTCACGCAGATCATTGGACTCGTCTTCGGCTTAATACTCGCAACGGCAACAGGTGCGTGGGACGCACAGGCCCTTGGCGATGGCGGTTATCTCATTCCGGGACTTGCTGCAGGTCTTGCGGGTTACGTGGGTTTAATTTGTTTATACCGTGCTCTTGCAACCGGACGAATGGGTGTTGTCTCACCAATTAGCGCCATGAGTGGAGTTATTCCTGTTCTCTATGCGCTGATATTTCTAGGGGAGCGCTTTAGCGGACTCGTAACTATCGGAGTGATTTTTGCACTTCTTGGTGCATTTTTAGCAAGCGGACCTGAACTCTCTCAAGGATTTCCTTTGAAGCCAATCTTATTGGCCCTTGGCGCAGCAGTTGGGTTTGGAACTGCACTTACCTTTATGGCACAAGGTTCAGAATCTAGCGCACTCATGACAATGGTCTCGATGCGCGCAGCTACTTTCTTTATCAGTGTAAGTATTTTGCTTCGCTTGCGAGGTACTGGAGGAATGGGTAGACCACAATTAGGACTACTTATCTTTATTGGTATAGCTGACTTCAGTGCTAACTTAATTTTAGGAATTGCGGCCACTCAAGGGCTTGTTTCACTAGCAATGGTTCTGGGTTCGCTGTATCCGATCATGACAGCACTTTTGGCGTACATCTTTCTTAAAGAGCGTTTACACCGTGTTCAATATGTAGGTATTGCATGTGCTGTCTTTGGAGTTGCTGTAATCGCAGCATACGCTTAGTAGCTCATCATCGCGTTGCTGTGTAAAAAGTTGTCTCCCCATCAATTTCACTTTCCACGGAAGTAAAGTACGAGAGTAGTTTTTTGTAATCAACACGATCGTCACCACCGGTTACAGAGCTTACGCTTAGTTCAAGTCGATCGATCAATCCAAGTTCGAGTAATTCAATGATGATGGATGTTCCAGCTTCAACTAAAATTGTGGGGCCAAAGAGACGTTGAGCTCTCTCAATCGCTTCACTCGGGGAGGCATTCCACCAATACGCTTGGCGATTATCGGCCAATGAATTAATCATCGACGTTGAGATCACGACTACTGGGACGGGGGTCTTGCGATAAGGCTCACAACGCGCGGTATTTCCGCCGATCACAATCGCATCAACTTTTCGCCTGCGCTCGAGAAAGCGAGCCCGATCAACAGTAGAACTGACTCCACGGGATGTCCCGTCCTTTGAGGTACTGCCATCACTACCCACCACTAAGGTTGCGATGATCTCCCCAGGTCGCTGGCTATCGATCATGGCGTAGAGATTATCTGTACAAGGCAAATTTCTCTTGCACATCACACGATCGGGCCACGCTCAGCCCCTTCGCAGCGGCAATTTCACAGACTTTTGCTCCTCTGTAAGTTGAGTACATTTGGTGAGGCAAGTTAGCCTTGCCGAATGCAGGTAAACGGCCCTTTGGAATCAAACTCTCCGAAGAACCCGCCATTTCAAGTGGAGAAAATTCTCTGCATCACTAACGATTTTGGTCCAAGAGCTGGTGGCATAGAAACCTTCATCATCGGACTTATCGAACGGCTACCTAAAAACACTCTCATTGTGTACACAAGCGCGCAAGATAAGAGCAACGACTACGACCAGCAATGGCTTGAAAACTACGGCGTTGAAGTTATTCGCGATAAAGCGCGGATTCTTCTACCCACTCCTGGCGTTGCATTCTGCATCT
Organism: uncultured Candidatus Planktophila sp.; assembly: GCA_964576165.1. GTDB lineage: Bacteria > Actinomycetota > Actinomycetes > Nanopelagicales > Nanopelagicaceae > Planktophila. The sequence goes on along the minus strand of CAZNUC010000007.1, from coordinate 19,841 downwards.
CCTCTTTGATTCGAGAGAGGGGCATTACAACGGCATTTTTTGGCGCTGCCGCACCCCTTGGTCTTCTCTCATGGTCGATTCGTCGCGCAGGCATCACGCGAATAATTGCCCTCACTCACGGGCATGAAGTGTGGTGGTCTCGTCTCTGGCCGTTTACCATCGCAATGAAGTTTATTTCTCGAAGAGTTGATCACCTAACCTACCTAGGCGAGTTTACGCGCAACGCGATTTCTCGTGCGATAGATACATCAGCACAGAGCGCGATGGTAAAAATCGCTCCAGGAATTGATACCGACCATTTTGCTCCTGTCGACTCTTCGGATCTGAAGAAGAATTTGGGATTAATCGATAAGCGCGTAATAGTCAGCGTTGGTCGACTTGTTCATCGCAAAGGTCAAGATTCACTCATCGAAGCGATGCCGCAGGTGCTCCAAAAGATTCCAAATGCCCACCTTGTGCTCATTGGCGAAGGGCCATATCGCGGATATCTCGAAGGAAGAGCGAAAAGGCTTCAGGTAGATTCTCACATCACCTTCATCGGGCGAATCGCGTATGCAGAACTCCCACGATACATATGTGTCGGTGAAATTTTTGCAATGCCTTCTCGCTCACGCTTTGCGGGTTTAGAAGTGGAAGGTCTCGGCATCGTTTATCTTGAAGCAAGTGCCTGCGCTCTCCCTGTGATTGCAGGAAATTCTGGGGGAGCACCAGATGCGGTTCTAGACGGCATCACTGGCCTTGTAGTTGATGGAAGAGATGTAAGTGCAGTAGCGCACTCGATTGAGAAACTCTTACTCGATGATAAACGCGCGCGCGATATGGGATTACGTGGTCGCGAATGGGTGATTGATCAATGGCGTTGGCAGATTTGGTCGGAAAGATTTACGTCACTACTCAAAGGCAAATCCTTACGTTAAACCAAACCTATGGCTTTGGCTCGAGCAACCGCACTCTGGCGAGTGTGAGTATCAAGTTTTCGATAGATTGAAGCAATATGTGTCTTTACAGTCGCTTGTGAGATAAACATCGCAGTTGCTATTTCAGATATGTTCTTCTCTCCTGCTAAGTAGCTCGTCACAGTGATCTCACGCGGTGAAAGTAGATCAACTGTTTTCTCTCTCATAAGCAACTCCAAAGCCCGATCACTTGTAAAGGTTGTGGGGTGGAGTAGTGCGTTCTCAATCGCTGCAACCAGAAGTTCAATTCCTGTAGATTTTGAGATGAATCCATTTGCACCCGCTCTTGCTGTTGCAGAGATGAGATCAAGTTCATCATTCAGGCTTAGCACGATAACAACAGTCGTTGCAGAGTGCTTTTTCACCCATTGAACTATTTCCAGTCCATTGCCATCAGGAAGGTTGAGATCTACTGAAATTACTTGAGGATTATGAAGTGCGATTGCTGCTATCGCTTCTTTCACAGAACCGGCTTGACCGATACAGGTAAAGCCCGCGGCAGTGAGTGACTTAACAATTCCCACTCTGACTACTGGATGATCATCGACAACCAGAACTGTCGCACTCATAGAGTGATCGCGACTGTGGTTCCCTTTTCTCCACTCTCAATTGTCATGAACCCGCCATAACTTTCAACGCGTTCAATACAGCCAAGAAGTCCGTAGCGACCTTGACTGACTCTCGCACCGCCAGAACCGTTATCTTGGATAGTAACCACGGTCTGATTATTCTGGGCAGTAAATGAAAGGTGTATCTGGCTAGCCCCAGAGTGGCGAGCAGCATTACGCAGAAGTTCAGGAGCCACCTGCAAGACAAGGGCACAATCCTTGGGATTGAGTTCACACTCACCGCGGTCAATTACGATGATCGGTGAGATGGATGCGGCAATCTGATTAATCTCAATCCAGAAATCTCCGCTGCTTCGCAGGTCGAAGATTTCGTTGCGTACCTTGACTATCAGGGCAGAGAGATCGTGGCGCACTGTGCGCACCTCATGGCGAACCGACGCCGGCGTAGCAGGCTCGGCCAAGATTAAATCAAGGTGATAGCCAAGTGCGATGAGATCTTGTGCGATCCCATCGTGAATATCCTGGGCAATCGCGATTCTTGCCGATTGCGCCGCGATGAGCCCTACCTCTTACTCTTTGATGTAAAGGTCATCAATTTCCTTGGCAAATTGGGCTGCAACCACATGGCGCTTGACCGAAAGCTTTGCAGTCAAGTGTCCACCAGCGATAGTGAAGTCCTCACCAAGAATTGTAAATTTACGAATTGATTCAGCCTTACTGACAGCCTTGTTAGCCTCATCTACTGCAGTTTGAATAACTGCAATTAAATCAGGGTCATGGCGAAGTGATTCAATTGTTGCGCCATCCTTCTTATGCGCTGCAATCCATCCCTTGGACATTTCAGCATCGATTGTGATCAACGCCGCAATAAATGGTCTGTTATCACCTACGACCATGCACTGACTTACAAGTGGATGAGCACGAAGACGATCTTCAAGGACTGCAGGCGCAACATTCTTTCCACCCGCGGTAACAATCAGCTCTTTCTTTCGTCCAACAATGGAGAGGAAGCCTTCCTCATCAAGTTTTCCGAGATCGCCAGATTTGAACCAACGATCGTTATCAAAGACTTCGGCGTTAGCATCATCATTCTGCCAATACCCTCTCATGACGATCGGTCCCTTGATCAGAACTTCACCATCTTCAGCGATTCTCACCGATGTTCCTGGAATTGGACGACCAACGGTGCCGATCTTGAGGTTACCAGTGATGTTTAGAGTCGCCCCAGCAGTTGTCTCAGTTAATCCGTAGCCCTCATAAATTGTTACACCTGCACCACGGAAGAAGTGACCAAGGCGGGCACCAAGAGGAGCACCTCCTGAAATTGCGGCCTCAACTGCGCCGCCAAGAGTGGTGCGAATCTTTGAGAAAACTAACTTGTCGAAGAGGGCATGCTTAAATGAAAGCATCGGGTTAAATTTTTTAGCATCGATATTCTCGCTATAGGCTATTGCGATCTCGGCTGCCTTTCTAAAGATTTTCCCTTTTCCTGCAGCCTCTGCCTTAGCTTCTGCTCCGTTATAGACCTTTTCAAAGATTCGAGGAACTGCGAGCACGAAGGTTGGTTTAAATGATTGAAGATCTGGCAAGAGTCGACTGACTGGATCGCTGCAATGCGCTAAATGAAGTCCAGCAGTGATCGCTCCGATTTGAACCATACGACCAAAGACGTGGGCGACAGGCAAGAAGAGAAGTGTTGATCCGCCGGGCTTAAGGAATAAATCTGAAGCGCCTTGTACAACGTTTCCACACTCTGCGAGAAAGTTTCCGTGAGTAAGACTGACGCCCTTTGGTCGGCCCGTGGTTCCTGATGTATAAATAAGGGTGGCAAGTGTCTCTGGAGTAAGAGAATTACGACGGCGATCAATTTCATCATCGCTAATATGTGCTCCGGCTTTTGCAAGAACCGAGAGGACGTCTTCGGTCATCGTCCACACATGCTTTGTGTGTGAAGGAAGAACTGTCTGCACGAGTTCGCGATGAGTCGGGGTTTCAACAATTATTCCGACTGAACCAGAGTCACTTAAGATCCAATCCACTTGTTCGGCAGATGATGTCTCATAGATAGGAACAACACATCCGCCTGCAAACCAGATCGCGAAATCTAGGATTGTCCACTCGTAACGAGTACGAGCCATAATCGCAACTCTGTCGCCAACATTTATTCCAGCGGCGACTAAACCTTTAGCAGTGGCACGCACCTCTGCTTCGACTTCACGTGCGGAAACTGGCTGCCAACCATCTCCAAGTGGACGTGACATCACCACGCGCTCTGGCTCAAACCATGCGCGGTGAGCGATCAATTCGGTGAGGTTTCCCTCAGTGGCAGCAGGGACCAGTGGAGGTACGGAGTAAGTTGTCATGGGCAAACGCTAGCGCCCGATTGGCAAAAATGGGAGAGCCCCGAAAGAGATTTCTCAAGGTAGCCTTGCGCCATGAGCGATATGAGCAAATCAACAGTTGTTATTGAAGCGTCAATGAGCCAGGTTACCGAGGTGCTCTTTGACCTCGAGAAATACCCCGAATGGTCCGATTCCATAACAAAAGTCAAAATCACCGAAAGGGATGAGGCCGGTCGAGTTACTGGCGTCACCATGACTATCAGCGCTGGCGCTGTCAAAGATGAAGTTTCTCTTACCTATAACTGGGACGGTGCACCTGGGCGAGTTGAATTCGAACTCGAAGATGCCAACATGCTTACCAAGATGGATGGTGCTTACATTGTTAAGGATCTTGGAGATGAAACAGAAGTGACATACGAACTTTCGGTAGGAGTTTCTATGCCGATTCCGCAAATGATGATTACCAAGCAAGAGAAAATGACAATTGATCAAACACTTGCGCAGCTAAAAGAGCACTGCGAAGCTTAAAGATATCTATGACCTACACAATCGGCATTGATGTCGGAGGGACAAAAGTTCTTGGTGGGGTAGTAGATGCATCGGGAAAAATTCTTATCGATGCACGGCGTGATACGCCACGTGAAGGTGGTCAAGCGCTCACAGCAGCAATCGCAGATGTTGCACGAGAGTTGATGGCGGCTTACACAGTTGAATCCGTAGGTATTTCAGCTGCAGGTTTTGTTTCATCCGACAGAAAAACAATGTTGGCAACGCCGAACATTGCTGGTTGGAACGGCGTTGACCTCGATGCACAGTTGACTGCATTGATTGGTCTTCCAGTTGTTATCGAAAATGATGCCAATGCCGCCGCATGGGGCGAGGCGGCTTTCGGTGCAGGTCGTGGACATGACCATCTTTTGATTGTCACTGTTGGCACTGGAATCGGTGGCGGAATAGTTGTGAACGGCAATCTCTATCGAGGTGGTTTTGGAACAGCGGCTGAGATCGGCCATATGCGAGTAGTTCCTGAAGGACATCTCTGTGGATGTGGAGCGCGCGGCTGTTTTGAACAGTATGCAAGTGGAAGCGCGCTGATGCGCCATGCGCGTGAAGCAATCAGCGCGACCCCAGAACTTGCACGCAATCTACTTTCCCTTGGAAATGGAACCCTCGATGGGCTCACTGGACAGCACATCACCGAAGCTGCGCAGGCAGGAGATGCGGTGGCACTGGCAGCCTTTAATACAACTGCACATTACTTAGGGGCAGGGATTGCATCATTAAGTGTGATCCTTGACCCCACTCGAATTGTTATCGGTGGTGGAGTTGTTGATGCGGGGGAGATACTTCTAGAACCCACCCGTCAGTCTTTGATTCGTCATATGCCATTTGCAGGTAAGCATCCATATCCAGATATTGTTCCCGCGCAGTTGGGAAATGAAGCTGGTCTAGTAGGAGTTGCAGATCTCGCTCGACTCTAGGTGAAATCTGCTCTGCACGCTATCTCTCACTCGGGTAAATCAGGCCAATCTGCTTTCGCACTTCATCAAGTGATTCCATAATGAGAATTGATTCATCTGGCGTCAAAATAGCTGAACTCTTGGCACCACTACGAACCACTCTCTCAAATTCAAGGGCCTGATCACGGAGTCCATGACCCTTATATTCTTTGGGATATTCCGTGGTTGTTCCATCATGCATAATTACGCGCATTGAAGTTGGATTGTAGAAAGTGCGATCAATCTCTATCTTTCCAAGAGTGCCACAGATCGTTGCTCTACAAGGAGTTGAGACCATCATATTTGAGGTAAGTATTGCTTGAGCACCGCTCTTGTAATCAAAAATTACAGTGGAACTCGCATCTACACCTTTATCTGTAAAGGTTGCAGAGGATGTGATTTTATCTGGAACGCCCAGAACCATATGAGCAAAAGAGATTGGATAAATCCCAAGGTCTAGAAGTGCGCCGCCGCCAAGTGATGGCTCCCAGTGTCGAGGGTTGGCATAATCTGAAAGACGTTGTCCGTGATCTGCTTCAACTGCCCAGATATCTCCAAGGATTCCGGATGCGAGAATTTCACGGACCTTATGCATGTGTGGCAAGAAGCGTGCCCACATTGCTTCCATGAGGGCCACACCGTTTGCATCGGCTGCCGCTTTCATCTGGCGAGCTTCAGCTGCATTGATAGTAAATGGTTTTTCACATAAGACTGGCTTTCCGGCATTGAGTGCAAGGACGGTATTACTTACGTGATATGGATGCGGTGATGCAACATAGATGGCATCGAGCGTTGGATCTGCAACGAGTGCTTCATAACTTGAATAGGCTGTGCATCCAGGAAATTCGGCAGCGAATGAATCCGCGCTTTCTTGAGAACGTGAACCAACGGCAGCGACAATGTGATGATTAAAGTATGAAAGATCTCGTGCAAATGCTTGTGCAATTCCACCACTTGCAAGGATTCCCCATCTAAATTCTTTACTTATATCTGTACTTATATGTGTACTCATATCTGTGCTCCATCATCATCGAGGTCTGTGTTATCTCTTCTAGGGTTATCCTTCCACTTCTTAAATGCTTTCATGCCTTCTTTGATTGAAGTGAAGAAATTAATTCGCTGCGGCACCGGGGGAGTAAAACCGTCGACCTCGTGCTGATCTGCGATCGAGTCAAGAAAATCAGTCGGTGCGCTTTGATCCAGAGAGAGTCCAGAGACCAGAGCGTTAAATTTGTCATCTATGAGATCTTGGTCATCTTTGCCAGGATTCTGCTCTGGTTTTGACTCATCCGAGGTTGGTACCATGCTTTATATTCGCATAAACTGACCAGATTGAGTAGAAAGGGGATAAATTATGAGCATGAACAATCTGCCCTACGGCACTTTGCGCGCATTCCTCACACCCTTCCTCATGATTCTCTTTCGCCCGAAGGTAAAGGGTCTGCGTAATGTTCCTGCCTCTGGTCCACTGATTATTGCCTCAAACCATCTTTCATTTAGCGACTCCATATTTATGCCGTTGGTCGTTCCTCGCAAAGTAACCTTCCTCGCGAAGAGTGAGTACTTCACGTCCCCTGGGCCTAAGGGTCTGCTGAAGAAATTAACCTTTATCGCCCTTGGCCAGGTTCCGGTTGATCGTTCAGGTGGAAGGCGTAGCGAAGCCGCACTCATCACAGGACTTCAGGTCCTATCTGAAGGAAAATGTATTGGAATTTACCCAGAAGGAACTCGTTCTCCAGATGGTCGTCTCTACCGTGGGCGCACAGGTATCGCACGCCTGGCTATCGAATCAGGTGCTCCAGTTGTTCCTGTAGCAATGTTTAACACTGAAAAAATTCAACCATCAGGTCAAGTGATTCCAAATATCAAGCGCGTAGGAATGACATTTGGTGAAGCCATGTACTTTGATGGTGATTCAACCGATCAGGCATACCTACGCGAAGTAACAGATAAAATCATGGCACGCCTGCAGGAGCTATCAGGGCAAGAGTATGTCGATGAGTATGCAGTGAAGGCTAAGAAACCAGGATCAACTAAACGCGATCAGGAATCTGATTCATCCGATTGATTGAATCTGTGCTCTCTGCACGAGGTAATTACAGGTTGGACATTCAGGGCCAGCATCCGGAAATTCACCTTCGATAACATCCACGAGTTCTTCAAGAAGAGCGTGAAATTTTTTACTATCTCGTTCGACCGGAAGATAATGCTGGGTAACCCCAAATCCGTGTGTTCCATCGGCGGTAGGAGTGACTCCATTGAGTTTCCATACAAGGAGTCCCATCGATGAGACTGGAAAGGGCTTTCCACGGTCAGGGTTTTCAAGCGCGTGTGCGTAAGCCTCTAGTTGCGGAGCATAGAATTCGCCGTTATCACGATCTGAATCTGAAACTTTGCAATCAATGATTCCGACCGATCCATCTTCATAATGGGCGAGCAGATCGTAAATTCCAAGAATCTTCCACGTCGTTGTTCGACCGGCAATAATTAAGGGCGAAGATTTGACCCACTGACCCCACTGCTTAACAACTCCTGGCGCTAATGTGGGATCTAGATCTTGCATGGAAGCACGGCGAAAATGTTCTTCTTGCGCATCGGCCAGCGGCTTTACCAAAGGAAATTGTCCTGGCATTGTGACTTTGAACCAATATTTGATCCAGATACATCGCTTACAGGTGGAAAGTCCAAAGGTGAGATCAGATGGCGCGATTGTGTCACGTGCTGGTTTTTCGGGGCGCTTTATGGCAGATGAACTCATTTGGCGATTAAATCACGGGCGGCAGTTGCAATAACCAAAATTCCTAAAACCATGATGACAATTCCTCCTAACGCTCGAAGCGTTATTAGCCGTCGTTCATCTCCACTGAGCCAGCTCCGGGCGGTTCCGGCCAACAGTCCCCATGTGGAGTCGAGAAAGAAGGCAAGGATTGCAAAACAAGCGCCCATAAAAAGTAATTGCTGAGTGATCGCTCCTTGATCTCTATCAACAAATGGTGGCAGGACGGCGGCAAAGAAGACGATTCCCTTAGGGTTAAGTGCTCCCACCCAGAAACCATCTCGAACACATTGCCAGAGCGTTGGACTATGGAGTTCTTTAGCTTCATTCATTGCTGCGGCATGAAGTGATCGCTTGCGCCATGCATCGATTCCGAGATAGAGGAGATAGAGCCCACCTGTCCATTGCACCGCGGCGTAGAGCAGCTCTGAGCGAGATAGGAGTGGCCCAAACCCAAGTGCGACGACGACTGAGAGCGTGAGAGCGCCTAAGGAGTTGCCGAGGACTGTCATGACGGCAACCCTGCGACCCCACGAGATCGCTCGCGCAATCACGAAGAGAACGCTCGGACCAGGGGCGAGGATGATCACTATCGCTGCCACGAGGTATTCACCGATGCGGGAGGGGATCACACTCAAGACTCTCACATAAGACTCTCACTCAGGCGCACTTCTGCCTACATGGCTACTCATGTGTGGCTTTCGGCGAGTCGAAAGTGGTGTGAGTTGCGGTCTGACCCCATCTCATGTTCAATAGCGCTAGATATATCGATTCGATATATAGCGCTGTAGATATATAGCCCAAGCAGAGAAGAGGAGGAGAGCTAATGCGCTCGCGTGCAGATTCACTCGAACTCGCCCTCCTCGGACTCCTTTCTCAAGGTCCACTCCATGGATACGAGCTACGCAAACGTATGAGCGCGATCTTCGGACCATTCCGAGCACTCTCATTCTCAGTCCTCTACCCGCAGCTACGCCGGATGTTAGAGGCGGGCTTGATCCAAGAATGCGATGTCGAGCACGGCTCACGTCGTTCACGAATCGTTTACTCAATCACCGAATCAGGTACGGAGAGATTTTTAGATTTGGCTGAAAGTGTCAATGCAGAAGCATGGGAAGACGATGCCTTTGAGATTCGCTTTGCCTTCTTTAGCCCTACATCAAGTAAGAACAGAATAAGAATTCTCGAAGGGCGCCATCGTCGCCTGCAAGAGAAGGCCGAGATGCTCCGAGGAGAACTTGAGCGCTCGCCAGCTGGTATCGATAAATATCTAGAGGAGTGGCGCCGCCATTCGCTGGAATCGGCTATGCGAGAAATTGCTTGGCTAGAAGACATGATCAAAACCGAGAGGAAATAGAGTGAAAATCACAACTGGAAAAGGTGACATCCGTGTTGCCATCGTTGGAGTAGGAAACTGCGCCAACTCATTGGTTCAAGGTGTTACTTACTACAAGGATGCAGCAGCAGATCAGGAGATCCCAGGTCTCATGCACGCAACGGTAGGCGCGTATCACATCAGCAATGTCAAATTCGTTGCAGCCTTTGATGTGGATGCAAAGAAAGTTGGACTAGATCTTGCAGATGCAATCTGGGCTAGCGAGAACAACACAATCAAATTTAGCGATGTAGCAAAGACTGGCGTCGAGGTACTCCGAGGAGTTACCCACGATGGTCTTGGTCGTTACTATCGCGAAACAATCACAGAATCGACAGCTGCTGCTGTAGATGTCGTCGCCGTCCTCAAGGAAGAGCAAGTAGATGTACTCATCTGCTACCTACCAGTTGGCTCTGAAGTTGCGGCCAAGTTCTACGCGCAGTGCGCACTTGATGCAGGATGTGCATTCGTCAACGCACTTCCAGTCTTCATCGCATCAGATCCAGTGTGGGCGAAGAAGTTTGAAGATGCTGGAATCCCAATTGTTGGAGATGACATTAAGAGCCAGGTTGGTGCGACCATCACTCACCGCATCATGGCTAAGTTGTTCCAAGATCGCGGCGTCTTCCTAGAGCGTACCTATCAACTCAACGTTGGTGGAAATATGGACTTTAAGAACATGCTTGAGCGTGATCGCTTGGAGTCTAAGAAGATCTCAAAGACAAACTCAGTAACATCACAGCTAGATCACGATATGGGCGAGAAGAATGTTCACATTGGACCTTCTGATTACATCCCATGGCTCGATGATCGCAAGTGGGCTTATGTTCGCCTCGAAGGTCGCGCTTTTGGTGATGTTCCACTAAACCTCGAATACAAGCTTGAAGTGTGGGATTCACCAAACTCAGCGGGGGTCATCATTGATGCACTCCGCTGTGCCAAGATCGGCCTTGATCGCAAGATTGGTGGAGCACTTCTTTCACCATCGTCTTACTTTATGAAGACTCCACCTGTGCAATACACAGATGAGCAGGCTCATGAGAAGACTGAAGCTTTCATCGCAGGAACTCTCGATCGCTAAGGAACTCCTCTCCCAGTAATATAACTCTCGGTTATCTAGAACGCCCGGCCTGCGATGCAGACCGGGCGTTCTATTTCTTTACAGAGATTCGCCTTTGATTAACCCTTCGATGGGAGTAGCCTCTACTCATGAGTAACATCACCAAGGCATCGTCGGGAAGCATCCTCACGCTCTCTTTTAACCGTCCTGAGAAGATGAATGCACTTACCCGAGATATGTATGGCGATCTCGCTGCCGCCCTGAACGAAGCCGCCGGAGATTTCGGAGTAAGGGCGGTGATCCTGACCAGTACTGGAGCGCACTTCACAGCTGGTAATGACATCAGAGATTTTATGGAGCACCCTCCTACGACTGAAGATTCAACTGTCGCAGCATTCTTGGGTGCACTCCTGGATTTTCCAAAACCACTTTTAGCTGCAGTAAATGGAAACGCAATTGGCGTTGGAACAACGATGTTGTTGCATTGCGATGTTGTGGTGGCTGACCCTCACGCAACTTTCTCAATGCCTTTTGCATCCCTTGGGTTAGTTCCTGAAGCGGGTTCAAGCCTTCTCTTTCCTGAACTCGTGGGCTACCAACGCGCGGCAAAGATTTTTATGACAGGTGAGTCGTTCTCTACCGAGAGCGCGAAAGAGATGGGGCTAGTCGCCGAGATCTCAACCGATGCATATGCCACAGCGCTGGCGATAGCTCAACAGATCGCCGAACAGCCACCTACTGCGATCATTAACACCAAAGCGCTCATCAAGGCGAGTAAGCATGACGCGGTCGCGGCTGTAATGAAAGCCGAGTTCCAACTCTTCTCACTTGCACTCACATCGGATGAGGCGATGGAAGCATTTATGAAATTTATGGCCAAGAAATCTGCAGAAAAGGGAGCAAAGTAATGTCAATCTCAGGAAACCTGCAGGGCAAGCGAATTTTTGTCACAGGAGGATCTCGCGGAATTGGCTTAGCGATCGCACTTCGCGCCGCCGCCGATGGTGCATCTGTTGCGATCGCGGCAAAAACCGCCGATCCAAATCCGAAGTTACCGGGAACTATCTTCACTGCAGCGAAAGAGATTGAAGCTGCTGGGGGAGTAGCCCTACCAATCCAGTGCGATATTCGTGATGAAGATCAGATTGCTTCTGCAATCGCGCAGACAGCAGCTGAGTTTGGTGGAATTGATATCCTGATCAACAATGCAAGCGCGATTAACCTGACACCTACTCTAGGGACCCCTGCGAAGCGATTTGACCTGATGTTTGATGTCAACGTCCGCGGGACATTTCTTACATCACAAGCAGCGTTGCCTCACCTCAAGGAGAGCGCCGGCCAGGGACGCAATCCACATATTTTGACTCTTTCGCCTCCTTTGTCGATGAAGGCGAAGTGGTTTAAAAATCACGTTGCTTACACGATGGCAAAATATGGAATGTCGATGTGCGTGCTTGGAATGGCAGAAGAATTCAAGCGTGATGGAGTGGCGGTAAACGCGCTATGGCCACGAACAGCTATTGATACCGCGGCCCTTCAGATGATTCCTGGGATTGATACAGCATCATGTCGTACCCCTGAGATTCTCGCAGATGCTGCCTATGTCATTCTCAACCGCGATGCCAAGGAAAATAGCGGTAACTTCTATGTCGATGATGAAGTTCTAGCATCCGTTGGAATCACAGACCTAGAGAAGTATTCAGTAGTGCCTGGAACAACTGATTTCCTACTTGATTTCTTCTTAGATTAAGATTACGTCATGGTTATCTCAGGGGGACTCTTCGGTTCTGTTGCGGGGCTTCCGCTTCACCCGCTCGTAATTCATGCCTCTGTTGTTCTGATTCCACTTGTTGCAATTGGCGCTCTGGTCATGTCATATCTGCCAAGTTTCTCGCGGCGCTATGGAAAGCTGATTCTTGTTATCGCCCTCTTTGCTCAACTGTCACTATTTCTCGCAAAAGTCACTGGAGAGGCCTTTGAAGAGATTCTGGATAAAGATATGGGAAACCATGCAGAACTCGGTGAGATAGCACCGTTCATTACCTTGCCTATGGTCGCACTCATTTATCTGCGTTGGCGCTTAGATCGTTCAGGGGCAACTGTGGGCTCGGTCTGGTTGCGCAGACTTACTTCACTCGCCCTGATAGTGGCATCACTTGCAAGCATTACAGTGATCGTGTTGGTGGGCCACTCGGGGGCAGAATCTGTTTGGGGTTGGATCGACAAACTGTAGGTCAGATTTACCTACGTGAAAGCTTGAAGAAAAGAGTGCTCATCAAGGCACTGACAACTGATGCAGCAATAACTGCCACTACTGCAATGTTTTGAAGCACAAGGTCATCAAAGGCGAGATCAGCAATAAAAAGTGCAACGGTAAAACCAATTCCAGCTGCAGATCCCGTCGCAACCATCTTTGAAAATTCGGGATTTTCCGGCAGTTCAGCCACCTTTGCCTTGGATGCCGCATACGACGCTGCGACAACTCCAAGTGGCTTACCAATTACCAATCCGATGAAAATTCCCCAAGCAATCGCAGATGTAGCAGCATCCTTGATGGACTCTGAAGTGATGACAACGCCTGTGTTTGCAAAGGCAAAGATAGGAACAATTGCAAGACTTGAGTAAGGATGAAGCTTGGCCCCCAGATACTCAACATAGGAAACCGAGCCGTCATCGCTATCTTCAAAATCAGCGTGAGGCATTTCTTTATGAGGTGCCAGTAGGCCGAGAATGACGCCCGCCAAAGTTGGATGGACACCTGTTCGATAGAGGCAATACCACAGTAAAAGTCCGAGCAGTATGTAGATAAAGAATGATGTGACGCTCGTTCTTCCAAGAAGACCTATGACAAAGACGATTGCGAGAGCTGCCGCCAACCAAGACAATGTGATGCCCGTTGAATAGACAACTGCGATGATAAGAATCGCACCAATATCATCTATGACTGCCAAGGCTAAGAGAAACGAACGTAGAGCAAGGGTTACCGATGGTCCCATCATCGCAAGTAATCCAATGGCGAGAGCAATATCTGTTGCAACCGGGACAGCCCATCCTTGTGGTGCCTGACCACCTGCGATCAGGAGATAAATTCCAGCAGGAACTGCCATTCCACCCACTGCAGCAAGAAATGGCATAGCAGCCTTTTTTACCGAAGATAGATGACCAGCAACTAGCTCTCTCTTTATCTCGAGTCCTACGACGAAGAAAAAAATCGTCATGAGCCCATAGTTGATGATCTTTAGTACCGAAAGCGAGAGATAGAAAAAACCCTCATCTACGGTGAATGTGATGGCAAGAAAGTCAAAGTAGCGATCAGATAGTGGGGAATTCGCAACGGCTAGACCAAGGGTTGCAGCTAGTACCAAGAACAGCCCTGATGAAGATTCTCTGTGGAGAAATTCTCTTAAGGGGGAGACCTGGCGTTTCATGTACGTGAGTCTATCGGAAGCGCTGATCGGAGAGTTGAAAAAAGAAACCCCGCCATGTGATTGGCGGGGTTTCTTTACAGAAAAATCTAGAGATCGTAATAGAGCTCGAACTCTGCTGGATGTGGACGCAAGCGTACGTAATCAACTTCTTGCTTACGCTTCCATTCGATCCAGGTAGAGATGAGGTCTTCACTGAAGACGCCACCTTGTGTGAGGAATGCGTGATCTGATTCAAGGCTATCTAGAACTGCATCGAGTGATCCTGGAACCTGTGGAATCGCACGAGCTTCATCACCTTCGAGTTCATAAAGATCCTTATCAACTGGTGCAGGTGGCTCGATCTTATTGATAATTCCATCAATTCCCGCCATGAGCATTGCTGCAAATGCAAGATATGGATTTGATGATGGATCTGGACAACGGAACTCGATGCGCTTTGCCTTAGGACTTGATCCTGTAATTGGAATTCGGATACATGCAGAGCGGTTACGCGCTGAGTAGACAAGGTTTACAGGCGCTTCATATCCTGGAACCAATCGTCGGTAAGAGTTCACCGTTGGGTTTGTAAATGCAAGAAGTGAAGGTGCATGCTTGAGAAGGCCACCGATATACCAGCGAGCAATATCTGAAAGATCGCCATACGTACCTGCTTCGAAGAAGAGTGGCTTTCCATCTTTCCACAATGATTGGTGGACGTGCATACCTGAACCGTTATCTCCAAAGAGTGGCTTTGGCATAAAGGTTGCAGTCTTGCCACCTTCCCAGGCGACGTTGCGGATAATGTATTTAAACTTCATTAACTCATCACCTGCGGTGAGAACATCTGTGAAGCGATAATTAATCTCCATCTGACCGGCTGTTCCCACTTCATGGTGTGAACGCTCAACGAGCAAGCCCGCGCGACCGAGTTCCATCACCATTTCATCGCGGAGATCTGCGAATTGATCTGTAGGTGAAACAGGGAAATATCCACCCTTGATTCGAGTGCGATATCCGCGGTTTGGGGTTCCATCTGGATCTGAAACGATGCCGGTATTCCAAGCACCTTCATATGAATCAATGTGGTGGTACGCCTCGTTGATACCAGTCTTAAATCGGACCGCATCAAATACGTAGAACTCAGCCTCTGGAGCGAAGAAGGCCTGATCGGCGATACCTGTTGACTTCAAGTAATCAACAGCCTTCTTTACAACTCCACGTGGGTCACGCGAATACGGTGTGTTATCTGTTGGGTTGTGTACTGAGAAGATGATGATCAGAGTTTTCTCAAGACGGAAAGGATCAAGATAAGCAGATTCTGTCACCGGCAGGAGCTTCATATCTGATTCGTGAATTGATTGGAATCCACGGATCGATGATCCATCAAACATCAGACCATCTGTGAATACTGCTTCATCAAATGACTCAACAGGAACGTTGAAGTGGTGTTGGATACCTGGAAGATCAGTGAAGCGAACATCTACAAATTTGATGTCCTCTTTTTTGATATATGCAAAAATTTCTTGCGCATTCTTAAACATGAAGTACTCCGATTGTCTGTGATCGATGCGAGGAGCTCGACTCTGAGGCTCTCTGCGATGGCTTAACCCTAGAACCAGTAGGTAAAAATGGCATCATCGCCGTGTTACAGCCTTGTTACATCCTGGCCCTGCCAGGGCGAAAGACATCGCCCTCCGATAGGCTCAACCCATGGACCCTTTGGCGATTGATCCGCGATATCCGCGGGTCTCGCAAGGACGACGCATGCTTGGCCTGGCCGTAGATTGGGCCTTCTGTAACTTGATAACCCACGCCTTTATAACCCCGTTCGAATCTAGAAATTATTCGTTTACAGTCTACTTTCTCTTCATTGGCCAGTACCTGCTCTTCTCTATCTTGGGAGGAGCAACTCCTGGTCACAGAATCGTGGGACTTAAAATCGTTCGATTTCTTGATGGACAAGCGCCAACTCCTAAGCAAGCGCTTATACGCACCGCTCTTTTAGCGATCGTAGTAACTGCCGTGACTTTTGATCAGAACGGGCGCGGAATAAACGAGCGTCTGAGTGGAACTGTTTTAGTCTTTACGAGAAAAACTAACGCTTAGGCACTCGCACATTCTTTGGCATTGGTCCCTTTGGAATTGGTAGAGACATTCCACCTACCGCTTTAAGGCGAGCGCGTACTTCACGCATCTGATGCGCTGAAAGACTCTTCTTGTACTTTGAAACCTGCTTCTGCAATTTTCTTAATGGAACTTGACCTTCGCCATCGCCTATCCAGATCTCATAAATTGGCACACCAGGTGCGAATCTTTCGGCATCTTTGCGTGCCGATTGAATCAATTGACGTGTAGCAACTGATCCTTCTGCAGTGAGAACTATTCCTGCGCGACCAACACTGCGATGAACCATATCTTGGTTCTTATTGACAGCAACTGCCGGGGTGGTGGTCCACCCTTTACGAATAGCCATGAGAACACTTGCTGCAGCGCCTAACTGTCCTTCAACGCTTGCAAAGCTTGCAGCGAGCGCAAAGCGCGAGAAGATAAAAAGTGCGGTGAGAAGCGCTAGTGGCGCAGCGATAAAGCCGAAGTAGATTGGATGACCTACGAGGAATCCAATTCCGACTCCTGTTACAAGAACGACAAAGAAAATGGCGATCAGTAATGAGCCGATCCAAGGCTTCACACTCTTTGTTACGGCGTAGGCATCTCTAATCGCCTTGAATCGAGGTTCTCTGATCTTTCGCTCTTTTTTCTTTCGCTTAAACATGGTCGTTAGTTTAGGGGAGCAGGGGCGCTTCCACCAAGACGGATGGGCGCCCAGCGGGCTCCGACATGGCTATCGGGATAACGGTCTTGAAGATCAAAGAGGAGTTCTTGCATTGCCGCGCGAAGTTCCTTCTCACCCTCTTCGACACTTGAATCCCTTGAGAAATAGAGAGGCTTACCAAAGGCTACATAGATTGGAACTTTCTTTCGAGAAAGATCGCGCTTGACCTTCTTGGTCCAAATTCGCTGCGAACCCCACACTGCAGTCGGAATAATTGGAACATCCGCGCCAATAGCAAGACGTACCGCCCCAGATTTAAATTCTTTCAATTCAAAGCTGACTGAGATTGTTCCTTCAGGAAATATTCCAACTATTTCACCTGATTTCAGCGCTCGTAGCGCTGCGACAAAAGAAGCCGAACCACTTGAGCGATCTACACTGATGTGATGCATTCCGCGGAGCAAAGGACCAACAACTTTATTGTCGAATAGTTCTCGCTTAGCCATGAATCGAATATATCTCTTCACAGGAAGTGCGCAGGTTCCGATCAATGCAAAGTCGAGATAACCAATGTGGTTCATCGCCAGGATTGCTCCACCCTCATGAGGAATGTTTTCCACTCCTTTAGAGTTAAAACGTAGGCCCAGATATTTCCAAAAGGTCTTGAGAGCAACAACTACTGGGGGATATACAAGATCTGCCATCTACTTCACTTCACTATGTGCGCGAGAATCCATAGCCTGGCGATATAGGCGACCTGCTCGGTAACTACTTCGGACCAGAGGCCCACTCATTACACCAAGGAAACCAATCTCGGTCGCCTCCTGCGCGAGTTCAACAAACTCTTCCGGCTTAACCCAACGTTCTACCGGATGGTGTTTCATTGTTGGTCTTAGATACTGCGTAATTGTAATGAGATCACATCCTGCACCACGGAGATCAACGAGGGCTTGTGAAATCTCTTCCCTTGTTTCGCCTAGACCCAGAATCAAATTAGATTTTGTAATCAAGCCATAATCGCGTGCCTGAGTGATGACATTAAGTGAGCGTTCGTAGGTAAAGGCAGGTCTGATTGTTTTGAAAATTCGTGGAACAGTCTCGAGGTTATGAGCAAATACTTCAGGGGCTGCATCAAAGACTTGATTGAGTAAATCTGGATTTCCACTGAAATCAGGGGCCAACATTTCAACGCCACACCCTGGATTCAATTCGTGAACTTTACGAATTGTCTCGGCGTAAAGCCAGACACCTTCATCTTCAAGATCATCGCGCGTGACACCTGTGATCGTGGCGTACTTAAGTCCCATCGATTTAACAGATTCGGCAACTTTGCGAGGTTCTTCGCGATCAATCGGTAGCGGTTTACCAGTATCAATATTGCAAAAATCGCATCGCCGAGTGCAGCGATCACCGCCAATGAGAAATGTCGCTTCCTTATCTTCCCAACATTCAAAAATGTTTGGGCATGCAGCTTCTTGGCAGACTGTATGAAGACCCTCAGACTTAACGAGTGTGAGTAGACGGGTGTATTCAGGACCCATGTTGGCACGGGTTTTGATCCATTCGGGTTTGCGCTCGATGGGAGTCTGAGAATTGCGCGCTTCGATACGCAGCATTTTGCGATCATCAGGATGTGTTGTCATCGACTCACCTTCGCTAGCGACTCGTACATATGTTTCTCAACAACAGGAAGCACTTCGTCAGTGCTGATACTACGGCCGAGCTCCTTTGAAAGAGATGTGACGCTGGCATCATCGATCCCACAGGGAATAATCGAGTCGTATGCGCTCAAATCTGGGTCAATATTGAGGGCAAAACCATGCATGCTCACTCCTGACGCAACTCGAATTCCTATAGCGGCGATCTTGCGTTGGCCGGCGCTATCCACGACCCACACTCCTGATCTTCCATCTACGCGTTGAGTGGTGAGGCCGAGTTCGCCACAAATTGCGATGAGCGCACCTTCAATTTCACGAACAAAGCCTACGAGTTCGGTTGGTTTTGCTAGTCGGACGATTGGATAACCAACCAACTGTCCTGGTCCGTGCCATGTGATTTTTCCGCCGCGATCAACATCGATGACAAGAGATCCATCACTAGGACGTTCATGCATCTGAGTTCTTTTGCCGGCTGTAAATACAGACGGGTGTTCAAGTAAGAGCAATGTGTTTTCACGAGCACCAGCTGCGATTTCTTGATGCAGAGATCTCTGTAGATCGAGTGCATCAAGGTATTGCATAAGCCCGGCGCGCTTAAGCGAAATCGGCGAGTGTGAGATGGCTGAGTCGGCAACTGGCACAGGCCCAGCCTAAAGGTAGGATTGCCTTCTTGCTAATCCGCAGAGCGCGCAACCACGAAGGGCCCCTATAACCGTGTCAACAACGAAGAATCGTAAGCCGTTTGCAATCGCCATGCTGGTCGTCATCGCCTGGTTCTTGGTGACTGGAATATTCGGACCGCTTTTTGGAAAGTTGACGTCAGTCCAAGAGAATAACAATTCATCATTCCTTCCTAAAGGGGCTGAGGCTACACAAGCCTCAGAAGTTATCGCTACATTTTCAGATAAAGATTCCTTCAACTTTCCAACACTTATCCTCTTTGAAGGAAAGGGTGATGCTGCGACATTTGCGGCGATTAATTCTCATCTTGCAACCGTAGGAGATATCACTCTCGATGGAACTTCGGCGAAGATTTCTGATTACATCGCACCCGGTCAGCAGATCACTGCATTTCCATCAGAGGATGGCGCTGCGATACTTGCCAATATTCCTCTTGATGGCACAGCCCTCGGCAAAGTTCTTCCAAATGACGAACCAGTCCTTCCGGCCATCGTAGAAGCGTTACGAGAAGATATTGCACCGATTGCAGAAGCTAATGGCGTCGATGCTTATGTAACTGGCCCTGGCGGGCTCTTTGGGGATCTCTTCGCTGCCTTTGGAACGATCGACTCTACGCTCTTGCTGACAACCCTTGGAGTGGTCGCAGTGATTTTGATTGTTGTCTATCGCTCACCTATCTTGTGGATTATTCCGCTTCTATCCGCGCTCTTCGCCCTGACTCTTGCTGGTGGAATTGTTTATCTCC
>CAZNUC010000006.1:12304-35230 GCA_964576165.1 uncultured Candidatus Planktophila sp. | reverse complement strand
TTGGCGGCGGACTTCCACTTGCAGCATTTGGTGGAAAGAAGAAGTACATGGATTATGTAACTAACGGCAAGATGGCTCACTTTGGAACTTTTAATGGAAATCCACTTGCGATGGCAGGCATTCGCGCTATCGACCGCATCTGTACAAATGAAGCAATGGCTAAGGCTGAAGCGTTTAATATGCAGGCGCTCGATCGAATCAGTGCCATTATTGACGAGTTTGAATTGCCTGCTCACACAGTTGGATTTGGCGTAAAGGGCTGCGTAACGTGGTCAACAAATCCTGTACGCAACTACCGAGACTATAAGGCGACAGATTTTAGTATTGCAGAAGCGCATTGGCTCTTCTCACTTAATCGCGGAATTATCACTCCACCAGGTCTTGATGAGCAGTGGCTCATCAGCTTGGCGCATGGCCAGGCCGAGATTGATCTCTTGGTTGAAGATTTCCGCGAATTTGCAATCGCACTTCGCTCTTAATTACTCCAAGACGAATGCAGCGGGCGACCTTCTGCATATCCAGCTGACGATTGAATTCCAACGGTTGCACGTTCTGCAAATTCATTAAGGTTTCTTGCACCAGCATATGTACATGATGAACGAACGCCGGCAATGATTTCATCAAGGAGATCTTCAACGCCAGGTCGTGCCGAGTTGAGATACATTCGAGATGTTGAAATTCCTTCTTCAAATAGCGCTTTTCGTGCTCTATCAAAGGCATCTTCACTTGATGTTCTGGCAGCGACAGCGCGCGCAGATGCCATTCCAAAAGATTCCTTAAAGAGTTTCCCTTGAGCATCACGCTGCAAATCTCCAGGTGATTCATATGTTCCAGCAAACCACGAACCAATCATCACTTGTGATGCGCCAGCAGCCAGAGCCAATGCGACATCGCGTGGATGACGAACCCCACCATCTGCCCAGACAGACTTTCCTAGCTCTTTCGCTGCTGCTGCACATTCCAAAACTGCAGAAAATTGTGGCCGTCCGACACCGGTCTGCATACGTGTTGTACACATCGCACCTGGGCCAACTCCTACCTTAACAATGTCAGCACCGGCTGCGATCAAATCACGCGTGCCTTCTGCTGTCACAACATTTCCCGCAACGATTGGAATAGTTGGGTTAAGTGCGCGAATAATCTTAAGCGCCTCAATCATCTTCTTCTGATGGCCATGAGCGGTATCAACAACTAAAACATCCACGCCAGAATCAATAAGTGCCTTCGCCTTTGCCGCAACGTCGCCATTAATTCCAACGGCGGCGGCAATACGCAATCTTCCCTTGGCGTCGAGCGCTGGGGTATAGAGCGTTGCGCGCAGTGCACCTACGCGAGTAAGGATCCCAACCAAATATCCTGCAGCATTTACTACAGGCGCGACGGTCCGACGATGTTCATGCAAGAAATCAAATGCTTCACGCGGATTAAATGAATCAGATATCACAAATGGGTTCTTCGTCATCACCTGTGAGAGTTGAGTAAATCGATCAACAGATGTGCAATCATCTTCAGTAATAATGCCAACAGGCTTATTGTTTTCGACAACCACGATCGCACCATGTGCTCGCTTATTGATCAAACTAATGGCATCTGCAACAGTCTCAGTTGGCGTAAGAGTGATTGCTGTATCAAAAAATGTATTGCGCGACTTCACCCACGTAATCACATCATGAACGACAGCATGTGGAATATCTTGTGGAATGACAGCGATCCCGCCGCGGCGCGCAACAGTCTCTGCCATGCGTCGACCAGAGATAGCCGTCATATTCGCAACAACGATAGGAATAGTGGTTCCTGATCCATCTACTGACGAAAGATCAACATCCATTCGGCTGAGAAGATCTGATGCACTTGGCACCATGAATACATCGTCATATGTCAGATCAAAGGTGGGGGTATTTAAGAATCGCACGTGGGGAAACTATACGGGTAACTAGGTGCGAACAAGAAAATCACAGCGCGCAACGCCTGCCTCAATAAGTTCTGCATTGCGTTGATCTGTCCCCTTCGCCCACTCTTTAGCGCTCTCTGGATCCTTGCCGAAGGCGATATGACGAGAGATCAGACGGGAGATGCGCACATCTTCATCAAGAAAGGCATACCAGCATTGGCTAAGTAGGGGTGATACTTCTTCCCATCCGCCCTGATCGTGCATCAGATAATTGCCTTCAACAATAACCACACGTGTGCTGGGGAGTACAACACCTTGGGCAGCGATCGATTCTTCGATTGAGCGATCAAAGATTGGGTAGTAGATCGAATTACTGTGATCGTGGGCAACGCGTTCAAGCAAATTGGTGAAGCCCCTTACATCGAAGGTATCTGGCGCACCTTTTCTCTCCGAGCGACCAAGTGATTTCAATACCTTATTGCTTAAGTGAAATCCATCCATCGGCAATACTGAGACAAGCAGCGGATCAAAACCATTTACTAAAAACTTTGAGAGCGTAGATTTTCCGCCACCAGGCTTTCCGACAATCCCAATGATTGTTCTAGTCGAACCACTCGCTGCGGCTGCAATCATCTCCTTGGCTTCTTCTTTAGATATCTCCTTAGACACGTGCATAGACCTTACTTGCCATAAGCCGCTCGTGAAATCTGGCGGCGGCGTTCTTGATATGCAGGTGAAGCGCTTGCAATCATATGTTCAAAGCGCTGGTTGCCTTTGATATGTGTTCGCAAGAAATCTGCGTTCGTTTCATTACTAAATATTGTCTCTAAGTCACTGATTGGTTGACTCTTCTTATATGGACGAATAAGTCTATAAATGTATGTCGCCTTATGAATTCCTTGGGTTGTAATCAAACGAAGCAGCTGGGTTAAAGGCTTTGTCTTTTTCTTTGTCGTGGCCAAGGAGATCAATAACTCAGCTATCTCTCTGCCGCCAGAGGTATTTTTAAGAGCTGCACACTTATCTGCAAGTGCGGTACGAGTATTCAAATCTTGTAACTTTCTTACCGTCGCTGTAATTTCAGAGAGATTTGAGTGCTCTGCACGTAGTGCATACCCATGATCGTGACACCACTTCGCACGAGCATCTTGATCATCGGTACCCCGAATATTTGAAATCAATACTGTTGGTACCTGTGCCGGTAACAATTCGTGCACACTGTTATAGCCAGTCGCCGCGATCGCTGCATCAAAGGCGGCTAAAACATCGGCGAGTGGGAAATAGCGCTGGACCTTGATCTCTAAGCCAGCCGGAACAAAGCTTTTGCCAGTGCTATCAACTGGATCTTTGAGCAGTAAAACCTGTAGATCGTGCCAACCAACTAATCCAGATAAGGCTGCAGTCATCTTTTCATTCATATCGCTATCGCCTGTTCCTAATTGAACAAGAACAGCGGGGCGGTGAGTATCTAATCCGAGTACTTTCCGCGCATCTACACGACTCTTGGCTCGTTGTGGCGAATAGAGAGAGACTGGTGAAGAAACAATTGAGTCGCTGCGATGAGAAGTTGGACCGTGATCATAAGTGCGCGCTACATCTCCTGGTTCAATAATCTGATCAACCAATCGAGATTGAATAGGAAGTGCGAACCTCAGAATGTTTTTCTGCCACAACCCACGTCTGACCCAGACAATCTTTAAATCTGGTCTCTTTAACTTCGTTGCAATAAATCCTGGGTAAGGAACGACGCCATCGAATGAGATGACTGATGCACCAGTTTCGTCTGCAATTGCAATTAATCGATCACGAAAATATCTATCCCAGCGATATGCCGGCATCCAACGACGTGTTTTCCCTGGAATGTATTCACAAGGGATGCCCATCGTTGATGGAATTTCAGCAATTCCACCTGCGACTGAGACCAATACAGGGTTCGCTCTATCTTTAAGTTCTAGCGCAATAGCCGAAGCGCGTGCCAGGTGACCCATTCCGATTCCATTGCTTGTTGCAAGGATGATGGTGGGCTTATCCACGGCCTAACACTTTTCTAAATAGAAGAGATGTGATCTTCTTTATAAAAATTACTAGCTGCAATGGTGAGTTGACCTTCTTACCTTCTCGTTTGAGATAGCGCATAAATCGGCGCAGGCGGTTATGTTTACCTTGATTGAGAACCGCAAATTGGTCGTCATTCATCCAGAGCACGCCCCACTGGCTAGAGATACTGCGATAAAGCGAACCATCACTTTCGAGCGCTCGTCCTAGAGCAGGTGCGATGAGTGCAAAAGCTCTTCTATCAAACTTATCTGCAACTCCCACAAGGCCTTGTTCGCTTACAAGAAGCTGATCTACTAGATCCTTGAGATCGATATTTACTCGAGCTTCTGCAAATATGTAATACGGAGTTGATCCATGAGAAAACTTTTCAAGAATTGTTTCAATAGAGATTTCTGCACTTTCATCAATTTCTTCAAGTGTAAACTGAGAATCACTTTGTAGCCAATTACGAATTTCACGTAAGTCAGCATAGATATCTCCGACAGGTGAATAACGCTTCGAAAGCAACTTCCATGGAGCGAGCAATGTGAAGTGCGCATTGGTTCCCGGTAGCGCAAGCAACTGTGAACGCATTTCAATAAACTGCGAAAGCGTTGTCTGGCGCACATCAACAAAAACTTGATAGGTAGGAACTGACCATGCGAAGTTGCTCTTAGCGCGAACGCTATGCATCTGTGGAATCACTTGTGCCAGAGATGGGTCATTGTGGCGGTGAATCTGGTCTTTATTAGATTCAACGGTGCTATATCCCAGATGCCATGAATTGGCGCTGCGATCTACCACTGTGCGAAGTCCATGAGTAAAAATGCGCCAGCCAAGTTCGGTATCTTCACCTGTAATGAGGTCGCGGTTATAACCGCCAAGTTCGCGCCAGCGATCATTTCTAATTGAAAATGTTGCGCCCACAAATGCTCGATATCCATCGAGTGCCGGGTTTACCAAGTCATTGGTACGTCGCACGCGATCTTCCCAGAGATCTTTTCCCCAGCTCTCTCTGTGTAATTGATCGAATGCTCCACCTTTAAGGGCGGCATATAGATCGTCTGGGTGATACGACCAATTCTTAACAAAACGTTTCCACCCAAGCACTGCATAATCATCATTGTCATGATGCCATTTCATGTGGTGGGCTAAATGATTGGGTTCAAAAATCATGTCAGCATCAATAAACCAGAGCACATCTTCACGCAGGCGAGCTACGCAATCATTGGTAGCTGCGGTCTTACCCCACTTGCCAGGGCTATTCTTATATGAAATCAATTTGGTTTTAACTGGCTTTACCTTCGGTAGAACCAGCGCTTTTGCGCTTCCATCATCGATTACATAGACCGATGTAAGGGCACTTGGATAATTTTGTGCGGCAAGGGATGCCAACACGAGATCCAGTTTTTCTTGACCGTCACGACAGGCGATTACAACAGCAGCAGAGAGTTTTGGACGCGCCACCAGTGAAAGATCATTGGGGCGGCTAAAGCGATATGGCTGGTAACTCATCGAGGCCCTCCAAAAATCGGATCTTCCCAAAGACCGACTACTTGCTCATTAGCTCCGTTGAGGTATTTAGAATAATTAGTCACATAGGTGTGGAATGTAAATGTGCGACGATAGATATATCCAGCACCAAAAGTTCGCCAAATCTTTCCACCTTTATCTGTGATGCCACTCAGTAAGAAGCGATCAACAGCTGTATTGCCCGAACCAAACCACCCTGCGGCCTCAGCCTTGTCACGTTTTGCAAGAATCGTTCCGCCGCAGACCCAATCACTCCAGAGCTCCACCGCTTGTGTGCCATGTGGTGCAAATCGACGGACAGTTAATTGGAGTGGTTCGAGGTAGACATAATTCATCGCTCGCCCTACAACATCAGCGCCAGTGCTAAGAGCAGCATCAAGTAGATCACGCAGGTGTTCAGGACCGTAATAATCATCGTCATCCATCTTGGCAATAAATTGACCGTGTGATGACTCTGCCAAGGCAGTAAGGATCTCGCCTAAAGTTTTTTCTTTCGAAAATTTCTCGATAATAACTTTTACCTTGCGGCGGTTGAGTGCAGAGATTTGCTTCTGATGCGAAGGTAATAAATCAATTGCGTGTAACCCAAGAACAAGTTCAAATGATGGAAGTGATTGAGTAAGTAATTGAGTAAGTAAATTCGAGAGATCACTTGGCCGAAGCGTAGAGACGACCACGCTCACCGTAGGATATTTTTTTATCTTTGATCTGCGGGACTTGCGAATAGCCTCAATGGCTTGAATTTCCTGTGAAAAAGAGGTGAATCGATCCATTGTGTTGATTGGATTCGATGCCATGTGCCAAGACTACCAAGAATCAAATAGGCCACTGATAAGATCAGAAAATGTCCGATAAGCGCAGAGATGGCAAAAAGCCCGCTCAATCTGACGCACTTCTCACCTTTAAAAAGGCTCTCTTGAATATCAAAGCCTTGCCGAAGTATTTTTATACGCGATACATGAAGAAGCCGGTGCCTGTTAAATCAAAGATTGTTTTCGTTATCTCATTCCCTCGTTCTGGAACACACGCGATCGGAAGCCTGCTCTCTAATGAAAAGGTTGGCTTTAGGTACTACGGTGAATTCTTCATATTTAACGCGTGGAATTCACAGATCGAACGAATTAATCTCTTCTATCCATTCTTCTCTCTTCGCTACTCGCTTAATCTTCGTAAACAGCGCAAGAGCTGGAAGTACTACAAGTTTGAAACAACATCTTTAGATGCTCATCGCACCATGGCTGCAATTCAAAGTCTTCCTGGAATACACATCATCAAGATTTTCCCTCAGCACTTATCGGATCCAGTTCTGCAATCCATAATCGCTGAATTCAAGCCACACATTATCTTTCTCAGGCGAAATCATCTTGATCGGTTTGTTTCCCACAAAAAGGCAAACGCATCAGGAAAATGGCATACAGCGAGCACTTCAGATCTAGTGATTAATCTTGATCCACGTGAATTCGAAATATTTATCACAAATTATACTAAGTTCTACAGCGATTATCTGCACTTCGCTAAAGAACAAGGTTGCCCGATCTTAGATGTGGATTTTGTTGACCTACAGAATCCTGAAAAAGTGCGAGAGATTCAAAAGTTTGCTCAGTTCGATGGCTTCTCTGATTGGGACCAGTTAACTCTTGCCCCAACAACGGTAAAGCAAGATAAATCAAGTAAGGTGCAAGAAGATTTTCTTGCAGAAATTGGGAAAGAAATCTCCGATTACAACTTTAAGGCAGTGAGGATATGAGTAAAATTTCAGCAATTCTTAGAGAGCTGGAGAATGAATCTATTGAGATTCTTCGTGAAACAGCCTCTGGCTTTAAGAAACCCGTGATGATGTACTCAATTGGTAAAGATTCATCAGTTCTGCTTCATCTTGCCCGTAAGGCTTTCTACCCCTCACCGATTCCATTCCCTTTGTTACACATTGATACAACGTGGAAATTCAAGGAGATGATTTCGTTTCGAGACAGAATCGCAGCCGAAACCAAGTCACAGTTGATCGTTCATACCAACCAAGAAGGTAAGGCATCTGGAATTAACCCATTCAATACAAATGCTTCTGAATACACGCGCGTTATGAAGACAGTCGCCTTACGGCAGGCCCTTGATATGCATGGCTTTGATGCTGCAATCGGCGGATCTAGACGCGATGAAGAGAAGAGCCGGGCAAAGGAGCGCATCTTTAGCGTACGCGATCCGGGACATCGTTGGAATCCGCGTGAGCAACGCCCAGAGTTATGGCGTACTTACAACACTCGTTTAGCACCAGAACAAACCATGCGCGTCTTTCCAATCTCAGATTGGACTGAGGCGGATATTTGGCATTACATCTTGCAAGAAGGAATTGAAGTAAATCCACTTTATTTTGCAAAAGAACGTCCAGTTGTGCATCGTGGCGATCAATTGATTATGGTTGATGATGATCGCTTCCAACTTCGCGATAATGAAAAACCAACAATGAAGATGGTTCGCTTTCGTACATTGGGCTGTTATCCACTTACTGCAGGAGTTGAATCAACTGCAACCACAATGGAAGAAATCGTCGAAGAAGTGCTGCAAGTAAAACTCAGCGAGCGAGCAACTCGTCTTATTGATGGCGAGAATGAAGATTCGATGGAGAAGAAAAAGACGGAGGGTTACTTCTAATGAGTGGAGCAATCGTTCGACTTCTTACATGTGGCAGCGTCGATGATGGAAAAAGCACGCTCATTGGTCGCTTGCTTGTCGAAACCGACAGCATTCCACACGACACAATCGGTGCTGCACGCAAAGTTCGCCGTAGCGGTTCAACGATTCCTGCCGGTGAAATCGACTTCAGTCTTCTCACCGATGGACTTGAAGCAGAGCGTGAACAAGGAATCACCATTGATGTTGCTTACCGCTCAATGACGCTACTAGATGGAAAACGTCTGATTATTAGCGATGCACCAGGCCACGAGCAGTACACCCGCAATATGGTCGTCGCAGCTTCGCGCGCAGACATTGGCTTGGTTTTAATCGATGCCATGAAAGGCGTGCGAACACAGACTCTTCGCCACCTCACTATTTGTTCCTTGATGGGCGTATCTCGAATTATTATCGCTATCAACAAGTTAGATGCGATGGATTACAAGCAGGAAGTTTTCGATGCAATTTCTACTGATATACAGCGCGCAGTTGCGCGTTTAGATGTCGCAGATATTCACATAGTCCCATTGAGTGCACTCGCTGGTGACAACGTGGTCTATCCAAGTACCAATATGCCTTGGTATAAGGGCCAAACATTGCAAGATGCGATTCAAAGCTGGCAGAAGCCAAAAGATGTTTCAGCAAGTGGTCTTATGCGAATCCAAATGATTGCTCGTGCCGATAACTTCCGTGGAGTATCTGGAACAGTTCGCCGTGGAACATTTACACAGGGTGAAGAAGTAAAAATTTTCCCAAGTAATCAAAAGGCGACGATTTCATCGATTGTTACCTTTGAAAAAGAGATCAAAAAGGCTGACACTGATGATGCGGTAACTCTGGTTCTTACCCCAGAAGTAGATGCAACTCGTGGAGATGTGATCGCTGTTTCAAAAGATGATCTTATCGCAGCAGATCGTTTTGCAGCACATGTTGTTTGGCTTAATGAAGAACCGCTGATCCATAGCCGTTCCTATTTGATGATTAGCGGACCTTCCACAACACCAGCAATTATCACCAAGATTCGCCATAAGATCGATGTCAATACTGGCGAACATATCTCAACAGATACCCTCAAAATGAATGAGATTGGCGACGTTGAAGTTGCCTCTGATATTCCATTAGTGATGCGCCCCTACAGCGATGATCGCGAGTTTGGAAACTTTATTCTCGTTGATCGTTTGACGCTCAAGACAGTGGGTGCCGGAATGATTCGTCACTCACTGCGCCGATCGTCAAATGTGACACATCAAGATTACGAAGTTGATAAGGTGCAGAGAAGTGCCCAAAAGAACCAGAAGGCTCAAGTTGTTTGGCTGACAGGTTTATCAGGTTCTGGAAAGTCAACAATCGCAAACGCGCTAGAAAAGCGCCTCTTTGCACAAGGTGCACACGCTTATGTTCTAGACGGTGACAATCTTCGCCTTGGGCTCAATATGGATCTTGGATTTACCCCTGAAGATCGCGCAGAAAATGTTCGCCGCGTCTCTGAAGTTGCCAAGTTAATGGTTGATTCAGGTTTGATTGTTATCTCAGCACTGGTAAGTCCATTTGAGGTAGATCGCCAGCGCGCAAAAAGTATCTTTGAAGATGGAGAATTCTTGGAAATCTTCGTTGATACTCCCGTTGAAATCTGTCGCTCGCGCGATCCAAAGGGACTATATAAGAAATCTGCTGCAGGTGAAATTCCCAATTTCACTGGTGTGGGTCAAGATTACGAACGCCCAACTCACCCTGACTTAGTGATTGATGGCACCGCGCCGATTGAAGAAAGCGTTGAGAAAATCCTTAAGATTCTCTTATGACCTGGATTCTCTTTGCTTTCGTTGGAACCATCGCGCAATTTATTGACGGTTCGCTCGGCATGGGCTTTGGGCTGACAAGTTCAACCTTATTAGTCACTCTCGGTGCCTCAGCAGCGGTTGCCTCAGCAGCGGTGCACTTCGCTGAAATCGGTACAACGTTGGCATCTGGTGCATCGCATTGGCATGCAGAAAATATCGATAAGAAAATCTTGCTACGGCTGGCAATCCCAGGCGGAATTGGTGCATTCCTCGGTGCCACCTTCTTATCCTTCATCGATCTCTCAAGTTCAAAAATCTTTATCTCCACCCTTCTTCTCTTTCTTGGTTTTCTTCTGCTCTATCGCAATGTCTTTAAGACCGAAGGTCAAGTCAATGTGATTGAGATTAAGAACCCACGCTTCCTTAGCTACCTAGGATTCACCGGTGGATTTGTCGATGCATCCGGTGGTGGTGGATGGGGTCCAATCGTTACGCCAACACTAATCTCGACAACCGCGACAGAGCCCCGAAAAGTTATCGGAACGGTGAGCGCTGCCGAGTTTGTTGTAGCCGTGGCTGCGTCAGTTGGATTCTTGGCTCAAATCGGTCGCATCGATATCGATTGGGCGATCGTTGGCGGTCTCGCACTTGGTGGCACTATCGCTGCGCCATTTGCCGCAAAGCTCGTCGGAATCTTGCCGGCCAAACAGCTTGGAATAGTTGTAGCCGTTGCCATTATTATTCTGAATGCAACAACAATTATTCGCGCCTAGTTAAGGAGTATTTCGTGCGCTTTCTACTTTCGGTAATCGACTCAGCCTCACGTACTGGATCATCTGATGAGATGGCAGCGATTGATATCTTTAATGAGAAGTTACAGAAAAATGGTCACTGGATATTTGCCTGTGGCATTGATTCACCAAAGAGCGCCAAGCTTGTAGATAACCGCGCAGGTGCTGGTCTTACACACGATGGCTCATTTATAGATAGCGATGAATTTCAAAGTGGCTTCTGGATTATCAATGCAGCAAGTCATGATGAGGCAATGGCGTTGGCCCATGAAGGATCTAAGGCGTGTAATCGTAAGGTTGAAGTACGCCCGTTGCTTGGCTGATAGTTCAGTAAAAAGAAAAGCCGCCCTTCTGCTTTCCTTTAGTCTTGTGTGAAATTCGTTAGCCTCTAACTTCCCAAACAACGTCTCCTTCGGAGTTTTGAATGATCACATCAACGAGCTCGGTGTCACCGTACTCATCTTCAATTGAGCAAGTGCGAGTTTCACCAACTTCGGCCACCATCGGATCTGGACACGTAGCCACTACGCTGAAGCCAGCTTGCTCTAGAACGCCGTCTTCAATCATCTCTTCAACGCGGGAAACATCAAGTGTGACGCCAGTGAGCTCTGCAACTGTAGAGCACGAGGCCAGTGGAACCAATAGAGACAATGGCGCTAGAATTTTTAGGGAAATCTTTAACTTTTTAGTCATATCTATCCAATCGTTTTGAGAAAGAATTGCGATTGTGGCAAAGATGCTTGTGGGGTCAGTAACGATATTTTTTCATGTTAAATAATAATAATCTCCGATAGGGATACGCAAGGGTGTGACCGGTCCGATCATCCGATACTTTAGAATTTTTATGGGCTATACCTCATGTATTCGCATCACTTCTCGAGGCGAACCCCGAAGCAAAGACTATTTCCATTTTAAAAAGTCGCGGAATCACAGGTAACTTTGTTGTCGAAACCTTTCACGCCCTGCGGCTTAATTACGACCAAATTGAGAGAACAATAGAAATGACGGCGTGAATAACCACAACCTACGCACGAGATAGTGCGCGCGAAGGGATTCGAACCCCTAACCTTCTGATCCGTAGTCAGATGCTCTATCCGTTGAGCTACGCACGCGTGGACTGCAATAGTACATGCAATTTACAACCCTCCCAAATGAAGTAAATCTGCATGAGCGACTGCCTTAACCCGAGGTTTTCCCTTAGCCTCACCCGCCGCGACCTCTGCAGCGTTTATAGCCTCCCAGTGACCCTGGCTAACAATCGTTACGCCACTGAGTAAATCAGCGATATCGGTGTGCGGTTTTGGCTCTTTCAAATCTTCAACCAATAATTTCATGACATCGGAAGAGTCTGATTTATTGGTACCAATTACTCCCGATGGCCCACGCTTTGCCCATCCGACAACGTAGAGATTCTCTTCAACACGTCCATCGGTGTTAACGACTTTTCCATTCTTATATGGGATTCCTGGAAGTGGAATTGCTTCATAGCCGATTGCCGTAATCACCAGGCCACATTTAATGGAGAACTCTTCTTCGGTTCCAGTTTTTGTGAAGACAATTTCTTCAACTTTGCCAGTGCCGCGAATCTCTTTTGGCGTGGCAAGAAATTGAAACTTCATTGTACGTTCATGGCCAGCAGGTACTTGTTCTGCAATGAGTGCCATCGCCTCTAAATTATTCTTTACATCTTTTTCAATCTTTTCACCCACACGCGCTAGTGCGCTATCAATATCCTTCTTTTCAATAATCACATTTGTGTGTTCAAGTTTCGGTAGCTCGCGTAGTTCAGGTGATGTGAAGGCCGCATGCTCTGCTCCACGGCGAGCGCTAATAATCACAGTTCGTACCGCGCTTGCCTTCAGCGCATCGATAGCATGATCGGCTGTATCGGTTGGGTCGAGTTCACTTGGTTCTAGCGCCAACATGCGAGCCACATCCATGGCAACGTTTCCGGCACCAATAACAACGGCTGTCGATGTTGAAAGATCTACATTCTCATCTTTGAAATCCGGGTGGGCGTTATACCAAGGCACAAATGCGGCCGCAGACATTGATCCGGGGAGATCTTCGCCCGGTATTCCAAGTGTTCGCCCCTGAGAAGTTCCGGTAGCAATCACTACAGCGTCATAGCGAGCCTTGAGATCCTCGATCGAGAGGTCTTTCCCCAGCTCAACATTTGCAAAGAGGCGCACATTGCCGGCAGTTGCTACCTTTTCAAAGACTTTTGCAACGGTTTTGATCTTTGGATGATCTGGAGCAACACCACTTCGGACTAGACCCCATGGAGTTGGCAGACGCTCAAAAATGTCGATTGAGAAAGAAAGGTCTTTGCTCTGCAGGTTTTGTAGCGCCTGCGCAGCAAAGTATCCCGCCGGTCCTGCGCCAACAATGGCAACCGTGTAGCTAGACATAAGCGGAGTCTATTGCAGAGATTATCAATCGTTAGCCGCGGTCGAGTAAATACTGAGGTTTATATCCATAATCAGTGAGCCAACGAGAGCAATCAAGTATCGATGTATAGCCAGGAAGTGGCCCAACAACTTCTGTGGTCGGATGATACTGAGCCAACATTTCTAGGGTGGGTTTCGGTGCAAAAGTATCAGGGGCTGCCAAGTTATATGTGACAGATCCCTTTGCGCCTTTATTTAAGATCACTAAAATCGCTTCGGCTGCATCTCGTAAATCCAAGTAACACCAAAGAATTTTTGCTCCAATTTTTGTCGTTTCTTCATCACCATCTCTCATTTTTTGAGCAAAATCAGCGAACACTTGTGCGTTATGACAGTGCGGGAAACGCAATCCTACAAAAGCAGTTTCGCTCCGGTTGGCCCACATATCGGCCGAACGTTCGTTCACTTCCTTTGATAATGCATAACTCTCGAAGTGATGGAGTGGATGCTCTTCATCAAATGGTGCATACTCGGGAGACGTCCAAGGATCTGACCACGCAGTTCCATATATTGACAGGCTCGAGGCATAGATAACAAGTGGCACTTTCTTCGCAACAGCTGCTGCAAATATCTGGTAGCTCCCCATTACATTGTTCTGTAAAACGAGTGCGTCTGTATCGTGTCGAGGACTTGGTACCGAACCCATGTGAATAACGGCATCGCATGAGAAGTCTAATTGTGCAATGAAATCCGCAGAGGTTAGATCGCCAATGACAGTAGTGACAGAAGGTGGCGCATCAATCCGAACGCGATCAGTGGCAACTACTTCATGCCCTGCAGAGACAAGAGATGTGACAATCTCACTTCCGATCAGCCCTGCAGCGCCAGTAACGAGTATTTTCATAAGAATTTCACAATCCCTCTCTGTTTTATTTCAGTTACCTGATGGGGTTCTAGTAAAAGAATGCTTTTGCGCGACTTTCCACTGGTCTGAGTGCTCGAAGGTTCAATTGCAAATGTACGAACTCTTCCAAACCATGGAAATCCTTGTAAATTGTTAAATTCCAGCCAAAACCACGCAAACTCTAGATATTCAGACTCCCATTGCATTTCAAAGGAGAGCTTCTTTTCCATATTACTTATGCGATACCACTTTGAACCATCGAATTCTGAGAGCCACCCAAAGACCCCGAGTTGTGTTCCATTCGGTGGCACATGGCTTAGATCTAACCTTTTGCCATTTTCGCCCTTGATGAGAGGCCACTGATGAGAACTACCAGAAGGCCCATGGGGACTTTCACTCTCGTCATCCAAGGTGAACTTCCTCGCACTCGTCTCGATCAAAACTTCTCCATCGAGAAGAGATCCTCCAAAGGCTGGATGACTTGAGTAATCAAACTCTAACTCAAGAGTACTTAGATTTGTTATTACATCGACAACTAAAAATTCATTTTCATTTAACGAGATCGTTCTCTCAATTCGAATCGGAACTGAGACTAAATCCAACTGAATCCGAATACTCTCTGGCTTACTTTCAATAATTTTCCAAACCGAAATCGATGCCTCACCATGAAAACCAACAGCTGCACCATGAACTTCTCTTGGTGGTCCGGCATTAGGGCAAATTAATTGCCACCCACCACGGTAATGCTCCATCCAATGTGCGATCGGATCGAGTGAAAAAGGAGTTTGTTGGCCTGAGATGACTTCCTCTGCACGATCGGCCCATGGGGTTTTTAAAAGAATCTCTTGATCTGTTTTAATCGTTTTAATAGAGAGAATATCTGCGCCAAAACTGGGATCTAGCACCAACTCAAGACCAGAACTCTTCAATGTTACATGTGTCATCAAACCCCCTTGAACTTTGAAACTGGCACTCCTGAAGTATTGGTTGAAAGAACAAATAAGGATCCTGCTAGAGGTTGTTCTGCCAAATCAGAATCTGATAAGCCAGCTCTAGCCGAAGTCACATACAACGTTCCATCGGTACCGAAGGCGCAACTTGACGGCTGTGATACAGGAAAGTGATGCTCTGAAATAATCGCGCCTTGTGGCGAAATTCTGACAATTCGACTTCCACCCCAGATCGCTAACCAAATACAGCCATCATTATCGATTGCTAGCCCGTCAGGAAGGCCTGAATCGATTGTAATCAGTTCACGGAATTTCGGAACAAAATCATCATCTAGATGAAATTCACTAACAAATATTTTCTTGGTAATGCTATCTGCTAAATACATCATTGAATTCTCTTTATTCCACCCTAATCCATTGGGTAGTGCGAGATTTTCAACCATCACTTTATTGTTGTCATTACCATCCCAGCGATGTAACTTTCCTTGACCGGGATTAAATTTCATATGACAACTTCCACCCCATAATCTTCCACGAGCATCGCATTTTGCATCATTCATTCGATACTCTGGGTCTGAAAGGAATGGATTCACCAGATTAAGCACATTGTTTTCAAAGGTAGCAAACCCCCCTTTATAAGCCACTGCATATGCATCCTTGGAGTCAAACGGCACCGCCGCACCCACGATTACTCCTAAAGTTAAGTTCTCAGTTGCCAGAGTTTTCAGATCAGTTTTGTGTATTAATCCTTTTGGGATATCAACCCAATGTAAGAAGTCTCCATCGAATACTGGGCCCTCTCCAGTATTGGCATCCCACTCTAGTAGTAGCTCAGGTTGAAAACTCATCTCAAAATCCTTTCTCTAGACCCGAAGGACGGCGCCTGTTTGGCGCACTTCAGTTAAATTTCTATTGCCGGTAAGCCCCATTGTGTTCACGAAATCACGTCGCATCAACTCGATTACTTTCTCCACGCCGCGTTCGCCATCTGCCATTACTCCATAGAGATAGGCCCTGCCCACAAAGACAGCCTTTGCCCCAAGAGCAATTGCTGCATACACATCCTGGCCTGACATGAATGACCCATCGATAAATACATCCACCTTGTCGCCGACCTCTTTAACTACTTCAGAGAGAATTTCGATTGGGACGAGACCACGATCAAGCTGTCTACTGCCGTGGCACGATAAAACAATTCCTTGCACGCCCAAATCCGCAAGTATTTTCGCGTCCGCAACGCTTTGAACTCCTTTAACAATAATTGGGCCACTCCACTCACTCTGTAGCCATTTAATATCTTCAAAAGAAATTGCTGGTGAATAGATCGTATTCGAGAGCTCCAACAGCGATTTATTCCATCCACGAAAAGCTGCAAACTCTAATTTCTTGGTTGTAAATAGATTAAGCCACCAGATTGGTTTACGAGCAATTGCAAAAACTGTTGAGACGCGAATACGTGGAGGAATTGTTAGCCCATTGCGAAGATCGCGAAGGCGAATGCCTCCGACTGTTGTGTCGACGGTAAGAATAAGAGCTTCAAATCCGGCATCACGTGCCTGTTTAATGATTGCAACGCTATCTTCACGATTTTTCATCACATATAACTGAAACCAGCGACGCGATTGTGGAACAGCGTCAGCCAGTTCCTGAGGAGAGACCGTCCCCATCGTAGAAAGTGAGTAGATGAGGTTGTTCTTTGTGGCTGCCGATGCAACGGCCGGCTCACCAACATGGTGCATCAAACGCGTGTACCCAGTAGGTGCAAAGACAATTGGAAGGTCTACTTTTTTACCAAAAATCACTTCAGATGGATCTACCTCTGAAACATCTCGGAGAATTCTGGCGTTGAATTGGACTCGGCGGATCGCGCGCTGTGCACGTGAATAGCCAATCTCATCCAGGGCTGAGCCCTCTACATAATCAAAGACAACCTTAGGAACTCGTTTC
This sequence comes from uncultured Candidatus Planktophila sp., assembly GCA_964576165.1. Classification (GTDB taxonomy): domain Bacteria; phylum Actinomycetota; class Actinomycetes; order Nanopelagicales; family Nanopelagicaceae; genus Planktophila. The sequence continues at coordinate 18,336 of CAZNUC010000006.1, read as the reverse complement.
TTTGCCGCACGAGCGAGATCTTCAACTGTCTGCGCCTTCATCGTCGCACTTTTTCGCCGGCTTAAGGTAGGCAACTTCCAATCAATCAAAGAATAGAAGTAAGGAAGATTAGGCAGATTCCTCTTTGATTTGATCATGATGATGAAGTTTATCCAGTACCGCTATTCTTTGGCTATGCCAGAGCATGAGGTAATTCCCGCAAAGTTGCCGTCTAACCAATTCGATCACTTCTATCGAGGCGGTAATCGCATAGGCGCTCTTCGCCGCGGTCCAGGCGGACCAATGCGTCCTGAAGAATGGATCGGTTCAATCACCACCAGATTTGGCGAGAGTGAACAAGGTTTATCGCGCCTGCCTGACGGACGTTTCCTCAAAGATGCAATCAGCGCAGATCCCACGTTGTGGCTTGGCCAAGAGCATATAAATAACTTTGGATTAAGTATCGAAGTTCTCGTGAAGTTACTTGATCCTGATCAAAGATTGCCAGTTCATTTCCACCCAAATAAAGCTTTCTCGAAGCAGCATCTTGGTCTTGATCACGGAAAGACAGAAGCGTGGATTATTTTAGAAGCACCTGCGGGTGCTGGCGTTGGGCTTGGTTTTAACAGGGCACAGAATAAAACTGACTTACTGGAATTGGTGAAGAACCAGGATTCACCCGCACTCCTTGCATCTCTTCGCAGAACAGAGGTAAGCGTTGGTGATGCAATCTTGGTTCCTGCAGGTGTTGCACATGCAATTGACTCAGGGATATTCGTACTTGAATTACAAGAGCCAACAGATTTATCAGCGCTCCTTGAATGGGAAGGCTTCGCCGTTGATGGAATCAAAGATGGCCATCTAGGGCTTGGGTTCGAGACTGTTACTGATGCACTGAAGTTAGATCCACTTACTGAAAGTGAATTTGAATCACTTGTTATTCGTGATGTTTTTGCAAGTAAGACTCTACGTTCTATCTTGCCTCTCAAGGCAGATGGATATTTTAGAGCACACCTAGCGCCGGGAATTGGTGACATTGAACAAGGTTTCGCAATTGCACTCGTCCTCAGCGGTACAGGGTTGATTACATTTGCAAATGCACCCGAAATGCAAGTTACACAAGGTGATGCCTTAGTAATTCCACATGTAGCAGGTGGATACACAGTGACAGGTGCGCACATCGTTATCTGTCGTCCACCACTAGCCGAACCGGCTAGGCAAGCGCCGTAAAGATCACTAGAGCCAATTCTTAATCCCATCCAATGGGGTGGGGCGGGCCTACAAACGCATTATTTATACGCCCTTTTGTACCGCTTCAATCATTGCTTGGATATAGCCATTTGCAAATGCTCGACCACGATGTCCCCACGGTGTATCACCATGGGTGTGTGGTACGTGATCATCGATAAAGAATCCATCGAAATTATGCTTGTGATAAATCTTCATCGCTTTATACATATCAACGTATCCAGTGTTGACGAATTCTTCATAGAAGTTGGGCACTTTGCCAGAGACATTGCGGAAATGCACATAGAGAATCTTTTTACGTGAAGCAAAGTAATCGATCATCTCGTAGATATCATCCTTCATTTCCGAGAATGTGCCTTGACAGAATTCAATTCCGTTTGAGTCACTTGGATAAATCTCAATAAGACGCTTATATGATTCAAAGCTACGGAGTAACTGTGGAATACCTCCGAGTGATTCCACCGGAGGGTCGCATGGATGAATTCCTAGCCGGATTCCCTCTTCCTCTGCAATAGGTGTGATGATCTTTATCCAATACTCAAGGTTCTTCCACATCTCATCCTCACTGTATTCACGATCGTGAGTGAGTGGGTAAGTCGAACCTAGCGCATGGTCATATGCAGTGGCTAAAGCTCCCCCACGAATCCGCTTAGGCGGTGTGCGCCATACATGAGATGGCATCCAGTTGTATCCAAAAATAGGAATGCCTGCGCGTGCCATATTGCGTACGGTAAAAATCATGTTTTCAATCTGCTCGTCACGGCGTGGACCATTTAACATAATATGGTCATAGAAACTTGTAGGAACGTTTTCAAGCGCTGTTAATTTCATTCCAAATTGTTCAACCCTGAGACGAAGTTTCACTAAATCCTGGAGTTGCCATTTACCTCCATCGCCTGGAATGAGAGGTGTATTAAAAAGTACGTCGGTAGCTCCAAATTGTTGTGCAAAGAGCAAATACTCCTCGGAGGCTACTTGAAACTGACCAAAACCTGCACGCATCTACTTACTCCTTCCTTCGATGATTACCTTTGTACTAACGTTATTAATCAATCTTCGACGTCAGTCTGGTAGTGACAAATGAATCACCTGTACTTGCAAAAGATTAGCACTAACTTTTCATTACTAAGAAGTAATGTCTTTCTTCGCGAATTTAGTTATCGCAAGCGCATAGAAAAGAATCCCGAAAATGGCGCAGTAAGAAGCACCCTTTGCCATCTGTGACCAATCAATCGTTGTTGATAGTGCGTCTAACCATGTATCCGAATAATGAACCGGCAGCCATTGGCGGAGTGAACCTAGCGCCGAAATAGCATCCAAAATTGTCAAAAGAATCGAGATACCTACTGCGCCACCAACTGCGCCAAGAGGTGCATCGGTGCGCACACTCAAATAAAAGGCTAAGCCGGCGACAAAAAGAAGTGAGAAGGCGAGGTACACCGTCATGATCGCCAGACGTTGCAAGGTAACCGCGTTATCAAATGTGACTCCCAAGGGAGTTTGAAGTGGCGCTATTCCAAAAGATATCGCCCCGACAATCCACGAAGAAATTGGCACCAAAAGAACTGCGATGAGTGAAAGTGTGAGGCTGACTTTCATTTTCTGTAGCAATAATCGTGTGCGCGGTACAGGGGATGCGAGCAAATATCGCAAAGTCGACCACGATGCTTCACTTGCCACAGTGTCACCATTAAAGAGTGAGACAACAGTTACTAATAAAAATGGTGTTGAGAAGAACAACATCGTTGTTGTGAAGTTGGCAGCTCCCAAGGTGGCTAAGCCAATAATATCTGTGCTGCCTGAACCAAACTCTGAAGATCCATCGTCATCTCCAGAGGGTCCAAATTTCACCGCTAAAGCCACGAGTATTGGCAACGAGAGAACAAAACCATAGGCAAAAAGAGTGCGCTTACGCTTGAGCTGGCGATATAGCTCGACGCGATATGGCAACGTTTTTCCTACTATATAACTCATATAACTGCCTTCCCGATCACTAAGTCATCGCCAATGAGTTCTAGGAAGATCTCCTCAAGGGAACGAGCCTGGCGATTCTTCGTCAAAATCTTCTTCATCGGACCAAAAGCAATCAAGTGGCCGCGATGCATGAGGACAACGTGTGAACAGGTTTGTTGTACCTCCGCGAGCAAGTGTGAAGAAACAATTACGGTGCGCCCAGTCTTGGCATATTCTTTAAGCACTACGCGCATCTCCGCAATTTGTTGTGGGTCAAGCCCGTTAGTTGGTTCATCTAAGACAAGTAGATCAGGCATTCCCATCATCGCTTGGGCGATTGCAAGACGCTGTCTCATTCCTTGACTATATGAACGTACCTTCTTATCAAGGGCGGTACCCAATTTTGTAATAGTGAGAACTTCATCAAGATATTTCTCACCAGTGCGGCCAATTGATTTCCAATAGAGATCTAAATTCTCGCGACCGGTTAGGTGTGGAAGAAATCCTGGTCCTTCCACAAAACTTCCAAGGTTTGCAAGCGCAGGTGAACCTGGATAGACAGCCTTTCCACCCATATAAATTGCACCTTCAGTTGGGAAGATCAACCCCATCATCATGCGCAGTGTTGTTGTCTTGCCCGCACCATTAGGGCCAAGCAATCCAACAACCTGACCGCGACTGACGGTAAAAGATAAATTCTCAACGGCCTTGTAACCATCTTTATAAACTTTAGAAAGGTTTTCTACCTGCACAAGGAAATTCTCTTCTCTTGCTTCGGCAGAGTGGCGTGGACGGCGCAGATAGATAAAGGCAAAAGCTAATAAAAGAGCCAGCAAGGCAAGTGCTGGCCAGAGCCAGATCGCTCCTGCGCCTGTGACAGATACGGCGTCAATCACTGAATATTCAAGAGGTGAAAGAGCAGTCACTGTGTAAAGAGAAGGGGATTTAGGTAATTCATAACCTTGATCAGTGGTGGAAATTCCAACAGCGAGTGAATCACCTACAGCGGCATCAAGAATGACAGATGGAAGGTCAACTGTAATTTCTCGTCCACTCGCAGGGATTCCTGTGATTTTTATCGGTGCCACAATTCCATTAGGTTGGGTGATAGCTCCACTTGCAGATTTGCTCACGAGTGAGAAAAAGAGAGTTGCTTCACCGGTAGAACTTGTAATGCGCACCTTGATTCGTGAAGGCCCAACGATTGAAACTGGTTTCTCCAGTTGAGCACTCTCTAAGAATCCGCTCTGGGCTGGCAGAAATGCTGGGCTAAAGCCTGCAATGTCAGATGCAACGGTGGCAGCTAAACTTCCTGCCGAACCGATTCCCGGAAGTGTCGAGATTGCGGTAGGAATTCCACCAATGGGATGAGCCATTACTGCAGGTTTTGGCAGCATATTAATTGTCTTGATAGTCGCTGCATCAGGAGTCGTTGCAGCGGAAAAATTTTTAGGAATCACAGTTGAATCTTGTAATGAAATCGAACCATTGGTCTTGGTAAATTGAAAGGCGGGAATCGAAATATCTGCTCCCATTAAATATTTATCAAACCAATTAAGGTATTGCACGCGTAGATACTGATCTTCATTTGTTCCACCATCATGTCCACCGCCATGCCAGATCAGCGAAAGAGGCAGATCTGCACTGGTTTTTCTTAGTGAAGCAAATGTCTTCAGGCTCTCACTGAGTGGGAAGAGTGAGTCAGATTGACCTTGACTGATTAGTACGGGCGCTGAAATTCGTGAAAGGGATTCACTGGGTGAAACTGAATTGAGTAGCGCTATCTCTGCAGCAGATGGCTTTCCATTTATAACTGAATTTTTATAGGCAGCACACCACTGTTCAACCAAAGTGCCGCACTCACCAAGAGCAGGGTTTTGTAACGTTGCCAGAGAAAGAAAGGTACCTGTCCATACTTTCTTAAAGGGACCAGGCTCGGATAAATCTAAAGAGGACTGAGGAAAGAGCGCCTGATTAAGGTTATTCCAGGTGATATCTGCAATCGCAGCATCCACTCGTTTATCTGCAGCGGCAGTTAAGAGCGCCGCCGCACCACCATATGATCCGCCAACAATTCCGACGATCGGATCATTGGCGCTCTTCTTCTTTACCTCTTTGCGAGTAGCAAGATACGAGATCAATTGTTGAATATCACCAATCTCACCTGCGGCTGAATTCATCGAAATTCGGCCAGAAGATTTACCAAATCCTCTCGCGGTCCATGTAAGAACTACATAACCATTGTCACGGTAATACTCAGCAGATTGTTTCATCGCATCTTTAGAGCTACCAAAGCCGTGCGCGAGCAATACTGCTGGTGCTGGTGTGGTTTCTGGAATAAAGAGTGATGTATCAATGAGAATCCCTGAGGTAGTCTCAATCGAATTTTCGACAACCTCAGCAGCTGTAACAGGAGTAGGAATGACCACCAAGAGCGACAAAGCAAGGATGGCGACCCGAATCTTCATTGGGTAAGAATATTCTTTATTGCAGTGAAATGAGTATTGGGGCATTTGATACTGCTCACAATGAATAGGCGTATTCGATCTTAATGCTTGCTATCTTCACAAAAAAGTCCGAAACTTCAACTATGAAGAGAACTCTGCTCTCCCTCACCATAGTTTTAGCATTAATTGCACCTTTTGATGCAACGGCTGCCATTAAAGCGGGGGGGATCTGCAAAAAAGTAGGCCAAACATCTACCGTCGCAGGCAAGAAATTCACATGCACTAAGAGTGGTACCAAGCTCATTTGGAGAAAAGGTTCTGTACCTAGCAAACCACGACCAACGCCTACTCCAACGCCTACTCCAACGCCTACTCCAACGCCTACTCCAACGCCTACTCCAACGC
>CAZNUC010000006.1:0-12204 GCA_964576165.1 uncultured Candidatus Planktophila sp. | reverse complement strand
CTACTAAACCAAGCAACCTAAATTCGAATAGTGCGATTACGCCATCGAATGAATTAACGGCCTTAACCCTGTGTAAGACGAGAGATCTGACAACACGCAGCAGCGGAAATAATGGTTTCCCGCGTCCTCAAAGTGCGCTACTCGGTGCGATCACTCCAAGAATTCTCTTCATTCCTCTAAAGTTTTCTGATACGCCGGCATTCACTGAAGGCGATTTAGTGAGGATCCAGGAAACACTTAAGCAAGTACAGGATCTCTATAAAAAAACATCCTACGGCTTAGTAGATATTCGATATGAAGTTGTAGAAAAATCAAAGTGGCTCACAATCGATAGGACGGCGGAATCGTATGGTTTAACAAACCCTCGACCTCAGCAAAATAACACTGATGCGCTGATTGATATTCTCAGTAAAGTTGATCCGTCGATAAATTTCGATCTATACGACGGGGTGACGATTGAAACTACCCGTTACCCAGGCTGGGGCGTCGGGCAAGCTTTCTTGGGTCAAAAATTCTCAACGCAAAATGGATTCGCTAAAGGAGTATCCTTAGAGACAGCAATGGCTGCTGGAAATTTCCAAACACTTGCTCACGAATTAGGTCACACATTATTTGGTCTTGAAGATCTATATCTTTTTCAAGGCTCATCAGGTGCAAATCCAACTGAGTCATGGGACATGATGGGCGGTTCTTCCCAAGAGTTTTTTGGTTGGAGCAAATTTTTAAACGGCTGGATCTCAGACCAGCAAGTGAGGTGCCTGAACAGTCAAGGAAATACAGTCCATTATGTGGAGAGTCTCGAGATTGCAAGCAAGAACCCTAAATTGATTCTTATAAACCTTCAGGAGGGAGTGACCTTAAGTGTTGAAGTCCGACAGTCCAATAACTTCACTTCTCGCGGTGCGCTGGTTTATAAAATAGACTCAAGAATTAACCATGGTGAAGGACCAATAACGGCACAGAAAGAATTGTTAAACGAAGGCAAATCAATTGTAATTGATGGATGGAGAATTTCCGCCTTAGAAGAGGGCAATGAAGGTATGTTAATCAGAGTAGAGAAGACTGGCTGAAGTTAGGCAGACTAGCTATTTGCGAGTAAGCAGGGGCTAAAGATAATAAATGTTTTACGATTAACTGATTATTGAGAGAGTGATAGCCATCGACTGCCCGTTCTGAAATTTTTGGTTTCGCAATTGATGCGGAGAGTCCAGAGTTGCGATTGGCTTTAATGGAATTTGCCTCGGGAACTGGTCAAATGGCTATCGAATTTCTTGATAATCCTCGGGGTAGAGGGACCCCCACAACTTGCGGAGACGAGGAGATTTGAACTCCTGAAGGGTTTAACGCCTTACCTCGGCGGCCTGAATCTACATTGGGTAAGAATATTCTTTATCGCAGTGAAATGAACTTTAGAACAATTGATACTGCTCACAATCGGTGCAGAACTAGGGAAAAGAGCGAAAGTAAAGAAAATTAGGGTTCTTGGGTGAGTATTTCAATCGAGTTAGATACTAATTACCTCACCAGTAATGTTTCCGGACTGAGGAGATGTAAAGAATCGTACGGCCCGAGCAACTTCATCCGCGCCTACTAATCCTTTGGCTGTTGAAGTTTGCCGATTTGCCAACTCGTCGGCTGCCGAGTGACCTAAATACTTTTTGTAATTTGCATCATTCCTATGGAAGATGTTCGTATCAATTGTTGTTGGCGAGACAGAGTTGGCAGTGATGCCATCTTTTCGGAAGGCTATCGCACAACTCTTCGTGAAGGAGTGCTGAGCAGCTTTTGCCAATTGATAGTGAGATGTAAATTCGCTAGCGCCTTGACCCATCGCAGAAACGATATTCACAATTCGTCCATAGTGATTTTTTTGCATTAATGGCACGGCTTTTTGGGTACACAAAAAGGTCGCAACTACGTGAACATCTAGAAGTTCTCGCAATTCAGTCTCGGTAGTTTCCGTAATTGGCTTTACTAACAAATGTCCTGCATTATTGACGAGAATTTGGACTTCTCCGTCAACACTTGCAATCTCCTTGAAAATTTTATTCACTTCTGCCGAAATTGTTATATCACCAGGATAGATACTCCCGACACCTTGGCCTCTTTCAATAATTTCCAGGGTTTCTGCGAGTCGTTCTTTATTCCGTCCGATCATGGCGACGTGATATCCATCAACAGCCAACGCTGTTGCGATTGCGCGTCCGATTCCGCTTCCTGCTCCGGTAACAATTGCGATCTGCTTTCCCATGTTAGAAACTCCCGTCTATGAACGATTATGGTAGTTCCAAAAAAGAGAATTTTGATAGAACCTTAGGCGATTGAACACTTAATAAGTTTGAGCCACAAGCCTTCTCTCTAGAAAAGCTGAAGGATTACACCGCTTCGACTTTATGTGATATCTGTTCCTCACTGTCATTTAGATGGTTCCATTCAGAATAGCCCGACCACGGTAGTGGCTCAAACCCGTGAAAACCATTTACGCTAATTGCCTTACTAGCAAAAATTTTGATGGGAGTTTCCAACCATTTCCAAAATTCCTGCAATAAATTATTTGAGACCCCTGCCTTTGAAATGTAAAGGCTTTCTACTTTTGAAAAACCTTTTTCAAGTTTTTGTAGTGAAACAACTGCGATTAACTCACCCAGATTATTTCTCATCCCCCCATGGAACCAAAAGGGTGACTGTAGATTCATCTTCAATTCATCGCGCGTGACAACTTCAAATTCGGAACCAACAAGAGGCTCACCAGAAAGCATAAATTCATGGAAGGTATCCAAGTCTGAGATATTTACTGGTTGGAATCTATAGGTATCGTGCCTGGATTCAAGAGCAAGCTCCATTTTTACCGCCGCTGCTCCGTAATCATCTACATTGAAATGCGAATCCATAAAGCCGAATTTTGACCAGTATGTGGTTGAACCCTGTACTGCAACTAGGGAGAGTGAACTTAATCCAAGTGCGAAGGCGTCGTGTGCAATTCGTAGGAAGAGTGATTCGGCTAAACCTAGACCCCGAAAATCAGGATCTACAGAGATGTCGTGAATATGCATCACTTCAGGTTTTTGAGGTTTCTGCTTCAAAGTTGAATTCAAATCTACGCTCTTATTTTTAAGCCAAGGAAAACTTATTCCGTATGCAATTAATCTATTTTCTACTAGTACTCCGTAACATGTTTCGGGTGAAAATTTTATTTTAGAAACAAAAGTTTCTGCCTTCTCGTTAAACTGAGATGAATACGACCTTGCCTGGACTCTTAAAATTCCGTCAAGATGTTCTAGACCAATCTTGACAAATTCAAATTTCATTTTTTTCTTTCAATCTCAGCAACTAATCTGGAATACTCATTGGCCATAGCAATTGGGTACCAATCTGGGTTTTCGGTTAAAAATTGTCGAACACCTTTGTTGTTTGTTACTTGGGACGCGTAATGTAGCCATGAACCTAACATTTCATCAGGAATCAGGTCACGCTGTTGGTAGGTTGAGTCAATCACATTAAGAGCAACATCGATAACCACACGTGCGCGCCGTCCAAGCTCGGTATCTGGGTTTGGTAGATCAACGTTGTCATAGAGAAAAGGTCGAAGCTCTGGATATTGAAGAAATATTTTGTCCACAGAGGTTTGGGAGTCAATTATGTGTTGGTATGACTGGGTTTTTAAGGATTTTGTCAGTGACATGGACTGATACAACAGAGCAATAAGAGTTAAAAAAGAAAATACAATGGTCATAATGTTTACGATGTCCATAATGCAAGTGTAGATTATCAGTGATAAATATCAGCCGATTCATTAATCTAGTGAAACAACAGGTTGACCTCTGAACTGGGAGCCAACCCTCTGCCAGAGGGTCATTGATAATTCATCCACGACCTTTCAGGATTATCTTTATCGCTCTCTGGGAACTTCTACTTCCAGGGATTGGGAAAATTTGATGAGGCAAAAAGAAAATCAACTTTTGAATTTCCTGGGTGCACTATTTATCAAAAAATAAACGCGGCGGAGACGAGGAGATTTGAACTCCTGAAGGGTTTAACCCCTTACCTCGTTAGCAGTGAGGCGCACTCGACCGGGCTATGCGACGTCTCCAAGTGTGGGGCAAGTCTACCGCCTCTTATCCGCCTTGTTAATCGCAGAAATTAAGGCTTGATGTGGATCTTTGGACCATCTCCGATGGCACCAGGACGCTTGCCTGCTAGAACTTCAGCGCTCTCTTCTAACGAAACAACACTCGCAATAAGTGGACGCGGATCAATTGCGCCGTTGCTGAGTAACTTAATCGCGCCAGCATTTCCTGGAGACCCACTCAAAATACCTACTGCTGTTAAATCCTTCAAGACAAGGGTGCGACTATCAATCATGCTTGGAATCCCAGCGATACCAATGTAAACAACTGTGCGACCTGGTTCCAGAAGTTCAAGCGCTAACGCAGGAATTTCATTATTGAAGGTAGCATCTATAACTGCGTGAATTGGTATTTGTGGAATTGCGTCGATGTGATGCACACCCACGAAACCAAATTGTCGGGCAAAGGTAAGTGATCTTTCTTCGATGCCAACAAGATGAACTTCGATTCCTCTACTTTTGGCAATGAGTGCGCAGAGCAATCCAATTGTTCCAGGCCCGAAGATAAGTAAACGTTCGCCCGCTTTAAGTTTTGTTGCATCCACTGACCGAAGTGCATTTCCGGTGGGTTCAACCATCGCACCAAGCGCCGGATCTAAATCATCAGGAAGAAGGTGTGCGGCAAACTCTGGAATTACTAAGCGCTCTGCCAACGCACCTGGATATCCATTGCGGATACCCACTTCATCACGGTCATGACAGAGATATTGATATCCGCTGGTGCAACGTTCGCATCGCTGGCATCCAAGCATGGTGTCACCTGTAATGAATTTGCCACGCCATTTTTCATCTACCTGCGAACCAATCTCAATTACTCGACCACACCATTCGTGCCCTAATTGCAATGGATATTTCGCGTGGCCACTCTGCAAATAAGCCATATCACCGTTGAAGAATTCGACATCGGTACCGCAGATTCCTACGCGTTCAATTGCAACGAGAAGATCGTGCTCACCAACAACTGGTTCATTTACTTGTACGACAGAGCCAATGTGTGGTTCTGTAATTACGAAGGCTCTCATATTTCCTTAATGCGATTCGCGCGGCGTCGCTGAACCGCTAGCGCCTCGCAAGAAATCAAGATCTGCACCTAAGTGAGCTTGTTGCACGTGATCTACATAGATGCGCTCCCAGCCGCGAGATGGATTAGCCAAACTTTCCATCGTGGCAGCTGATGGGGTGCGTGCCGCTAATTCTGCGTCGCTGATTTTTACATTGATTGTTCGTGCTGGGACATTGAGTTCGATTAAGTCACCGTTTTGGATCAAAGCAAGTGGTCCACCGGCTGCTGCTTCTGGAGATACATGCAGCACAACTGTTCCAAAGGCCGTACCACTCATTCGTCCATCGCAGATGCGAACAAGATCATCAATTCCCTTTTCAAGTAGCTTCTTTGGAATTGCCATATTTGAAACTTCTGGCATTCCCGGATATCCCTTAGGCCCACATCCACGAAGAATCAGAACACTATTTTCATCAACGTCGAGATCCGGATCATCAATGCGTGCATGGAAATCCTCAATACTTTCAAAGACAACTGCTGCACCTGTATGTACTAGTAGGTGTGCACTCGCAGCAGCTGGTTTGATGACTGCTCCATCTGGTGCAATGTTTCCGCGTAATACTGCGATACCTGCTTCAAGTTGTAATGGCTTCTCATACGTTGCGATAACTGATGCATCAAAAATCTCAGCGCCTTTGAGGCTATCAACTAGTGGTTTACCCATAACGTTAATCGCGCTGCGATCAAGGTGCTTTTCAACCTGAGTCAGTACGGCACGTAATCCACCTGCACGGAACATATCCTCCATAAGGTGTTCACCGGCAGGTAGAAGATTTACCAGAAGCGGAATGCGCGACCCAATTCGATCAAAGTCATCGAGTGTGAGATTAACGCCAGCGCGACCAGCGATAGCAAGAAGGTGCACTACAGCATTTGAGGAGCCACCGATTGCACCGAGGGCGACAATTGCGTTGGTGAATGCGCCAAAGGTGAGAATGTCTTGCGGTTTCAAATCTTCTTTCACCATCTCAACGATGCGGCGCCCTGAATCATGGCTTGCTTGAAGTAAACGACTATCGGCCGCTGGAGTACCGGCCAAACCTGGCAAAGTCATACCGAGCGCTTCTGCCATACATCCCATTGTTGAAGCTGTTCCCATTGTGTTGCAATGGCCTTTGCTGCGTATCATGGAGCGCTCTGATGCGTTGAAGTCTTCTTGGCTCATCTTTCCAGAGCGCACATCAGCGCTAAAACGCCATACATCTGTACCGCAACCGAGCATCTTTCCCTTAAAAGTTCCATTAAGCATCGGCCCGCCCGGAACAATAATTGTTGGGAGATTTACCGAAGTTGCTCCCATCAATAGCGATGGAATTGTTTTATCGCAACCGCCAAGGAGAACTACACCATCAATTGGATTTCCACGGATCATCTCTTCTGTGGCCATCGCAGCTAAGTTGCGCCACAACATGGCAGTCGGGCGAAGGTTAGTTTCACCGAGTGAGAGCATCGGTAAATTGTGAGGAACTCCCCCGGCCTCCCAAATTCCATTTTTTACACTCTGGGCAACTTCATTAAGATGCATGTTGCATGGGGTGAGATCAGATGCTGTATTAAGAATTGCTATCTGAGGCCGTGTACCAGTGAAGGCTGAATCAGGATTTCCGCGGCGCATCCATGCACGGTGAATATATGAATCCTTTGTATTTCCTGAAAACCAATCAGCGCTTCGCATTCGTCAAGTATACGAGGGCAAAGTGGCTTCGTGAAGGGACTTCAGTTTTAGATTGATCTCGGTAGACTAAAGATATGAATAATGAGAACGCTGAAGGAGAGAGCACCACAACAAAGAGAGTGCATGATCAGGCGCCTTCTGAAGCCTATGGTGAATTTATGAAGACAGGGTGGATCCCTTCTGACCTAACCGAACTAGCGCCTCTCGAAGTTGTTACCTATGCATATACGCGTAGACAAGTTCTCTCTGCGGCATTTCCCGACATACGACTTGTTATTCCTGCCGGTAATTCAAAGGTGCGCGCCAACGATACTGACTACGTCTATCGCCCAGATTCAACTTTTGCTTACTACAGTGGAGTTCAGGGCAGCGATGCAACTGAAGATGCAGTTTTAGTAATGGAGCCAAAGGCTGAAGGTGGCCACGATACATATCTATATATACATCCACGTTCTACGCGTGATACCGACGCTTTCTACCGCGATACCCACTATGGCGAGCTCTGGGTTGGACGTCGCTACACGCTGAGCGAAGCGCAATCTCGATATCAGATTGCTACTCGAAAAGTCACCGAGCTTCAGAATTTTCTTACAGGTATTCCTGCACTTTTGTTGCGCGGAAGTGATCGTATGGTTGATGCAGCAGTTGCGGTTCATCCACGTGAAGAAGAATTCTTGATCTTTACATCTGAGCAACGCCTGATTAAAGATGAATACGAGATTCGCGAGATGCAACTTGCAGTCGATGCGACTGGTTTTGGTTTTAATGATGTGATTTTGACTCTTCCGGCGGCTGCCGAACATCCTCGCGGTGAACGCATTATTGAAGGTACATTCTTTGGTCGCGCACGACTTGAAGGTCATGGAGTTGGTTATAACACCATCGCAGCAAGTGGTTCACATGCCTGCGTTCTCCATTGGACTCGCAATGATGGTCCAGTTCAACATGGTGATCTTGTGTTAATTGATGCTGGAATCGAAGTTGATTCGTTTTACACCGCAGATATCACGCGCACTCTGCCAATTTCAGGAAAGTTCTCACCAGCTCAACGTGCGCTTTATATGTTGGTCTACGAGGCACAACTCGCAGGATTTGCAGCCGTTAAACCTGGTGCAATTTTTTCAGATATTAATAAAGCCTGCCAAGCAGTTTTAGCTAAAGGTTTAGCCGATATGGGCGTCCTTACAGTCAGCGCTGAAGAATCACTCCGACCTGAAGTTGGTCTGCATCGTCGCTGGACTTTGCATGGAGTGAGCCATCATTTAGGTCTTGATGTCCATGATTGCGCAAAGGCACGGAAAGAAAATTACACAGATGCCGTATTGCGTGAAGGAATGGTTATCACCGTTGAACCCGGTCTCTATATCCAGCCTGATGATGAACTCTTTACCCCTGAATATCGCGGAATCGGAATCCGCATCGAAGATGACGTGGTTGTGACGGCAAATGGATATCTTAATCTTTCAGAACGCATTCCGCGCCATCCTGATGCGGTTGAAGAGTGGATCAAATCACTACAGCAGTCGCGATAAGATTGGATAATGAGCGAATCATTAATCCGCGCGCGTAGACTAACTAAAAAGTTCGATGACTTCACCGCTGTAAATGGCATCGATTTTGATGTTCTCAAAGGCGAGTCCTTCGGGCTTTTAGGACCAAACGGTGCAGGCAAATCAACTGCAATGCGCATGATTGGTGCAACATCTCAGCGTACTTCAGGTGAGCTCACAATTTTAGGTAAAGATCCAGAACAATTTGGCCCACAGATTCGCGCTCACCTTGGCGTTGTGCCACAACAAGATAATTTAGATACTCAATTGAGTGTTACTGAAAATCTTTACATTTACGGACGTTACTTCGGCCTCAGCCGAAAGTTTCTTAAAGGTAAGATCGAAGAGCTTTTGGCATTTGCCCAACTTGAAGAGAAGCGAAGTGCAAAGGTTGAATCCTTAAGCGGTGGGATGAAGCGCCGTCTGACAATTGCGCGTGCGCTCGTCAGCGAGCCTGAGATTCTGATGCTCGATGAACCCACCACAGGTCTTGATCCTCAGGCTCGACATATCTTGTGGGATCGCCTCTTTAGACTTAAAGAAGATGGCGTGACGCTCCTTATCACAACTCACTTTATGGATGAGGCAGAGCAACTCTGTGATCGCCTTGTTGTGATGGACAAGGGTTCGATTATGGCTGAGGGAAGTCCTGCTCAGTTGATTAAAGATTACTCGACGAAGGAAGTTCTTGAAGTTCGCTTTGGTTCAGAACGTAATGCAGGAATGGCTAATGATTTAGGGCAGCTATGCGAGAGAATTGAAGAGTTACCAGATCGCATCTTGATGTACACAGAAGATGGTGAAGAGCTTCTTGAGCGCGTGTATAAGAAGGGTTTTCACCCAAAGACATCGCTTGTGCGCCGTAGTTCACTAGAAGATGTTTTCTTGCGCCTTACCGGAAGATCTTTGGTCGATTAATGAGTTCTTTCCAAGCCAGACAAGGCTCTCTCAAGATTGTTGATGCTGCCAAGGTTGCAGCGCGTGGTGCACTCTTTGTTACCGAGGCACGCCTGCGCTCAATGTTGAAATGGGTCTGGTTGATCATCTCTATTGCGATCGCTAACCCAGTTCTCTATCTCATCTCCATCGGCTTAGGTCTTGGTTCATACATTGATCAAAACGCAGGTAGCACAGGCATTGATGGAGTTTCCTATTTAACATTTCTAGCACCGGCGCTCCTTGCAACAGCTGCAATTCAAGGTGCTATGGATGAGAGCGTCTTTCCTACCCTTGAAGGTTTTAAATGGAATAAAACATTCTTTTCGATGAATGCCACACCGTTGAGCGGAAATCACATTGCGATGGGTGTTTTCTTCAATAGTTTGATCCGTACAGTATTTACCGCCGTTCTCTATTGGCTGGTCATGCTTGCATTCGGAGTTCTTGAGTCGCCACGTGCCTATCTTGCGATCTTTACCGCCGTTATGGCCGGTGCTGCCTTTGGTGCTCTGATGCAAGCGCTGGCGGGATTACTCGAAAATGAAAATATGTTCTTTACTATTGTTGAGCGATTCATCATTATGCCGCTTTTCTTATTCTCAGGAACGTTTTATCCACTTTCAAGTATGCCGATATTTCTACAGTGGATTGGTTGGATTTCACCTTTATGGCACGCCACTGAGTTAGGCCGCTGGCTAACGTATGGCTCTGAAATCTCTACTTCGATGTTATTTGTGCACTTTATTTTCTTGAACTCAATTCTTGCAGTGGGACTATTCGCTTCACGCCGAATCTTCACGAGAAGGTTGGGTAAGTAATGATTCTTTCAACTGCCGTAGCAATAGCTGAAGCCCGTATGGGTAAGCCAGGCGAAAAGTACTATTCAGGTCGCTCACGTGCGATTATGGAACGAGCCTATATCGCCTTTAAATCATCGACATGGATGATTGTTATTTCAGGTTTTGTTGAGCCTGTTCTCTTCCTTTTATCTTTTGGCTACGGGCTGAAAGATCTCGTCGGAGATATCACCGTTGCCGGGCAACCTGTTGGCTATGTCGCATTTATCGCACCCGCACTTCTTGCGACAAGTGCGATGAATGGCGCGATTTATGACTCTACGATGAATGTTTATTTCAAACTTAAACACGATCGCCTCTATCACGGCATGCTTGCAACATCACTTGGGCCGATGGATGTCGCACTCGGTGAAATCAGTTGGGCACTTTTGCGTGGTCTGTCATACTCCATCGGTTTCATGGCAATTGTTGCTCCCCTTGGGCTTATCCCAAGTATGTGGGGCATCTTGGCTATTCCTGCTGCGGTTCTAATCGCTTTTGGTTTCGCATCATTTGGTATGGCCGTTACTTCATATATGAAATCATTCCAGCAGCTCGAGATAGTAAATGTTGTCTTATTGCCGATGTTCTTATTCTCTGGTTCTTTCTATCCACTAGATGTATTCCCTGAGTGGCTACAGACAATTATTCGTCTATTCCCGTTGGCACATGCCATTGACCTTGTGCGTGGTTTGACCTTAGGAAACATCTCATGGGCTTTGGCCGGACATGCGATGTACTTTGTGGTGATGATTGTTATTGGGCTCTTCTTCACAACAAGGCGACTTAACGCGCTCTTTATGCGTTAAGAAGCAATCTGTAATCCGAACCAAGCAGCAGCGAGTCCAAAAACTATCGATACCGTTAAATTGATGGTGACCTCTTTATATTTCTTGAGTTCATAACCAAGGTAGAGGTCGAGAATAAATGTTGACCACGTTGTAAATGCTCCGGCAAAACCGAGGGCTAAAAAGTCGTGCCAGTGTGTTTTATCTGAAAAGGTGAGACCGACAAGAAAAGATCCGAAGACATTTACGATAAATGTTCCTACAGGCTTGTTGGTGAACTTGCGAAAGTATTGGTCGATTAAAAAGCGCGCTGGAGCTCCTAGGCTAGCTCCGAGCACGAGATATAGCGCAGTCATGGTTTTACCTTTATTGTCGCTCGACCATAAGCAATTGCTATAACAATCGTAATGAGCGATGCAACAGCGGTGAGTACGAGATACCCAAAGCCTTTTGCATTTTCACCAACTACTTCGATTGTAATTGCAGAAAATGTGGTCATACCCCCACAGAATCCAGGGAGCAAGAACCACCGTACATTCTGCGTTCCACGTCGCTCCATCAAAACTAGAAGGTAGCCAGCAAGTGCGACTCCGATGAGGTTGGCGTTTAAAGTCGCCGCCGCTGAATCTGATGTGACAAAAGTAAGCGCGTATCGAGTAAGAGAACCAAGCGCGCCGCCAATAGCGACGAGAAGAACCGCTTTCAGCGTCTACTCTTTTTTACGAGAGTATTTACGATCGTCATGATCGCGCTGATGATTATGACTGCAAAGAGTGCGCTCCAAAAATCGCGAACATCGAGAGCATCGCTCCAGCGAGCAGTGAGTGAGAACATCGCAGCGTTAACAACGAAGATGAAGAGTCCGAGTGTTAAAAAAGTGAGCGGGAAGGTGAGAATCTTTACGATTCCTCCGATTACAGCATTAATCACACCGAAGAGAAGAGCGACCCACAGAAAGGTAAGAGCCCCGCCGTTAATGCTGATTCCGGGTACAAGAAGAGTTGCGCACCAAAGAGCAGCGGCAAGTCCAAACCAACGAAGAATCTGTATTCCCATAAGAAGAGTATTACCCTTCGCGACGACGAATCTTGGATCCTAACCAGCGCGCTGGATCATATTTCACATCTACAACGCGTTCCTTCATCGGAATGATCGCGTTATCGGTGATGCGAATGTGCTCTGGGCAGACTTCGGTACAGCATTTTGTGATGTTACACATTCCCAAAC
>CAZNUC010000005.1:10976-36798 GCA_964576165.1 uncultured Candidatus Planktophila sp. | reverse complement strand
TAAATGCACCGAGCGCTCCTAACGAAATTGCGCCCCAGATTCCAAGTCCACCTTTCCAACTTGCAAAGATGTTAAGGAGCTCACTGCCTGAGCCAAAGTAATCTGAAGGCGCAGAGAGAACGTGATAAATGCGACCACCAATGATTCCAAAGGGCACCGCGAATATTGCAACGTCTGCTACAACTGATGAAAGAGCTGGGTTTATCGCTCTCAGGCGTCTATCGCCAAGCCAGACTGCAACTGCAATTCCAGCAATGATGCAGAGTGCGTAAAAATGCAGAGTGAGCGGACCTATCTCAACATAGGCAGAGCTAGGCGAAGGAATTGAGTGTCTAAACATCCGAGAGTTCTTCTCGAATTACTTTATCGCAGCTTCAACCGCGGCTTTAAACTCATTCACATCAAAGCCCGGACTCTGTCGTTCCCAAACTTTTCCGTTGATTAAGGTTGTCGGTGTTCCTCGCACCCCATAACGAGTCATGGAGTCAGTTGCGGCAGCAACGTTTACCAACTTAGATTTATTGGTGATGCAATCTGAGAATTTTTGAGATGAGATTCCGACTTTCTTACCGATGGCGATGAGATTTTTATCGTTGAGGAATCCAGAATTTTCAACGCTGGACTGTACGTCATAGAGAGCCTTATGGAAGTCGAGGAATCGACCTTCATCAACTGCGCAATATGCCGCATTTGATGCCGCGATAGATTCATCATCTTTCTGCCCATTACCAAGGAAGGAGAGTGGATGAAAAACAACTTCAGCTTTCTTCTCTGTAATCAACGATGTGAGGTATGGACCAATCGGATCTTCAAATAACTTACAAATTGGGCACTGAAAATCTTCAAAGACGTTGATCTTTAACGGTAGGCCAGCGTTGAAGACAATTCCATCTCCCTGGGCAGGGTCGACAGCGGCCTCAAATTCACCGATAGGTGTGAATGAATCCAAGGCAGCGAGCGAAGCGTTGCTCTCTTTATTCTCAGTAGTAAAGAAAAAGAATGCGCCAACTGCAACAACGAGAGCGACCATGCCAACAACGAGCCAACGTGTGAACGGATCTCCGCTCTGCGCCTTGACCGAATTCTTCTTTGCTTTACTCATTATTAATCCTCACTAGTTAGACTTAATCAGACTTTTATTCGAGAGAAAATTCTCCTCAAATGGTACCTGCTCACCGGCCTTCTCGTACGCCCAGCGCCAATTGCTCTGCTAGTTCTTGTATTGCCCTGAGTCCAGATTCTTCGTCACGGGCCTCAAGCAAGACGTTGATGAATGCTGAGCCAACGATCACACCATCTGCATAGGCTGCAACGGATTTTGCATGCTCGCGAGTTGATACTCCAAGCCCCACGCTCACTGGCGTGTCAGATGTTGTACGGATGCGTGCAACGAGATCGGCGGCGGATGAGGAAACACTCGATCGCGTTCCTGTCACACCCATAAGGCTTGCGGCATAGATGAAGCCGCCGCAAGACCCTGTCACTTTTGGTAACCGTGCATCAGAAGTGCTTGGGGCAACTACATAGATGCGATTAATCTTTGATTGATCGGTCGCCTTAATCCATTCGTGAGATTCTTCAACGGTCAGATCTGGAGTGATAACACCGGATCCTCCGTTTGCGGCGATTGATTCCGCGAACTTTTCCACACCATATCGTTCTATGGGATTCCAATATGTCATCACAACTGCTGCGACACCAAGATCTGTAGCACACTTGAGTGACTCAAATACTTCTTTTGCACCAGTGCCTTGACTCAACGACTGCACTGCAGCCGCTTGAATTGTTGGGCCATCCATCACTGGATCGCTATATGGGAAACCAATCTCAATTGCATCAACGCCTCCAGCGGCGAAAGCAGCGATAACCTTTTTGCACCCTTCGTGGCTGGGAAATCCAGCAGGAATATAAGCAATCAGCGCCGCTCTATTCTCACTCTTGGCTCTGGCAAGTACTTGATCCAGCGGAGTGTCTAGCGACAACTTAAAGCTCGATTCCAAAGTACTGGGCAGCAGTTGCAACATCTTTATCTCCACGACCAGAAAGATTTAAGAGAAGTGTTGCTGATGGTCCCATCTCGCGTCCCACTTGCATCGCACCGGCTAGGGCATGCGCTGTTTCGATAGCGGGAATAATGCCTTCAGTTTTACAGAGAAGAGCAAATGCCTCCATCGCCTCTGCATCTGTAATTGCGCGATATTGCGCGCGACCAATGTCATGAAGGAAAGCGTGCTCTGGACCGACGCCGGGATAATCTAGACCTGCAGAAATTGAATGTGATTCAACAGTTTGACCGTTTTCATCTTGTAATACATATGATCGAGTTCCATGTAATACACCGGGTGTTCCACCTGAAATGGTCGCAGCGTGACGCCCAGTACTTACACCATCGCCACCAGCCTCAAGGCCGATTAATTGAACGCTCACATCATCGATAAATGGGTGAAATATTCCAATCGCATTCGATCCGCCACCAACACATGCAAGCACAGCATCTGGAAGTTTGCCGGTTAGTTCTAAGACTTGAGCGCGGGCCTCAACACCAATAATGCGATGAAAATCTCGAACCATAGTTGGAAATGGATGTGGGCCAGCAACTGTGCCAAGGAGATAATGCGTCGTTTCTACATTTGTAACCCAGTCGCGCATTGCTTCGTTGATTGCATCCTTAAGAGTCCGAGATCCACTAGTAACAGGCACAACAGTTGCTCCGAGTAATCTCATACGAGCGACGTTGAGAGCTTGTCGCTTGGTATCTTCCTCCCCCATATAAACAACGCATTCAAGACCCATCAGCGCTGCTGCAGTTGCAGATGCAACTCCGTGTTGACCAGCACCTGTCTCAGCAATGATTCGCTTTTTTCCCATGCGTTTGGTTAACAGTGCTTGCCCCAAAACATTATTTATCTTATGTGAGCCCGTGTGATTGAGATCTTCTCGCTTAAGGAGAATCCGTGCACCACCTGCATACTCGGCAAAACGTGGCGCTTCGGTGATGATGCTTGGGCGCCCTGTATACGTGCGATGAAGATGATCAAGTTCGGCAGCAAATGCAGGATCTGTTGCTGCTGCAATATGGGCCTGTTCTAACTCTTCGAGTGCACCAATAAGTGCTTCAGGAACGAAACGACCACCGAACGGACCAAAGTGGCCAATAATCTTTTCTTCCTGAGTAGTCATGGATATGAGGGTACTAGAGACCCTGCAGTGCGCGCAGTGCAGAAAGTGGATCCCCCGCACGAACCAGCGCCTCACCCACCAAAATTGCATCTGCGCCAAAGGATTCGGCATTTTCTACCTCTAGCCGCGTTGATATTCCTGACTCAGCAACACGAATGATAGAAGCGGGGATCTCAGAAAGTAATTCGGCAAATACCCGTTGATCGACTTCTAAGGTTTTAAGGTTTCTTGAATTGATACCAATAATGCGCGGCTCAATCTCCATCGCCCGATCTAACTCTTCGTGCGTGTGAACCTCGACAAGACTTGCCATACCTAACTCTGTCGCCATCTCGTAATAATCTCTGAGTTGATTGGTAGATAAGGCGGCGACAATTAGGAGCACAACATCAGCGCCATATGCACGCGCTTCATAGAACTGATATTCATCGACCATGAAATCTTTACGCAAGATAGGAATTTTCACTGCAGATCGAACTGCGGTGAGATCTTCAAGTGAACCACCAAATCGACGTCTTTCAGTGAGAACACTAATCACGCTTGCCCCTGCTTCTTCATAGGTGTGGGCAAGAGCTGCTGGGTCAGTAATATCTGCCAACGCTCCTTTGCTTGGAGATGATCGCTTCACCTCTGCAATGACAGATATGAGATCACCGCGCAATTGTGCGTGAGGATCAATTGGCGCAGAGGCGTGTTCAAGTTTTTCTTGTAGATCGTTTAAAGGCAATCTACGTGCAGCAAGATCTTCACGTACTCCTTCGATGATGGAATCAAGAACGTTCATGATTGCCCTCATCGGTGGGATCTTCCCCATGATCTTGCGCGCTCCATACCGATCGATTTCTGGGCTTGCGTTCATATCGTGGGGATAGAGAGAACTTTTTGCTTATCGCGATTACAAGCGCTGCGACAACCACTGCACTCACTGCTATGGGAAGAAGATCAATCATGGTCTACCCATCACTTCTTGCCTGCATTGCCTGCATTGCCTGCGCAGCGCTCACAGCGCTCAAGACCGCTGCCGCTTTATTTATACATTCTTGATACTCAGATTCGGGTACTGAATCGGCGACAACGCCAGCACCTGCTTGTACATAGGCACGACCGTCGTAGATCAGCGCTGTACGAATTGCAATGCAAGTATCTACATTGCCAGTGAAATCAAGGTAACCGATGGCACCGCCGTATAAAGCACGACGATGTGGCTCAAGTTCTTCAATAATCTCCATTGCTCGCGGCTTAGGCGCGCCTGAGAGCGTTCCAGCAGGAAAGGTCGCAAAGAGCGCATCAACGCCAGTTTTTCCATCAGCTAACGTGCCGGTAATTGTCGAGACAATGTGCATCACATGGGAATATCTCTCGATACTCATAAAATCAATAACTTCAACAGAACCTGCAGCACATATTCGACCAAGATCATTTCGTCCTAGATCTACCAGCATGAGGTGCTCTGCTCGCTCTTTAGGATCAGCAAGAAGTTCTTCACCAAGGCGAATATCTTCTTCTGGTGTTTCTGAACGCTTTCGAGTTCCCGCAATCGGATGGACCATTACTTCGCCCTGTGTGACTTTGACTAGCGCTTCAGGTGAAGATCCGACAACCGCTACACCACCTTCAAACCTGAACAAGTACATATATGGCGATGGATTTCGAAGACGAAGCATGCGATAGACATTTATTGCATCTGCACTGCACTCCACAGAAAAACGCTGCGAAAGAACGATCTGGAACGCCTCACCCGAAAGAATCTCTTCCTTAGCCCGTAAAACTTTTGAGATGAAATCTTCTTCACTCATATTTCGGTCGAAGGTGAGTTCACCGACAGACGGTATCTCTGCAATTTCACCAGCGATTGCTGCAGTGAGTTGACTCTGCATTCGATCCAATCGCGCAGTAGCATCGAAAAAGGCTTCATCAATACGATCATCGGAGCCATCCCAGTTGATCGCATTAGCAATCAGAGTGATACTCCCCTCTGTGTGATCCATTACCGCTAAATCACTCGTCAACATGAATGCAATCTCTGGAAGTGGAATATCTTTCTCAGCACTACTCGGTAACTTCTCTAATCTACGAACGCTGTCATAACCCATATAACCAACGAGGCCGCCAGTCAGTGGAGGTAGGCCTGGGATCTTGGGAGAGCGAAGATGTGATGCAGATAAGCGAAGTGCGTCTAGCGGATCAATCCCAGCGGGCGCTCCAGCAGGTGCAACGCCAATCCACTGCGCAAGACCATCTACTTCGGTGAGCGTTGCCTGAGAATGTGCGCCGATAAACGAGTACCGAGACCACACACCGCCATGCTCGGCCGATTCTAGGAGAAACGAGCCAGGAGATTTTCCGGCCAGCTTTCGATAAACACCAAGTGGTGTTTCGCCATCTGCGAGCAACTTTCTGTACACGGGAATAACGTTGTATTCGCGTGCAAACTCTCTAAACTCTTGCAGATTCATTCTGTAATGTCATTGCTCTCTGCATCGCGAGCTGGAAAAACTTCTCGATGAAAACAAGTGAACTCACCAGTGTGGCATGCCGATCCTTCTTGACTGACCAGAAAGAGAATTGCATCACCGTCACAATCAAGAGAGATGGAGACAATTTTTTGGAGGTGACCTGAAGTTTCACCTTTCTTCCATATCTGATTACGTGATCGGCTGAAGTAGGTGGCAAACCCCGATTCAATTGTGAGCGCAAGGGATTCGGCGTTTACATAAGCAAGCATTAACACCTCGCCCGAGAGGCTATCTTGGGCAATCGCGGGCATTAGAGCATCGGAGTCTTTCAAAAGCTCGCGTATCTCTTGGGGAAGAATCGTGTTCACCTGCTAATTGTGCCCTAGAGCGAGGAACCTGTGCGCACGGAATATCCATGCTCAGATAGATACTTCTTCACGTCTTGAATGCGATGGATACCAAAGTGAAAGACACTCGCAGCAAGGAGGGCATCGGCCCCTGCCTCAATGGCTGCAGCAAAGTCTTCTAGCGAGCCTGCGCCACCGCTTGCAATCAGTGGAAGTGAGGATACCTCCCGAATTCGAGTAATCATTCCTATGTCATAACCGGCGCGAGTTCCATCAGCATCCATGGAGTTGAGCAGAATTTCACCGACACCGCGGCTAGTTGCATCTTCTATCCATGACAATGCATCGAGGCCAGCGCTAGTACGCCCACCGTGAGTAGTAACTTCAAAACCAGATGGTGTTCGTGCTCGTCGCGCATCAACAGAGAGAACTAGTACTTGATTGCCAAAGCGTTCTGAAATCTCTGAGATGAGTTCTGGGCGAGAGATTGCTGCGGTATTGATCGAGACTTTATCTGCACCTGCGCGAAGTAGGCGATCTACATCATCTACTGATCGAACGCCTCCGCCGACTGTCAAGGGGATAAAGACTTGGTCTGCTGTACGTCCCACAACATCATAGGTTGTTTCACGATTTGAAATACTTGCAGAGATATCAAGAAATGTTAACTCATCGATACCTTCGGAGTCGTAGAGCTTTGCCATCTCAACTGGATCGCCCGCGTCAACAAGATCGGTGAAGTTAACGCCCTTAACTACTCGCCCATTATCAACATCGAGACAGGCGATGATTCGAGTGGAAAGTGTCATGATCGCGTCACTTCAAGAGCTTGCTCTAAGGTAAATGCACCTGCATAGAGAGCCTTCCCAACAATGGCACCTTCAACACCGATCTCACGCAGCGCACTGAGTGCAGAAATATCTGCAAGACTTGATATCCCACCACTTGCAACGACAGGTTTTTTTGTAACGGCGCAGACTTCTCGCAACAATTCTAGGTTCGGACCCTGCAGCGTTCCATCTTTAGTGACATCTGTGACGATGTAGCGAGCACACCCATCTGATTCAAGGCGAGAGATTGTTTCGAAGAGGTCACCACCTTCTTGGGTCCATCCCCTAGCGGCAAGAACATGTCCGCGAACATCAAGACCGACTGCTATCTGATCGCCGTATCGATTGATGACTCGGGAAGTCCACTCTGGGTTTTCAAGAGCTGCGGTTCCGAGATTGACACGTCGACATCCAGTAGCGATTGCGCGCTCAAGTGATTCATCATCTCTGATTCCACCAGAGAGTTCTACATCAATATCTAGTCTGCCAACAACTTCGGCTAGCAGCGCAGTATTTTCACCACGGCCAAAGGCGGCGTCAAGATCAACGAGGTGAATCCACTCAGCTCCTGACTTTTCAAATTCGAGTGCAACTTCAAGTGGAGATCCGTAGATACTTTCTTGAGAGAGCTCACCCTGAACTAGGCGGACTGCTCTCCCATCTTTTACATCTACTGCGGGTAAAAGTTCAAGAAAGTTCATAGCGATTTACTCCAATTTTTGATCAGTGCGAGGCCCGCACGGCCTGACTTCTCTGGATGAAATTGTGTTGCGCTGAGAGAGCCGTTTTCCACCGCTGCTAAAAATTTTTCACCGTGCAAGGCATACGTCGCATCGCCAACATCTGTTTCACGCGCTGCATACGAGTGAACAAAGTAAAAAGATTCGCCTTCTACCCCGTCGAAAAGTATGGACTTATGGCTTGGCGTAATCGTGTTCCATCCCATATGAGGAAGAACCGGAGCCTGCAACTTCCGTACAGATGTTTTCCAGATGCCGATGCCCTGATGGATTCCGTTCTCATCGCTATCGGCAAAGAGAACTTGCATTCCAACACAAATTCCAAGGGTTGGTCGGGCATCTCTAAAACGATCAGCGATTACTGCTGGTGCTCCAACTTTTTTTAGTCCCTCCATGCAAGCCGAGAATGCACCAACACCAGGAACAACAAGACCTGCCGCCTCTCGCGCAATTTTAGGATCAGATGTCAATACAACTGTTAATCCAGATGTTTCAAAGGCTCTCGCCGCCGATCGAAGATTGCCAGAACCGTAATCCAGAATTGCAATCGTTGAAATTAGAGTGAGCCTTTAGTCGAAGGTATGCCAGATACCCGAGCATCGATTGCGACTGCATCACGAAGTGCGCGAGCAACAGCCTTAAATTGAGCCTCAAAGACATGGTGCGCGTTACGACCCTCAAGAACACGAATGTGTAGCGCGATACGGGCTTCTGCAACGATTGATTCCCAAATGTGCTTACCTAATGTGGTGTCGAATGTACCGATCAGCTCAACAATTTCTGGTTGACGATGAACTAGATATGGTCGACCAGAGAGATCCACTGCTACCTGAACTAATACCTCATCGAGTGGAACCATGGCATCGCCAAAGCGACGAATGCCGGCCTTGTCGCCAAGAGCTTCGCGTAGCGCTTGACCAAATGCCAGAGATGTATCTTCAACTGTGTGATGAGAGTCAACATCCACATCGCCATCTGTCTTTACCGTTAGATCAAATCCGGAGTGCTTACCTAATTGTGAAAGCATATGATCGAAGAACGGAACACCCGTATCGACACTGATCTGACCAGAGCCATCGAGGTTAATTTCAACAAGAACGTGCGATTCTTTGGTCTTACGTTCAACTCGGGCTGTTCTCATGATCTCTCCTTCACTAGGCACTCTTCTAACGCATGTAGAAACTTCTGATTTTCGGCGAAAGTGCCGATTGTGGTCCGTAGGTAACCCGATAATCCCACATCCCGAATCAATATGCCTCGATCAAGCATTAATTGCCACAATTCGGCAGAGCTGTGAGTGAAGCCAGTAAAGAGAAGAAAGTTAGCCTGGCTAGGAAGAACTTTTAGATCCATCGCAACGAGTGCTTCTGTTACGCGCTTGCGTTCTGCAATCAACTGCGCCACTCCTGAAAGAAGTTCGCTTTTGAAATCTAGTGCCACAAGGGCTGCACTCTGAGTCAGGGTACTGAGGTGATACGGGAGGCGGACGAGCATCATGGCATCGATGACTCGAGGATGAGCAACGAGGTATCCCACTCTCGCCCCAGCAAAGGAGAAGGCCTTGCTCATAGTCCGTATGACAACGATCTGTGGGTATTGCGCGATCAAGGTAACGGCAGATTTTTCATCTGAAAATTCCGCGTAAGCTTCGTCGACAACTAGTAATCCGCAAACATGCTGAGCAATTCTTTCAATGTCAGCCAGAGTGATGGCTTCACCTGTGGGATTGTTTGGAGTAGTGATGAAGGTCAGACCTGAAGGGTTTGCCTTGATTTGAGCTAGAACGCTCTCAATATTAAGTGAGAAATCGTTCTCCCGTATTCCATCACACCACTTCGTTGAAGTGACTTTTGCGATCAAAGGGTGCATTGAATATGACGGAAGGAATCCAATAGCTCCTTGATCACCACAGGCTAAGAACAAGGATTGAATAATCTCGTTACTGCCATTTGCAACCCAGATTTGCCTAGCAGTGAAATCAGTTGATGACATCTCATTGATATATTCCGCAAGCCCTGTTCGTAGCGAGAGTGCATCACGATCTGGATAACGATTGAGAGTTGTTGCAACCTCTGAGATGCGACGAGAAATCGCATCAGCGATGGCCGCAGAGAGCGGAAATGGATTTTCATTTGTATTAAGAGCCGTGTCGGATTCCACCTGAGGCGCACCGTACGGTGATAGGTGTGAGAGTGACGAACGGATTGGCAGCCAAGAAGGCCAGGTTTGGTCTGTCATCGTTGATCCAATCGCGCGCTCATTGCCTGCCCGTGCGCGGGGAGATCTTCTGCTTCAGCGAGAGTGATCACTGTAGGTGCGATATCACGAAATGCTTTCTCGTCGTACTCAATAAAATGTAGCCCTCTGAGAAAAGTTGCGACCGAGAGTCCGCTGCTATGGCAAGCACATCCCCCTGTTGGCAGAACATGGTTGGAGCCTGCTGAGTAATCCCCAAGTGAAACGGGAGTGAAGGCACCGATAAACACTGCACCTGCGTTTCGAACTTTTGCACTCACGGTGCGGGCCTCTCTGGTTTGAATTTCAAGGTGTTCGGCAGCATATGCATTAACGACATCTAGCCCTTGCTCGATATCATCGACAAGTGCGATAGCGCTCTGTATTCCACTGAGTGCGGTTCCAATTCGTTCTGCATGCTTTGTGAGCGGAACTTGACGATTGAGTTCGATCTCAACAGCTTCAGCCAATTCTTGTGAATCAGTGACTAAGACTGCGGCTGCAATGACATCGTGTTCTGCCTGGCTAATCAAATCTGCGGCGATGTGAACTGGATTTGCAGAACTATCTGCCAAGATTGCAATTTCAGTAGGTCCTGCCTCTGAATCAATTCCAATAACACCTCGAAGCGCTCTTTTAGCGGCAGCAACATAAATGTTGCCAGGTCCCGTTACGAGATCACATTTTTCACAGACCTCATCCATGCCATAGGCAAAGAGTGCAATTGCTTGTGCGCCACCGATGGCATACACCTCATTGATACCCAGTAGAGCACACGTTGCAAGAATTGTTGGATGTGGCAAGCCACCAAACTCTTTCTGCGGAGGTGATGCAACGGCAATACTCGCAACTTCGGCAATCTGAGCCGGAATCACATTCATCATCACACTCGATGGATAGACCGCTCTTCCTCCGGGAACATAGAGACCCACTCGATCAACTGGAATCCAACGCTCGGTAACAATTCCACCATCGACAACGCTCGTCTTAATTTCTTTTCGTCGTTGATCATCGTGAACTTTGCGGATACGTTCAATAGAGTGCTCAAGGGCTGCTCGGACTGCTGGGTCAAGTTTGCTCAGTGCTTGATCAAGATCACGCTGTGAGACCCGAAGTGCTGGTGGCCTCACACCATCAAATTCGAATGAGAGATCAAGGAGATCAGAGATACTTCCATTTTTAACTCTCGCCAGAATTGGTTCAACGGTCTTCATTGCTTGATTGATATCAAGGGTGGCTCGAGGCAGAAGTTTTTGGTAGCCGGCCTTTGTCAGGCCGCTTCCTCTGAGGTCAACTCTGCGAATCATGAGCTCATTCTACTTTGGTGCGACCCGACGATGAGTCATGAATTAATGAAGTTAGCTACGGACCAAACAGTCGGGGCCAAGGATGCTCTTCAGATCAGCGCTCAGGCTCGGTGAAGATGTGACGAGAGCATCAATTTTCATCATCGTCTGGGAACCCGCATCGTTAATTTGAAGATGTACTTCTCGTTTACCAGGATGTGAGCGCAAAATTTCCTTGATTCTTTCAACAATCGGTGGGGTACATGAAGTGATCGGTAATGAAATCAGTAGTGGTCCGACGGGACCGCTAGTAATGTCCAGGGGAGACATTTCAAGTGCGCTAAATCTAATCTGATCTTCCCGTCGATCGACGCGGCCCCTAATTGTTACCACACGATCCTCAATAAGATTTAGTGCATACTGATTGTAGGTATTGGCGAAGAAGAGAACTTCTAGCGCACCTTCTAGATCTTCGATGGTGACAATCGCCCACGATGAACCTTGGCGCGAAACTTTGCGGGAGATTCCGGTAATGAGCCCACCGATCGTGACAAACCCTTCTTGAACTCCCCCATCATCGAGTAACGCGCTGATCGACATATCTGTGTGAGAGCGCAGAATGTGTTCAACTCCAAGAAGCGGGTGATCCGATACATATAGACCGAGCATCTCTCTTTCAAATGAGAGCAAAGTTGCTTTATCCCATTCTCCTTCAGGAATTTCGATCTCCAGACCGCTCATCTGTGAGCCGCCTTCATCTCCAAAGAGATCAAATTGACCAATTGCTTCGGCACGCTTGCTCTCTATGACAGCATCAATTGCAGTGAGATGGATTGCCACGAGAGCTTTACGATGATGACCTAAATCATCAAATGCTCCTGCTTTGATCAATGATTCAATAGTTTTCTTGTTACACACTTGAGCATCGACTTTGGCTAGGAAATCTCCAAATGATGTGAATGCACCCTTGCTTTCGCGCGCGCTCTTGATCGAGGCAACAACTCCCTCACCGACATTTCTTATCGCGGCGAGACCAAAACGAATATCCTTACCACGAGGGGTGTATTCAGAGTTGGATTCATTAACATCTGGAGGCAGAACACTGATTCCCATGCGGCGACACTCAGAGAGATAGAGCGCTGATTTATCTTTATCATCGCGAACGCTAGTCAATAGAGCGGCCATATATTCGGTTGGATAGTTTGCTTTCAGATAGGCGGTCCAGAACGAGACAACTCCATATCCAGCCGAGTGTGCTCTATTGAAGGCGTAATCAGAGAATGGGATAAGGACTTCCCACAGTCTTTTAATTGCTGCATCGCTGAAGCCATTGGATTTCATTCCTGCTTCAAAGGGAATGTACTCCTTATCTAGAATCTCTTTATTCTTTTTACCCATCGCTTTTCGCAAGAGATCTGCGCGACCGAGTGAAAAACCTGCAACTTTTTGAGCAATAGCCATTACCTGCTCTTGATAGACAATGAGCCCATAGGTATCACCGAGAATTTCTGCAAGAGGCTCACGCAGTTCTGGATGAATTGCTTCGACCGGTTTGCGACCATTTTTTCGGTCTGCATAGTTATTGTGTGCATTCTCGCCCATTGGTCCCGGACGATAGAGTGCAATGACTGCTGATATGTCGGCAAAGGAGTCAGGAGCCATGCTGCGAAGAAGCGCGCGCATGGGTCCACCATCGAGTTGAAACACGCCAAGAGTGTCACCGCGGCTCAAGAGTTCAAATGTCTTCTTATCCGCGAGGGGCAGGTTCTCAAGGACGACATCAACGTTCAGATTAAGTTTGATATTCGCAAGCGCGTCATCTAGTACAGATAGATTTCGAAGTCCCAAGAAATCCATTTTAAGAAGGCCCGTTGCTTCACAAGCGCCCATATCGAATTGAGTAATTATCGCTCCATCGGCTTCACGACGATGAATCGGAATGACATCGAGTAACGGTTCGCGCGAAAGAATCACTCCTGCTGCATGTACTCCCCACTGCCTCTTGAGTCCTTCAAGCCCTTTGGCCAAGTCGACCACGCGTTTAGAGTCCACATCTGTTTCGTAGAGAGTTCTAAACTCTCCCGCCTCGCCATATCGAGGATCATCTTTATCAAATACTCCACCTAACGTGATGTCCTTACCCATGACTGATGGTGGAAGTGCCTTTGTAAGTTTTTCACCGATTACATAGGGATAGCCGAGTACGCGAGTTGCATCCTTAAGGGCTTGCTTAGATTTAATTGTGCCGTAGGTAATGATCTGCGCGACACGATCGTCACCATATTTCTCGGTGGCATAACGAATCATCTCTGAGCGACGACGTTCGTCAAAGTCCAGGTCAATATCTGGCATCGAGATTCGCTCTGGGTTAAGAAAGCGCTCAAAGAGAAGGCCGTGTTCGAGCGGATCGAGTCCGGTAATTCCAAGTGCGTACGCAACAAGTGAACCCGCTGCCGAACCTCTTCCAGGGCCCACTCGAATCCCAACACTGCGAGCGTGTGAACAAAGATCTGCAACGACTAGGAAGTAACCCGGAAATCCCATCTTAATCATGACATCAAGTTCGTAATCAAGACGTTGCACATGTGTCGGCGTCACTCGATCACCAAGACGTGAAATGAGTCCTTCGTGTGAGAGTTTACGGAGCCATGTATCTTCGCTCTCTCCCTGTGGCACTTCAAAACGTGGAAGAAGATTCTCACCCTCGCGCAAGGTAACGTTGCAACGTTCTGCGATAAGTAAAGTGTTATCGCATGATTCAGGGATATCTTTGAAGATCTCGCGCATCTGGGCGGCTGTCTTTACATAGAACTCATGATTATCAAATTTGAATCTCTTGGGATCTGCAAGGGTGGAACCAGACTGAACGCAGAGAAGCGCTTCGTGCGCGGGGCCATCTTCGGCAAATGTGTAGTGAAGATCATTCGTTGCAAGAAGTGGAAGTTTGAGTTCTGTACCTAATTTAAGCAGGTCAGTTCGGACACGATTTTCAATATCGATTCCGTGATCCATCACCTCAAGATAGAAATTATTGGCTCCGAAAATATCTCTGTAGTCACTGGCGGCTCGAAGCGCCTCGCGATAGTTACCCATTCGAAGTCGCGTCTGTATTTCTCCGCCAGGACATCCTGTCGTTGCAATGAGGCCATCGGCATAGCGCGATAGGAGTTCTCGATCCATTCGTGGCTTGTAGTAGTGCCCCTCAAGGGATGCAAGGGATGAGAGCCGAAAAAGATTTGCTAGACCTTGATTATTCTCAGCCAGAATTGTCATATGGGTATATGAGCCACCGCCTGAGACATCATCATCTCCCCCGCTGGCCCACTGCACTCGCTTCTTTTCATGACGAGATTCGGGGGCGACGTAGGCTTCAATTCCGATAATTGGTTTGACGCCAACATTGGTCGCCTGCTTATAAAAATCAAAGGCACCAAAAACATTTCCGTGATCTGTCATTGCGATCGCGGGCATTTCCTGTCGCGCGACTTCAGCTACTAAATCTGCAACACGAGCCGCGCCATCGAGCATTGAATACTCGGTATGGACGTGCAGGTGTGCGAATGAGTCTGAAGGTGTACTGGACATAGGTTGGCTAAATTAGCACTTACGGAATCACGGCATCGGATAGCAACGCCAAGCACGCCTGAAGGTCCTCGGGGTATTCAACCGTGAAGTTCATCTCTTGATCGGAGATCGGGTGAGCAAAGGCGAGCTCCTTAGCGTGCAGCCAAGGTCGGGTCATCTGGAGAGATTTGGCAAGAACAGGGTCGGCGCCATAAGTCGTATCTCCAACCAGCGGGTGATTAAGAGCGCTCATATGAACTCGAATCTGATGGGTTCGCCCCGTTTCAAGTTCGACCTGAACCATTGTGACGCCGCGGTAATACTCAATGAGTTCATAGTGGGTGATGCTCTCTTTTCCATCAGCAACAACTGCAAAGCGATGATCGACTTTAGGATGCCGATCAATCGGTGCATCTATTGTTCCTGTTGGTGGATCTATATGTCCCTGAATCAACGCGTGATACGTCTTCTTTACGCTACGGGTTCGAAAGGCTTCCTTGAGGACGGTAAAGGCTCTATCTGTTTTTGCAACAACCATTAATCCGCTAGTTCCAACGTCGAGTCTATGCACGATACCTGCACGTTCTGCTGCGCCAGAAGTTGAAATTGTGTATCCAGCAGCAGCAAGAGCGCCAACAACTGTTGGCCCGTGCCAGCCTGGACTTGGATGTGCTGCACACCCAACAGGTTTATTGATGACAATGATGTGGTCATCGTTATAGACAACCTCAAGCCCATCAAGAGGTGTTAGCGGAATTGCTTCGTGTTCGATATGTTCTGGAAGCAGAACTTCAATTACTTGAGCAGCGCTCACTCGTTCAGATTTTCCGAGAGCGACCCCATTACATGTAATGTCACCATCATCGATGAGTCGAACAATTGCAGAGCGCGACAAACCTAGTACTCGAACTAGTGCGCTATCGACTCTCTCTCCAGCAACGCCTTCTGGCACGCTGAGTATTCGCAACTCTCTTGCCATCTACGTCACCTACTTTTTCTGATCGCCCAGAGGGGCAAAAGGAGGAATCTCCCTAGTGATCAACACTACTGATAGAACTGCCGCACACACTATTGCCATATCTGCAATATTAAAGACTGGCCAGCGCGGTAACTCAATCCAATCGATGACATGGCCGTTGAAAGGTGATGGTTGGCGAAAGATTCGATCGGTGAGGTTTCCCAAAATTCCACCTAGAGCGAGCCCTAGAACCATTGCCCACCAACGGTTATCGATCTTGATCGCATAGTAAGCAATACCAGCAACTGCAGCGCCTGAGAGAATCGTAAAGATGAATGTCACATTTGTACCAACGCTAAAGGCTGCGCCTGGATTAAAGACAAGTCGCAGTTGAAGGAAGGATCCAATGATAGGAGTTGGTTTCACCGGACTGACCGATTCAAGTGCCCACACCTTGGTTGTGAAATCTATCGCCCAGATCAAAGCGCCAACGAGATAAAGGCGTTGCCAGTGAAATGCAAACCTTGTTAAACCTAGATTGAAAGGCACTTTCGAGGGCACTATTAGCGCCGCTCTTCTTTCTGCTTACAGATCATGCAGAGCGTTGCACGAGGAAATACATGAAGGCGCTCTTTTCCGATCGGGTTTGAACAATCTTCGCAGTTACCGTAACTTTTATCATCAATGCGAATAAGTGCTCGTTCAGTCTGCAAAACCATGTCACGTGCATTAATCACCAACGACATCTCATGTTCACGTTCAAAAGTTTTTGTTCCTGAATCAGCCTGATCATCGCCAGCGCCCTCTCCAGAATCTGCAATCAAATCTTCCATCTCTGCTTCAATCAGCTCAAGCTCATGCTTTAAACGAGTGAGTTCTTGAGACAGTTCAACTCGAATTGCTTTAAGTTCGCTGGCACTCCAAGGAGCTTCACCTGCAGCAGCAGTCACTGGTGTAGGTGCAGATTTAATTGGCTTGAGCGGTGCCACTTTTTTACCACTCTTGATTGGGCGCGCCGGAGGTGGCATGACCAAGCGTCGCTCTTCAACCACTGGCGCTGCAACTGGTGCAACTACCGTTGCAACTGAAACTGTCTGTGATTTCTCATCAACTGTGAGTGTCGGTTTGCCTGCCTTTGCGGGAAATGGACGACCCGGTGCGCTCTTCTTTACTGGTGCACTCTTCTTTACTGGTGCACTCTTTTTCACGGCCTTCTTTGCAGGGGCTTTCTTTGCAGGAGCCTTCTTCACAGCTTTCTTTGGAGCGGCCTTTTTCACCGCGCTCTTCTTTACGGCAGCCTTCTTGGCCGCTGGCTTCTTCTTCGCTTTCGAAGCAGATGCGGCGGCCTTCTTCACTACCTTTTTTGCTGACACGCCGCGCACCTTATGCGCTTTTCCCACTTCTACCAAATATGCCACTCGCTCTCAGATGAGAATAGTTGAGAAAAAATGGATGATCCGGGCCCCTCATAGCCAGCGCAGATCTCGCCTGCATTAGACTCTCCACCCTCATGAGTTCACAATTTCGCCCACTTCCTGCGCAGATTGATCTGCCCGCAATGGAGCGTTCCATCCTCGATCTGTGGAGGGATGAGAAGATCTTTGAACGGTCTTTGTCGGCTCGGGCTAGTCAAGAGCCGTGGACCTTCTATGAGGGTCCGCCTACTGCAAATGGAATGCCGGGAACACACCACATTGAGGCGCGAGTATTTAAGGATGTCTTTCCCCGTTTTCACACAATGAAGGGGAAGTTTGTCACTCGCAAAGCGGGCTGGGATTGCCATGGCCTCCCCGTTGAGATTGCAGTCGAGAAAGAGTTGGGCTTCTCTGGCAAGGGAGATATCGAAAAATTTGGAATTGCCGAATTTAATGACCGGTGTCGCGAATCAGTAACGCGTCACGTTGGTGCCTTTACAACCATGACCGAGCGTATGGGATTCTGGGTTGATTTCGACGAAGCGTATTGGACGATGTCTCCAGAGTATGTTGAAAGCGTCTGGTGGTCACTTAAGGAAATTTGGAAGAAAGGTCTTCTCGTTCAAGACCATCGTGTGGCTCCCTACTGTCCACGATGTGGAACTGGATTAAGCGATCACGAGTTGGCGCAAGGGTATGAAACTGTCACAGACCCTTCAGTATTTATCCGTTTCCCAATCACATCTGGAGACCTCGTTGATCTCAATGCAGCCCTCCTCGTTTGGACCACAACTCCATGGACACTTGTGTCTAACACGGCAATTGCTGTTCATCCTGATGTTGATTACGTTGCTGCAAGAGTCACCCACGAAGATGCAAGCGAGGTGCTTGTTGTTGCAAAAGCGCTGACCGCTAGTCTTACTGGAACAGTTGAAATCCTTAAAGAGTTCAAAGGCTCGACGCTCGAACGGGTGAGCTACAAACGACCTCTAGATTTTGTTGATATCCCAGATTCTCATTTCGTGGTACTTGCAACCTATGTCACGACTGAAGATGGAACAGGCTTAGTTCACCAAGCGCCAGCCTTTGGTGCAGACGATTTACAGGTATGTCGTGCCTATGGTCTGCCGGTAGTTAATCCAATCGCACCTGATGGAACTTTCATTGCAGATACTCCGCTTGTAGCCGGTCTCTTTTTCAAGGAGGCAGATAAGCCATTGGTGAAAGAACTTAAATCTCGTGGTGTTCTCTACAAGCACCTTCAGTACGAGCATCAGTATCCGCATTGTTGGCGTTGCCACACCGCTCTTATTTATTACGCACAACCATCGTGGTACATCCGAACCACCTCGATAAAAGATGCACTTATCAGAGAGAATGAGAAAACCAATTGGCATCCAGAGACAATTAAAACTGGTCGATACGGTGACTGGCTTGAGAACAATATTGATTGGGCGCTCTCGCGCAATCGATTCTGGGGTACGCCTCTTCCCATCTGGCGTTGTGAGAACAAGCATGAAGAATGTGTGGCTTCACTCAAAGAACTAGGTGATCGAGCAGGTCTTGATTTGCTGGAACTCGACCCCCATCGTCCATTCGTGGACGACATTGCTTTTACCTGTGCGCAATGTTCGTCGACTATGACGCGAGTGCCTGAGGTAATTGACTGTTGGTTTGATTCAGGGGCTATGCCGTTTGCGCAGTGGGGCTACCCACATAAAGAAGGTTCAAAGGAAAAGTTTGAAGCAGCGTATCCAGCGGACTTTATCTGTGAAGCAATTGATCAAACACGTGGCTGGTTTTACACACTGATGACTATTGGCACGCTGGTCTTTGATCAATCCTCATACAAGAACGTACTCTGCCTTGGACACATTCTTGATAAAGATGGTCGCAAGATGAGCAAGCATCTTGGCAACGTTCTCGAACCAATTGCACTCATGGATCAACACGGAGCCGACGCCGTCCGCTGGTACATGCTCGCTGCAGGTTCCCCTTGGTCAGCACGACGTGTGGGT
Source organism: uncultured Candidatus Planktophila sp. (assembly GCA_964576165.1). GTDB lineage: Bacteria > Actinomycetota > Actinomycetes > Nanopelagicales > Nanopelagicaceae > Planktophila. The sequence continues at coordinate 17,769 of CAZNUC010000005.1, read as the reverse complement.
CACGATGCCATCAGCGACGTCGTACGAAAGACACTTCTTACCTATTGGAATACCCTGTCATTTCACTCACTCTATGCACACGCTGCCAACTTTGATCTTGCAACCGCTCCAGCACATGCAGATCGCTCGCTCATGGATCACTGGATTATCTCGGAGTTAAATATTCTTATCGACGAAGTTGATAAGGCATACACAGATTTTGATTCCCAGCATGCAGGTCGAGTCCTTGCAACATTTATTGATGATCTATCTAACTGGTATGTCAGACGTTCGCGTCGTCGTTTTTGGGATGGTGACCTTGCTGCACTGGCCACATTGCACGAGTGTGTTGTAACTCTGACTCAATTGCTTGCCCCTATGGTTCCATTCATCACCGAGCACGCGTGGCAAGAGCTAATCCTTCCTGCAGATTCTTCCCTAATTTCGTCTGTGCACATGAGTGATTTCCCAACTTCATCAAGTGCTCTCATAAATCGGAAGTTGAGCGAACAAGTTGCCATGACTCGCAGAGTTGTTGAGCAAGGACGTGCAGCTCGTGCCGAATCTGGGGTGAAAATTCGCCAACCCCTTGGTCGGGCTCTCATCTCAGCTTCGGGTTGGGATGAACTTCCACAAGAGATGAAGGATCAGATCGCTGATGAGCTCAATGTTTTAGAGCTTGCCGACATTGCGGATGCAGATGGCGATCTTGTTGATATTTCAGTCAAGGCTAACTTCAAATCTCTCGGTGCTAAATATGGCTCTGAGGTTCAGACAGTTGCCAAACTGATTGCCGGAACAGATGCGACTGCTCTCGTTAAATCCTTACGTAAGAATTCAACAACCGAGCTAGGAGCATTCCTCATTGACCTAGCCGACCTTGTTGTCACTGAAGTCCCTAGGAGTGGCTGGATGGTGGCAAGCCATGATGGCGAATCGGTCGCCCTTGATTTAACTCTCACTCCGGAGCTCATCCAGGCAGGAATTGTGCGTGAAGTCATTAGATTTATTCAAGAGAAGCGAAAGTCAGATGGATTCGAGATTTCAGATCGAATTGATGTGAAGTACAACGCTAACGCTCAAACCCATGCAGCGATCGTCTCAGAACATTCATTTATCAGCTCTGAAGTTTTGGCAACGACACTTGTGCAAGATCCATCGTTAAATCAGGGTGAGAATGATCTTGGTATCGCTGCCTTATTGAGTAAGAGTTAAAGGACGAGTCTTACGATAGTTGAGGCAATATTTAGGGCAAGTAATATGACAATGAATGAGAGATCTAATGAGACTCCCCCAAGCCGTAATGGCGGGATGAAGCGTCCAACAAATTTCATTGCTGGATCAGTAATCGTATAAATCAACTCGAAAATTGCGAGTAAGAAACTGTTTGGCCGCCAATTACGGGCGAACATTCTGATGTAATCAATAATCAAGCGAGCAAAGAGAACCCACTTAAAGAATGTGAGCAGATTGAGTAAGAGCGACTGAAGCATGTGCGAATACTCTGCTTAGAGTTAGCTCTGGTTAAAGAAACTTGCCTGAGCGAACGCCGCCTTATCCTCAGTGCGAACCTTGACGTTGGCAGGTGAAATCAAAAACACTCGGCTAGCAATTCTTTCGATGCCACCCTGCAATCCGAAGGCAAGTCCACTTGCAAAATCAACGAGGCGCTTTCTTTCAGATTCATCCATATCATCGAGGTTAATGATGACGGGATTTCCTTGACGGTAATGCTCTCCCACCTGACGAACCTCAGAGTAGGAGCGCGGATGCAAGGTAATGATGTTGTATGAAGGTTCCATATCAGGTGTTACTTCCGCCTGAACCGACTGACCTCCACCAATGACTGTCACACCTGCACTTTGATTAGAGTTGACAACTGATACCGGACGCACTTCTCGAACGGTTTTCTTAACGACCTTCTCTTCGGCAGTTTCTGTAGCACCGACTGGGCCATCTACGAGGCCGAGATATTCCATGACTTTATTGAGTGCTGACATGTCTCTATTTTATGGCGCTGGCCTTCTCGACCCCAGTATTTGGCTACCGATTCGAATGTGTGTCGCGCCATAGGCGATAGCCACTTCAAAATCCCCGCTCATTCCTGCAGAGATATATTTCGCCTGCGGGAAATCACGTTGTACGCGGCCGGCGATCGCTGCAATTGTGGAAAATGATTCTTCAGGATCGGCCTCTACTGGAGGTACGGTCATCACACCCATCAATTTCAGATGCGAAGAATCAACCACTAATTGGCAGGCCCTGAGCACCTCGTCATCTGTGAGCCCGGCCCTAGAAGGATCTCCATCGAGGGAGACTTGTATGAAAATTTCAAGAGTCTTATCACCGATCGCATCCAGTGCACGATCAAACTTTTGGAGATGAGAAAGATCATCCAATGAATGAACTACCTGTGCCCAGCGCGCCAAGGATCCGATTTTTTTGCTCTGTATCTGCCCTTGGTAATGCCAGCTTCCCGTGATGGCGACAGACTTTTCTACACCCTCTGCATCTCGATTTTCACCAAAATCTCGTATACCTAACGAGTGAAGGATTTCAACATCGCGGATTGGATGAGTCTTTGTCACTGCTATTAACTTAACATCCTCTCTCGCCCTGTTCGCCAAAAGACAGGCGTGAGCAATGCGAGATTCAACTTCGGCAAGAGCGCTAGAGATCTCCTTCACTCGCTCTTGATCGCTCATATCCAAATCACACCTGCTTGTCGACCCGTTACTCCATCTCGACGATAAGAATAGAGTGAGAAATCCTCCACCGTGCATCGGGCGACAGAGAGAACGTCAATCTCAATTTTCTCTAATTCAAAGGTGAGTGCCGCTACAAGGTCTAGTGATGGTGTTCCCTGAATTGTCTCTGCCGCTGCTCGTGGCAAAAGTTGGGTGACTTCGTCAAAAATCTCTGACGACACTTCATAACACCTGCCACAAATCGAAGGACCAATGACAGCGCTGATAGGTGATGAATCCAACTCGCGCATCTTGGCGATCGCCCTGTGCCACACTCCATTAAGTAAACCTTTTCTGCCCACATGAACCGCGGCAATACTTCCCTGGTTTGCAAGAAGCAGTGGAATGCAATCCGCAACCATCACCGCTAGCGCTATCTGTGGATTCGAGGTAACAAGGGCGTCTGCGGTCGGAGATGACTGGGTGAAATCATCGATGACTTCAACATGATCACCGTGAACCTGATCCATAAACTGAACAGGTAAACCAATTTCATCACTGAGTGAACTGCGGTTGGATCCAACTATCTCCGGCTGATCGCCTACATGAAGAGCAAGATTGCGGGAGAGAAAAGCACCGGTGGAATTACCACCGGTGCTCTCTGTAAATCTAAAATTCACTCGCCCTACTTCATGAAGTCAGGCACATCGATCTCATCTTCAGCTACGAGATCTTCAAAAGTTACCTTCCTGGTTGGCTTTTTCGCATCTAGATCCATTGCAACGAGCAGTGGGTCATTATCTGGAAGTGGATCAGCAACCCCACCAAGAATTGAGGCGTTGATGACGGGCACCGAAATCTTCTTTGGCTCTCCCCCATCAAAACCAGCGGCAATCACGGTAATTCGTACTTCATCGCCAAGGGCATCATCAATTGTCGTTCCAAAAATGATTCGAGCATCTGGATGGGCAGCAGCCTGTACTAGCTCGCATGCCTCATTGATCTCAAAGAGTCCTAGGTCTGACCCACCAGCGACAGAGAGGAGAACACCCATTGCTCCATCGATTGATGTCTCAAGTAACGGACTAGAAATAGCAAGTTCAGCAGCGCGCACTGCACGATTTTCTCCACGCGCAGAGCCAATGCCCATCAACGCTGATCCAGCATCGGTCATGACTGTCTTTACATCTGCAAAATCTAGATTGATTAACCCTGGTTGAGTAATGATCTCAGTGATTCCTTGGACACCTGAGAGCAAGACTTGATCAGCGCTCTTGAATGCATCGACAGCGGTGATGTTGCGATCAGAAATTGCTAGAAGGCGATCGTTAGGGATAACAATCAGAGTGTCGACTTCATCGCGCAAAAGCGCAATTCCTTCTTCTGCTTGCTTAGTGCGAATTTTTCCTTCGAATGAGAATGGACGAGTGACAACTCCGATAGTGAGTGCACCAAGATCGCGCGCAATTTTTGCAACTATCGGCGCGCCACCAGTTCCTGTACCGCCACCTTCGCCGGCGGTAACAAAGACCATATCTGCACCACGCAAAATTTCTTCAATCTCTTCTGTGTGATCAATTGCAGCCTGTCTTCCTTTTTCAGGAGCAGCACCAGCACCGAGACCTTTTGTTGATGCACGACCAATATCAAGTTTCACATCGGCATCACTCATCAGCAGATGTTGCGCGTCAGTGTTGATCGCGATGAACTCAACACCTTTGAGTCCGACATCAATCATTCGATTGATCGCGTTCACTCCGCCGCCGCCAATGCCAACGACTTTAATAACAGCTAAGTAATTCTGTGGAGCAGCCACAACAATCCCCCTTATGAACTATAAATCTCGCCTTGAGAGTTACGATTCATCGTCTCTAGTGGTTCTTTAATAAGCGCCAAAGTAGGCTGATACGGAGGGTGAATCAAACACCGACTCGTACCAATTCCTAATCTTCACCTTGAGAGTTTTTCAACTGACTATTGGCGCATGTGGTGCAAGAAGATCAATGACCGTCACCTTTTTGTTTTCTGGCATCGCTAAAAGACGGTTTACAACTGAGATTTTTAGATTCATCTGCGAACTATCGCCCCAGCGAATCTTTATATCCCGACCTTTATAACGCGTGTTGAGGATGAATGAGGAGGGTGTGGCTGCCACCATCGATGAGATAGTCCCTTGAAATTCAGCCGGAAGATTTATGAAGAGTGAGTTTGCCGCCAGAGCTCCTTCTGGTGAGGAAGACGAGATCACTGCCAGATCGGTGCGGGAAAAACCTGGCAGGATAAAGAGGGCTCCCTCGCTATCAATAGTCTGACCGGAAACTTGGTCGGAGTTAAAGTAAGCGATCGGCTCCCGCGAGGTAACCGAGAGGACGACGCTTCCATTAATCCAATTACGTGAAATCTCAGCATCGCGGACCCAGTTAATCGTTTCTATATTGCCCTCAGTTGATTGGATATTCACTCTCGCCAGTTGCTGGCCAATCTTGATTTGGCTCATCTTTCGGATATCACCTTCGGTCAGAATATTCGGAGAACCAATAACGGTGATTTCTTTGACTGTAAAGATCTGTGACCAGCCGAGAACATATGCCAAAGCGCTAGTGATTAAGATGAGTACTAGGGAAGTTGGCTTTAACAGAATCCGCTTCACTTTTTCAGATCGATTTCAAATCGTTGCTCCAGGCCTGACACAATGATCGGAGCTAATGAATTCACATCACCTGCGCCCAAAGTAAGGATCACATCACCAGGCTTTGCCATGGAGATGATTGCATCCGATGCTTCGAGAAAGTTTGGAAGAAAAACTCCATTAACCATTTTTTCTGCAATTAAAGAAGAGCTCACGCCAGGAATCGGTAGCTCACTGGCAGGATATATTTCAAGAAGTATTACGTGATCAGCCAAATCTAGAGTTCGCGCAAAGGAGTCAAGAAATGCCTGAGTTCGACTGTAGCGATGCGGCTGAAATATGACGAGCACTCGACCGTCCCCGGCATATCGGCGCGCAGCTGTCAGAGTTACTTCAATCTCGGTTGGGTGATGTCCATAATCATCAACCACCCTGACTCCGGCCACGCTGGCCTTTAACTCAAAGCGGCGACCTGCTCCTTGAAAGGTACGTAGCCCCTGTAGAAGTTCTGCGATTGGTTGATCCAGTGATAATCCCATTGCAACCACTGCAGCAGCATTGAGCAGGTTATGGTGGCCCGGGACCTGTAATTCAAGTGTTCCAATGGCTCGGCCTTTCCATAGTAGGCGTGACTTCGAGCCCATTGGGAGTAATTGAATCTGATCAATGAGTAAATCTGATTGAGGATCTGTACCGTAAGAGATCCTCTTAGCAAATGAGTGCTCTGCAATGGCAGTCGCACTTACATCATCTCTGCAATAGATAAGAAACCCTTCTGGGTCAATTGTCTTCACAAACTCGACAAAGACTTCGATAACTGAAGTAGGTGTGAGAAAGTAATCGACGTGGTCGTGTTCAACATTAGTCACAATCGCGCTATGGGGGCGATACTCCAAGAACGATCCATCTGACTCATCCGCTTCAGCAACAAAAATTTTTCCGGTTCCTCTGTGAGCATTAGATCCAGAGGCGGTGACTGTTCCCCCGATCGCAAATGAAGGATCAGCGCCACAGGATTGAAGGGCAACGGTCAGCATGGATGATGTTGTAGTTTTTCCATGCGTGCCAGCCACTGCAACGCTCTCTGTGCCAGTCATTAATACTGCCAGCGCCTGCGCGCGCGTGAGCAAGACCGCACCCAACTCTTTCGCTCTGACAATTTCAGGGTTGCTTTTGGGAATTGCATTTGAGTAGATAACAAATTTTTTACCTTCTACATTCGATGCATCATGTCCAATATGCACCACTGCGCCAAGTTCCCGCAGCGCTAAGACCACCGAAGAGTCTTTGCTATCACTTCCGGAGACCTGTATGCCGTGTGAGAGTGCGATACGAGCCAACCCGCTCATGCCGGCACCGGCTATTCCAACAAAGTGGAGAGACTCTCCAATCCACTCTTTCAGCTCTGGTCGCTGCATTGGGTTAGGCATCGGGTTAGGCATCGGGTTAGGCATTGAGTTAAGCCTTTATTTTTCTGAGAGAGTTCTCCATGAGTGCT
>CAZNUC010000005.1:0-10876 GCA_964576165.1 uncultured Candidatus Planktophila sp. | reverse complement strand
GGGTTAGGCATTGAGTTAAGCCTTTATTTTTCTGAGAGAGTTCTCCATGAGTGCTGCAATCTTCTGCGCTGCATCAAGATCACCAAAGTCGATGCCACGCACGTTGGCGATACTCTGGTCGATCATGGAATCAATGTTATCGACCAACCATGTGGCGGTGAAGGATTTCTGCTCAATCACCAATGCGCTTTTCCGAGCAACCAAATCAAGAGCGTTGAGAGCTTGTTCGCCATTTCCCACTGCAAGCGGAATAAAAATTGTAAATTTTCCTAAGGCGCGCACCTCTGAGCAGGTGATAGCGCCACTTCGCGCAATAACTAGATCTGCTGCTACATATGCAGTTGCCATGTCGTGAATGTATGAGACTGCCTTGTAGTACTCCTGGGCGGCTGGAAGTTCATTTGATCCGCCAACAGAATGAAGTATTGATATCGACTTTGCACTAATACGTGGGCGAGCCGTTTCGACGACAGAGTTGATTGCCTGTGAACCTTGTGAACCACCAAAGACCAGTATCAACGGTCGCTGTGGATCAAAACCTAAGGACGTTTTTGCTTGATCTTGAAGATCCCGCCACTTATCTCTATCGAGATCTCTATTCGCGTGAAGGAGTTGGGCAATATCGGCCCTCAGTGGAATTCCAGTGATGAGCGCTGAAGAGAATACTCCACGAGAGACAGGTGTTCCGACTGCAAGTGATTTGGTAAAGAGGGTTCCGAGACGATTAGCCCATCCTGGCTTTGCATTTGCCTCATGGATGACGATCGGAATTCTGCGTGATGCTGCCGCAAGGTAAGCAGGTGCCGAGACGTATCCCCCAAATCCAATTAATACATCTGCGCCTTTAAGTATTCGGCGACAATCAAAGATAGAGCGCAAAAGTTGAGCTGGAATACGGAGCCAATCAATTGAGAGGCTTCGTGGAACTCTTACCCGTGCAATAAGTTGGAGTTCGAATCCAGATTCGGGAATGAGCGTTGTCTCTAAGCCACTGGAAGTGCCGAGAAAGAGAATTCGATCCTGGGGGTTTTCTTTTCGCCAATGTCGAGCAACTGCGAGTGCGGGTTGGATATGACCTGCAGTGCCACCGCCGGCAAAGACCACAGTGCGCGGGCTCAATTACTTACCCTTTCTCTTTGCAACTGCTCTTCTGACTTCAGCGATAATCTCAGGATTGCGAAGAGCGCTGGATGCTACAAAACCTATGCCCATGTAAGTGGCGATAAGAGCCGATCCACCGTAAGAAACCAGTGGCAACGTGACTCCAACAACTGGAAGAAGACTGAGAGCCGAACCCATATTCAAGACCGATTGAATTGCTATCCAAGAAGCGATACCTGCGCAGGCAAAGCGTGTGAATGGATCAGTCGAACTCATTGAGATTCGAACTATTGAGTAAATCAGTGTTCCCAAGAGAGCGAGAATTGAGAGCGTGCCAATGAGTCCTAGCTCTTCGCCAATGACGGCAAAGATAAAATCGGTGTGGGCCTCTGGAAGATTTCCCCATTTTTGTCTACTGCCACCAAGACCGACTCCGAAGATTCCTCCGCTAGCAAGACCAAGCAAACTATGCGCTGGCTGCCATCCCTCGTTTTTATATTGCTCGGGATCAAACGGGTTAAGAAACACACTCCAACGCGCAGCACGATAAGGGGCGGTTGCAATAAAAAATCCTAAAGCGATTGCAGCAGATGCGACAAGGGTTCCAATGAGTCGCAGCGGAATTCCTGAAACAAATAAAAGTCCGCCTAAAATTGCCATAATTACAGAGGCGGTACCCAAATCTCTTCCCCACATTACGAGTCCGCTCACCATAATAAATCCAGGTGCGATCAACGCCAAAACATTGACTCTGACAAAACCAGCGCTTACACGCGAGGCAAGAAGGTGTGCGGCCCACAGAATTAGCAAGAACTTTGCTAGTTCACTTGGTTGAACATCAATAGGGCCGAGATTAATCCAGTTTGTATTTCCATTAACAGTCTTACCGATGCCAGTGCGCAGGGCTAGAAGGATTACAACTGAGAGAATCAAACCAAATCGTGCAAGAGTCTTCCAGCTCTTGAGTGAAAGCCTGGCCATGAAAAAGACCATCGGGATTGAGATGGCAAGGAAGGCTAATTGTCGAAGAAAAATTGCACCCGCAGAACCCTTAGTATCCAGAGAATAGATTGATGATGCAGAAAAGACCATGATGACGCCGATGACTGAAAGAAGTGCGACGCTAATAATGAGAGCATAGAAAGGTGCTGCGGGATTCTTAAGTGATCGCGAAGGTGTTAATCGTGTCATTTCAGCGCCTTTCGCACGGCAGCTGCAAATCGATCGCCACGATCGGCATAGGATACAAATTGATCCATAGAAGCACAGGCCGGAGCCAACAACACGGTATCTCCATCTTCTGCACATTCGTGGGCTCTGCGAACGATCTCTTCCATGAAGGAATTCGATGGAGCACCGCGCTGGTAATCCGCTGGGGGGTCTAGTTCAATCACCTGAATGTGCGGGGCATGCTCGGCAAAGGCTTGGGAAAAAAGATTACGATCTTGGCCAAAAATTATCGCTCTCTTGATTCGAGGATGTGCACTCGCAACTAGCCCACTGACATCGGCACCTTTAGCCATCCCTCCTGCTAACCAAATTACAGAGAAAGCAGAGAGCAGTGAGGCTTGCGCGGCATGCGGATTTGTTGCCTTTGAATCATCTATCCACGTGATTCCATCTTTCTCTGCTACCACTTCAATTCTGTGGCGTCCTGGAGAAAATTCTGCCAAGGCTTCCCGAATCTTTTCGTGAGGTACGCCCAGAGTTCTTGCTAGACCAGCAGCGGCCAAAGCATTTGAAATATTATGTGGAACTGTCGGCTTGATCTCTAGAAGTTCGGCAAACATAGACGCTTCTTGCGAATCTGCGACAAAGGCTCGATCGACAAGTAGTTCTTCAACTAAACCAATTTCTCCTGGCTTTGGAGTATCGAGTGAATAGAAAACCTTTCGCCCGTTCCAGTGTGCTGTTCGCCCAACAACTTCTTTATCATCCCCATTGAGGATTGCAGTGAGTGATCGATCTAAAATTGAAATCTTGGCATCTGCATACAGCTCGAAATTTCCATGCCAATCAGTATGGTCATCGGCAATGTTGAGAATTGCACATGAGAGGAATTCTGCTCGCTTCAACCAATGCAGTTGAAAACTCGATAGTTCGACCACTAAGACATCATAATTTTCGCTGCTATCTACACACTCGATAACTGTCTTACCAACATTTCCGCATGCAACTGCGTGAAGTCCCCCGGAACGAAGCGCGGAGGCTGTCATCTCGACTGTTGTTGTCTTGCCATTAGTTCCTGTGAGTGCAATCCATTTTTGCCCCGGTGAGCGCTCTTGGCGAATCTCCCATGCAAGATCAATTTCATTGAGTAGAGGGATGCCTTCTTGCTCCGCCTGAATAATCAGAGGGTGGGTCGCCTTCCAACCGGGTGAAATGAGAACGTAGTCAAAATCACTTGCTGAGACTGAGGTTGTTGCTTGAACTTCATAATCTGTAGCTTTTAGTTCACTGTGGTTATCATCTACAACTGTGACTTGTGCCTGGCGCAAGGAGAGCGAGTGAGCGCAGGCAAGGCCTGTAACTCCCGCACCCAAAATGAGAATTCTCTTCTGGGAATAAAGAGACTCGTGGCTCACTTACTGCTCGCTATCGATGGCATTAACCGGCAACCCAATCGGCATAGAAAAGCCCTAGCCCACCAGCAACGCAGAGGCCAGCGATAATCCAGAAACGGATCACAATTGTTACCTCTCCCCAGCCCATCAACTCGAAATGGTGCTGAAGTGGAGCCATGCGAAAAACTCGCTTGCCTCCGGAAATCTTGAAGTAGAGAGTTTGGATAATTACTGACATCGTAATGATGACAAATAATCCGCCCAACGGAATGAGCAGTAGTTCTACTCTCAATGTAGTTGCAATACCCGCCAACGCTCCACCCAGTGCAAGTGAACCGGTATCTCCCATAAAAATCTTTGCTGGAGAAGCATTCCACCAGAGGAAGCCTGTGCATGCTCCAGCAAATGATGCAGCGAGAACCGCAATATCGAGAGGATCCCTGACTTCATAACAATTTATTCCAGGTGCAACGGCACAACTTTGTCCAAACTCCCATACTCCAATGAGAATAAAGGAGATGAAGGTAAGTACGGATGCTCCTGAAGCCAAACCATCTAAACCATCTGTGAGATTAACGCCGTTGCTGGTGGCAGTCACCATGAGCGCTACCCAAATAACTACAAAGAAAGCTCCAAGAGTGATTGATGTATCTCGTACAGTAGAAAGTTGTAGAGAAATTGGGCTGAGTCCATCTTTATCAACGAATTGAGTTCCGAGATATGCGAAGATCGAAGCAATTGAAACCTGGGCTATTAATTTCTGGCGTGAGGTTAGGCCTAGCGATTTCTGGCGCGAAACCTTTAGCCAATCATCGATGAAACCAACGAGTCCCAGAGCAACGACTAATCCGATTACCAGTACTGCGGAAGCGGTAACGGCATTTCCAGTGATGAGATGCGCCAACAAATATGCACTGATTGCGGCGAAAATGATAATGATTCCACCCATAGTGGGTGTGCCTCGTTTAGTGTGGTGAGAAGTTGGTCCGTCATCTCGGATGATTTGTCCATATCCACGACGCGCTAGTACACGAATCAACACAGGGGTACCAAAGAGAGAGATAAGGAGTGCAAATCCTCCAGCCATCAGAATGGTTCTCAACTTCACTCACCTCCTATCTGTTCAATCTCTCCGTGTCGAGCCCTAACAACTTTTTCAATCTCTTCCGCAATAAGTTCAAACGATTCTGATCGAGAAGCCTTAACAAGAATCACATCACCTGGCTCAACTTGCTCTGCAAGTGCGATCGCTTCCTCGCGTGTGCAGGAATGTGTCGTTGTGCCTGCGGTCAATGACTCCCCTGTTAAGTACTCCGGGGTATCAATCGCAACCAGATGATCGATACCAAGTTCATAGGCAAGGGTGCCAATGTGTTGGTGTGCCACCTCAGAGGACTCGCCGAGTTCAGCCATCTTTCCTAGAAATGCCCATGATCGCCCTCCGCGTTCCTGGGCAAAGAGAATCAAGGTTTTAAGGGCCGCCTCCATCGCATCAGGGCTTGCGTTATAGGAATCATTGATCAGAACAACTTCACAGAACTCCTCAATCTGCATACGCCAACGGCTCTCGATGAATGCAGTGGAAAGTGCACCGGCAATCGAATCGAGTGAGAATTTCAATGCGGTTCCGACTGCGGCACAGGCGAGGGCATTTGCTACCTGATGTTCGCCAACAATTCTTAGGCCTACTGCGGCTCGACCTTCTGGGGTGACGAGATCAAAGTGAGGACGGCCTTCGCGAAGCTCAATCTCCGTTGCACGAACGAGATCGGAGTGTGCGACTCCAAAGGTAATGATTTGGCCATGATGTAAAGAGCTCATCGCCTTAGTGAATGGGTCATACTGCCCCAAGATCGCAATTCCATTTTCTTTAAGTGAACTTACAAGCTCTGATTTCGTCTCCGCAATAAGTTCCATCGATCCAAATTCACCGAGATGAGCCATGCCAACGCGCAGAACTACTGCGATATCTGGTTGAGCGATAGAAGCCAAATGGGCAATATCTCCTTTATGGCGCGCACCCATTTCGATAATTGCAAATTTTGTTGTCATCGAACATTCTAAAATTGTAAGAGGAACGCCGAGTTCATTATTGTAATTTCCTTGAGGAGCAATCGTTTCTCCATGCTGAGACAACATATGACGCAGAAGATCTTTAGTTGTAGTCTTACCTTGCGAACCCGTGATGCCAATAACTGTCAGGTTTGTTAATCTCTCTCGTACAAAGCGTGCTAAAGCTGTAAGTGCTGCAGTGACATCATCTACGAGAATGTGCCGTTCATTGACCGCTTGAGAGGTAATTGCAACTACACATCCACGTGCAAAGGCGTCGGAAACGAATGCGTGACCATTTGATTTCTCTCCTGCGAAAGCTAAGAAGATACAACCATGAGTGGCTGCAGCAGAGTTCAGCACCGGGGCTGCAGTGACCTCCACATCCCCGCCTTCGAGAACTCCGTTAACTATTTCTGCAATCTGCGAAGCGAGTAAAGGGATCATGACTGCGCCTCTATTGCCGCTGCCAAAACCACGCGATCGTCAAAGTCGATCGTCTGACCAGCGACTTCTTGCCCTACTTCGTGACCTTTGCCAAGAATGAGAAGGGTGTCACCTGGCATAGACAGTGAGACCGCATGTGCAATTGCTGCTGCTCGATCACTGATTACTGCAGACGGTTCTGATACAGAAATCTCTGATGTCATCTCCTTAAGGATTTCCATCGGATTCTCACTTCTTGGATTATCACTTGTAAACACTGCAATAGTGGCACCTTCATGCAGAGCCTTGCCCATAAGTGGACGCTTGCTCGAATCTCTATCGCCCCCACAACCTAGTACAGCAATGACTCTTCCGGAGGTAAAGGCTGCTGCAGTAGCGAGTACGCTACGAACAGCATCAGGTGTGTGGGCATAATCAACTAAAGCGTTAAAACTCTGTCCTCTATCAACTACCTCCATGCGCCCCGGTGCACCATAAAGTTTGGGAGTAAGGGCTGCGCTATCCAAGGGATCAATTCCGCACTCGGTTGCAATCGCAAGAGCTAAAAGTAAGTTATCTAGATTAAAGCTTCCGCGTAGAGGAGTTGATGATTCGATAAGAATGCCTCCGCTGCCACGAAGTGAGAAATCCGTACCACGAGCGGTCGGAGTAATTGATGTGTAGTGCCAGGTAGCCTGAGGATTGCTCTGAGAGAGCGATGTTGCAGGGATCTGACAGTTGGTAAAAAGTCTTAGACCATAGGGATCATCGATATTGATAAAGGCCTGGTCTGCAAATTCAAGTGAAAAGAGTGAAGATTTTGCTGCGAAGTACTCTTCCATGTTGGCGTGAAAATCTAAATGATCTTGCGTGAGGTTGGTAAATCCTGCGATAGCAAAGTGAGAGCCATGAATTCGGTTCATCACCATCGCATGACTTGATACCTCCATGACAAGGTGGCGTAGGTGCTGCTCACTCATGGATGCTGCGAGTGCTTGTAAAGCATCAGCTTCAGGAGTTGTTCGTAAACTTTTCAGTCGTTGACGCCCTATGCGCGTTTCGACTGTTCCGATCAATCCAGTTTCACGTCCTGCTAATTGCAATAGCTGGTAGAGCAAAGTAGATACTGTTGTTTTCCCATTAGTTCCAGTTATAGCAATACTCTGCATCTCTTGTATCGGTTTGCCATATAGATGAGAGCTCACCAGTGCGCCAGCGATACGAGCGCTAGGAATGACAATAACGGGCAAGCCCTGTGCGATCTCAGCACCGCGTGGATCTGTAAGGATTGCACGTGCACCTCGAGAGATTGCACTCTGAGCAAACTCTGCACCATGTGAATTTTTCCCGGGATAGGCAAGGAAGAGATCTCCTGCGATCACAGTTCGATCATCTGATGTCACACCCGTGAAAGTGAGATGAGGATCTAATTCGGTCTCAACGCTGAGTAAATGAGAAATCTTCTCCACGCTAATTGAGTATTCAAGGAGTGGTCGCACGATCTATCCCCTGTTACTCGCCTGGGAAATCTCGATCTTTGCTGCCTTATTCGCTGCGCGCTTCTTTGCATTCAGCTCTTTGAGATCAAGTGCTACTGGTTGAAAGGTTGCCCCTGAGGGCGATATGTGTTTGCTCTGTAGGACAAATGTCATAACTTTTTTAAATACTGGGCCGCCCAGAGATCCACCGTAATAGGCACCCTTTGGATCTTGAATCGTTACATTGATTACATACGCTGGAGCTTCAGCAGGAGCGAAACCGATAAAAGATGCTGTGTAACCTCTGTAGCAGCCACATAGATCGTCAAATCTAATCGCTGTTCCGGTTTTTCCCGCGACTCGATATCCAGGAATTGCTGCACTTGGCGCGGTTCCATGTGATGAGACCACGCTCTCCATCATGAGGCGCATCTTGGCAGCCGTTTCTGGACTGACAACCTTTGTTCCTTTTTCAGATTTGAAAGGTGTGAAGTTTCCCGACGAATCGCTAGTACCTGCGATTACTGTTGGAGAAACTCTGATTCCATCATTGGCGATAGTTGCAAAGATGCTTGTTGCCTGCATCGCATTGAGGGAGTATCCCTGCCCAAAAGCGACTGTAGGCGCAGTTGTTGCCGACCAATCTTTGACTTCGAGCAGTTTTCCAACGTTCTCTCCTGGCAGCCCTGCGCCAGTCTTTGTTCCAATTCCAAATTTCTTGAGATAGGAATAGAGAGTGTCGTTACTCATTGTCTCTGCAATTTTAATTGTTCCAGTGTTACTTGATACTGCAAGAATTCCAGCAGTCGTTAATTTTTGAAGTGGATGAGGATCGTGATCTTTAAATTCCTCACCACCTCTTTTGATCTTGTAAGGCACATCAAAAACTGTCTCTGGGGTGATCTTTCCCTCTTCTAGAGCCGCAGCCAGAGTCATGATTTTTCCTGTCGATCCAGGCTCATAGGCATCTTGGACAGATGGGTTGCGCATTAAATCTAAAGAGACTTGCTTAGTGTTATTTGGATCAAATGTTGGAGCGGTCGCATGTGCCAAGATCGCGCCAGTTTTTGGATCCATAACAATCACAGTTCCGCTACTTGCTCTTGCTTTTCTTACAGCCTCAGCAATTGCCTTTTGAGCAACCCATTGAATGTCTCTATCGATTGTAAGTCGCACTGTTGTACCTGCTTCAGCGGCGACTATCTCTGATTGGGATCCTGGTATTTCTGCTCCACGACCACGGGCAAATGAATACAACCCAGGTGTTCCAGTGATTGAAGAATTCATACTCAGCTCAACACCTGATGCACCTAAGCCATCTTTGCGAACAAATCCAACAAGGGAAGAGACGAGATTTCCTGATGGATACTCTCTGACATAACCACGTTCAGAGAAGAAGCCAGAAATTCTCTTTTCAAAATCTGCTGGTTCGAGAGTCGCGTTGTAACGCTCAATGGCCGCAGTAAGACGATTCCATGTGCTCGGTTGCGCACTCTCAAGAACCATCGAATATCTACGATCTCCAGTAATCGAGAGTTCAACCTCTTCAACTGTAAGTCCCAATATTGGTGCGACAAAAAGGGCAACACGTGCAGGATCCTTAATCATCTGCTGATCCACGACGATGTTAATTGCTGAGACGCTTCGCGCGAAGGCCACACCATTGATATCTGTTATCTCACCTCGTGGAGCCGGGATTGCACGCGTGGACTCCATTTCATTGGCTGCCTTGAGCTTGTAATCCCCTGATTGGATTGCTTGAATCTGAATAAGGCGTGCGCCAAAAAGTAGAAAAATCACAAGCGCAATAACGAACAAGGTTCGAATGCGCTTGACTGATAGTTCGAAATCACCCACGCGAGATACCCTCGCTCTCAGAAATTGTTGGCATCGTTGGGGAGATATCTAGAAATGTTGGGTTTTCAGAAGGACTCATTCCCAACAAGGCTGCTTGATTTGCTAGCGCTTGAGGCGACGAGTAAAGCTCCATTTTTCGTGATATTGCCTCTCGCTGATCGGCAATCATCTTTGCATCTGACTTCAATTCAGAAAGCTTGAAAGCATCTTGTGCCAACAATGTGTGGACACCTAGAAGAGCAAGGAATCCAAGTGTTGCCACAACGCTCACAAATACTGCGAAAAACCTTTGGGTCGTCTGAACGCCTTCAGAAGTGTTTGGAACGAGCTTGAGAATTGCACGTGATGATTGAGTGATGACCTTCTCACGAGTTTGTTGGGCAAGTGCTGCGATCGACATTATGCAGCCACCCTCTCGATTGCCCGCAGGCGAACAGATGTTGATCGAGGATTTTCATCCTGTTCACGTTCACTGGCTTTTTCGCTTGCTCTTATTACTAAGGAAAATTTCGCGGCATATTCAGGGAGATCCATAGGGAGATTTCGTGGGCTCCGCGAAGTTGAGGCTTCAACGAAAATCTCTTTTACAATCTTGTCCTCAAGTGATTGAAAAGACATCACCACTACGCGGCCGCCCACATCAATGAGATCAAGAGCCTGGGGTAGTGCACGAGTAATTGCGCCAAGTTCGTCATTGACTGCAATTCGAAGCGCTTGAAAGGTTCTCTTTGCTGGATTTCCGCCCGTGCGACGGGTTGCTGCTGGAATACTCTCTTTCACCAATGTGGCAAGCTCCAATGTCGAATTCAGAGGTGCTTGCGAGCGTGCTTTGACAATGTTTTCAACAATACGAGTTGCAAACTTCTCTTCACCAAATGTGCGCAGGATCTTTACTAGCGCTCCTGGTTCGTAGTGGTTAACAATCTCGTAAGCGGTAATTCCTTGGGTTGCATCCATTCGCATATCGAGCGGGGCATCATGTGAGTATGAGAATCCTCGATCTTGCTCATCAAGCTGCATTGAGGAAACTCCAAGGTCAAAGAGAACTCCAGAGACCTGGGTGAAGCCATGAGCTGCGACAACTTCGCTCATCTCATCAAAGATTGCATGAGTTGTCTTTACCCTGTCACCAAAGACTGCGAGACGCTTCTTTGCTTTCTCGAGTGCGCGAGTATCACGATCAATTCCAATTACCGTCAATTGAGGAAAGCGAGAAAGTAACGCTTCTGTATGTCCACCTAATCCAAGAGTTGCATCAACTACCACAGGTTCAGAATGCATCTCAATGGAAGGGGCTAAGAGGTCAACGCAACGATCGCGCATTACTGATATGTGTTGCATCTTCTCCCCCACTTCTGACTCTCATTACTTTTGATTAAATAAATCTGCTCTCTCAAC
>CAZNUC010000004.1:0-39177 GCA_964576165.1 uncultured Candidatus Planktophila sp. | reverse complement strand
CAAGGATCGTAATTCCCTTTTCGCGCTCAAGATCCATTGAATCCATCATGCGGTCCTGGCCTTCGCCTTGAACCTTGTGGGCTGCGAACGCACCGGATTGCCACAACATCGCATCAACGAGTGTCGTCTTTCCGTGGTCTACGTGAGCAATGATTGCAACGTTACGAAGGTCTTCGCGATGCTTTACTGGCAGGCCTTTGAGGTGCTCTTGGATTTTAGACATTAAATCGAAACTCCACAACATCTCCGTCGGCCATTACGTATTCTTTGCCTTCCATGCGAACTTTCCCCTTTGATTTTGCTTCAGTCATAGAACCTGCTTCTACCAAGTCGGCAAAAGAGACAATTTCGGCTTTGATAAAGCCTTTTTCAAAATCTGTATGAATCACACCAGCAGCCTTAGGAGCGGTATCACCCTTATGAATTGTCCAGGCACGCGCTTCCTTTGGGCCGGCAGTTAAATATGTTTGCAAACCGAGTGCGTCAAAACCTACGCGAGCAAGTGTTGCAAGACCTGGCTCTTTCAAACCAATAGATTCAAGAAGCTCCATCGCATCCTCATCTGAAAGTTCTGCTAGCTCTGCTTCAGTCTTTGCATCAAGGAAAATTGCTTGAGCAGGTGAAACAAGTGCCTGCAATTTTGCGCGCAGATCGTTATCGCCCAGTTCTGCCGCATCAACATTAAAGACGTACAAGAATGGCTTCGCTGTCAGCAGATGAAGTTCATGCAAAAGTTCGCGATCAATTGAAGATTGCGATAAAGGTTTTCCTGATTGCAACCACTCGTTAGCAGCCTTGACAGCCTCTAGAACTGGCAGGCGATCTTTTGCAGTCTTCGCCTCTTTCTCAAGACGCGGAATAGCCTTTTCAATTGTCTGTAAATCTGCGAGCGCGAGTTCTGTATTAATCGTCTCCATGTCACTGGCGGGATCAATGCGTCCATCAACATGTACGACATCGTCATCGTTAAAGACGCGGATGACCTGACAGATGGCATCGGTTTCGCGGATATTTGCCAAGAATTTATTGCCAAGGCCGGCACCTTCTGATGCTCCCTTAACGATTCCTGCGATATCAACAAAGGAGAGTGCGGCTGGAAGGAGCTTTTCAGAGGAGAAGATTTTCGCCAGAACCGATAAGCGCTCATCGGGTACGCCTACGACTCCGACGTTGGGTTCAATGGTGGCGAAGGGGTAGTTGGCCGCTAAAACATTGTTCTTGGTCAGAGCGTTAAAAAGGGTCGACTTGCCCACATTCGGCAGGCCGACGATTCCAATGGATAGGCTCATAGGAGGTAGAGCCTACGCGTGATTGTCGGTAGCTCCTGCCACGATAGGGGCATGACCAGCACAAATAGCCCACTCGTGACCATTATTACCCTCATGATCGGCCTGATTCTCGGCCTTGTCATTGGATTTCTTATCTGGCGACGAGGTTCATCAGGTACATCCATCAATTCAACTGATCTCACAGAACAACTCAGTGCTGCACGCGCCGAACGCGATCTCTATAAGAGTGAACGAGATAACGCAGTTGCTGGTTCAAAGTTAGCGGGCGAACTTGAAGCGATGAAGGGCGCGATGGAGAAGTTACAGAAGGAAGCCGGTGATGCTGATCGCCGTCGCATCGAAGCTGAATCAGATATTCGTGCACAAGTTCGTGCGATGTCAACGCATAATGAATCACTGGTGGCACAGACCAAAGCAATTGCTGGTGCACTCACCAACGCTGCTACACGTGGAAAATTTGGTGAGGCGCAACTTGAGTTGATGCTTGAAAACGCTGGCCTGCGCAAAGACATTGAATACACTGCCCAGCGTTCGACAACTGATGCTGACTCATCTGGAATTCCAGATATCACCGTCAAGATGCCAGGAGGCACCAAACTCTTTATCGATTCAAAGTTTCCCTTTGATCGTTTTATCGAAGCGCATGAAGAAGAAGATAGCGATGCGCGTGAGGCTCTCTTTGCTGAGCACCGTAAAGATCTCTTCAACCATGTACAGACGCTGGCAAAGCGTGGCTATCACGCCTCACAAGATTCGCCAGATTTTGTCATTCTCTTTGTCCCCTTTGAATCTCTACTTACCGAGGCTCTTCGCGTTGATCCACTCTTCTTAGAGAACGCCTTTAAACTCAATGTCACTATCGCAACGCCAACGTCGATGATGGCACTACTTCGCACAATCGGAAATGTCTACTCACGTAACGCTGTTGCGCGAAATGCTGAAGATATCTCTAAGTCCGCTGCCTCATTTATGAAAGATCTGACACTTCTTCACTCTCGCATTATCAAAGTCGGTGCAGCAATCAACTCTCTCAGCAAGGCCTATTCCGAGCTGATTCCAACGGCTGAATCCACCGTCAAGCGTGCTGCTGCGAAGATCTTGAGTTATGGCGTTTCTGGAGATAAAGATAAACTCGCACTTGCATATCCTGATGCGCCAGCACAGGTACGTGAGATTAAAAATAGCGAGATCGCTGCAGAAGATGACTTTATCGATGCAGAAGAGGTAAAGGAGGACGAGTGACAAGTTCACTTCCAGCAATTAGCGGTCCTGGCCTTAAAAAGCAGGGCGTTGTTGTTCTGCAGATTTTCTTTATCTTCATCTTCACCGTCGCAGAGCTCGCACTTCGCGGCGGCACCGGCATCCTCACTGGCCTTGTTATCGCCGTTGTTACCTTTGGTGGAATTCGCTTCGGTCGCCCCGGAACACGTTATGTATCAGTTGTAACACCACCACTGGTTCTTGCAGCCCTCGTTACTTTTTACTTCC
The DNA here is from genome assembly GCA_964576165.1 of uncultured Candidatus Planktophila sp. Lineage (GTDB taxonomy): Bacteria > Actinomycetota > Actinomycetes > Nanopelagicales > Nanopelagicaceae > Planktophila. The sequence goes on along the minus strand of CAZNUC010000004.1, from coordinate 36,400 downwards.
TTGCAACTGATGGCTTTTCAATCTCGCGCCTCGGCATCGATATCTTGGCTGCCCTTGCATCAGTTGGTCCGTGGCTACTTGCTTCAGCGATATATGGATGGTTTATGTTCCTTAATGAAAAAGCGAAGAAACGTAAGCCAAAGAACCGCCTTTAAGCCTTACCCATCGCCTTGAGATCTCTACGCAACTCTTGCGGTAGCGAGAAGAGCAGTGATTCTGTTGTAGCGCTAATCTCTTCCACATCACTAAATCCATGAAGGCTTAGCCACTCAAGAACTGAACGAACCAAAATTTCAGGTACTGATGCACCACTTGTTAAACCAACAGTCTTCACGCCGACCAGCCACTCATCTCTAGCCTCTGATGCATAATCGATGAGAAATGCCTTCTTCGCTCCGTACTCAAGTGCGACTTCAACGAGGCGGACTGAGTTAGAAGAGTTCGTTGAGCCAACTACGAGAACGAGATCTGCTTGGGGAGCAATCGCCTTAATTGCTTCTTGACGATTCTGGGTTGCATAACAAATGTCATCTGATGGTGGATCTTGAATCTCAGGAAAACGCTGACGCAAGATCGCAACAGCTTCTAGAGTTTCATCAACGCTCAACGTTGTCTGCGATAACCAGACCAACTTCTTGCCTGGTGTTGGTTGTACGGTGCGAGCGCCATCTAGTCCATCAACAATTTTGACCTTACCGACTGCTTCACCAGCTGTTCCTTCAACTTCCTCGTGGCCTTCGTGGCCGATCAACAAAATCTCTGTCTCTTCATTTGCAAAGCGTCGTACCTCATGATGAACCTTGGTAACAAGCGGGCATGTGGCATCTATTGTTTTAAGGCTTCGCGCTGCTGCTTGCTCGTGCACGGCTGGTGATACTCCGTGGGCTGAGAAAATTACGGTCTTGCCTTCAGGAACTTCATCTGTCTCGTTAACAAAGATGACACCTTTTTTTTCAAGGGTGGAGACAACGTGCTTGTTATGAACAATCTCTTTGCGGACATAGACAGGTGCGCCATACGCCTCAAGCGCTTTTTCGACTGTGATGACTGCGCGATCGACGCCGGCACAATATCCACGGGGGGCGGCGAGAAGAACGCGTTTGCCTGAATCCATGTGGGTGAGTCTATTAGGCTGGGCTCATGTTCGAAACTTCAAGTGAGAAACCCGCGCCAGTGCGCGTTGTCACTGAAGCAATTAAGGAGTATCTCGATCGATTGGGCCCCATCTGGATTGAGGGCGAGATCTCAGAGCTCAACGAACGAAGCGGTGGAATGGCATTTATGCGTCTGCGCGATACCAGCGCCGATATGAGTCTTTCGGTCATGTGTTACAAAACCGTCTTAGCGTCGGTGCAACCGCTTCCTGCAAATGCACGCGTTGTGATTCATGCCAAGGCGTCTTGGTATACAAAGAGTGGAACGCTGACTATGTCAGCGAAGGAAATCAGACAGGTTGGCGTCGGTGAATTATTGGCGCGTTTAGAAGAACTTAAGGGAGCACTCGCCAAAGAGGGGCTCTTTGATTCAGATCGTAAAATCAGTTTGCCGCGTCTACCGAATAAGGTGGGTCTGATCTGCGGGCGTAATACAGATGCGATGAAAGATGTTGTTGAAAATGCCCGTCGTCGTTGGCCGGCAGTTGAGTTTGAGATACGCGAAGTTGCAGTGCAGGGAAGTGCCGCAGTAGTTGAGGTATCGCAAGCTTTAGCCGAACTTGAAGCACGCGCTGATGTTGATGTCATCATCATAACTCGCGGCGGTGGATCATTTGAAGATCTCTTGCCATTTAGCGATGAGGGCCTGGTTCGCCTTGCTGGTTCTTGTCTCACACCTATTGTCAGTGCGATCGGCCATGAGAAAGATTCGCCGCTGCTTGATCTTGTCGCAGATTACAGAGCATCGACTCCTACCGATGCTGCCAAGCGCGTTGTTCCAGATATTGCACAAGAGATCGCCGATATCGACCTTATTCGCCAGCGCCTATTTCGCAAGGTCACTCATCTTCTAGATTTTGAAATCTCAACTATTTCGCATCTGACAGCGCGCCCTGTGATGAAAGATCCAATGGTGATTGTGACTTCGCGAGTAGATCAGATTTCAACTGCGCGCGATCGAGCAGCGCGCACGATGACTGCGCTGATTGATAGCGAAAAACGCGAACTTAAACAGGTACGTGCCCACCTGCGATCCCTCTCGCCGCAGTCGACCCTTGATCGCGGATATTCAGTTGCCACCTTGGAAGATGGTGCGATCGCACGCGATTCCGCAAAGATTCCCGCAGGCTCTAACCTCACAATTCGTCTAGCAAAGGGCTCATTAGAAGCAACGGTAGAAAGAAGAGTAGATTAGGAACATGGCTGCAGAGAAGAAGATCTCCTACGAACAAGCCCGTGATGAACTTGCCGAGATTGTGGAATCCCTTGAAACAGGAAGTGCCACTCTCGAAGAATCTCTTGCACTCTGGGAGCGCGGAGAAGCGTTAGCAAAGATCTGCCAAGAGTGGCTTGATGGAGCAAAGTCGAAGATTGCAGCAAGCCGCGCATCTGCCGAAGATGGCTCCGAATAGGAGATCACCATGGCGCCACAATTTTCATACTCAGATCTTCTGCCACTTGGCGAAGATTCCACCCAATACCGCCTCTTAACAAAAGAGGGTGTGAGTGTAAAAAAGCATGGCGATCTTGAATTTCTCCACATTGAACCGTCAGCGCTTTCACATTTGAGTGAAGTAGCAATCCACGACATTTCTCACTACCTACGTGCAGCTCATCTTCAACAGCTGACAAATATTGTTAATGATCCTGAAAGCTCGCCTAACGATCGCTTTGTTGCCATTGATCTGCTTAAGAATGCAAATATTGCAGCGGGTGGAGTTCTACCGATGTGCCAAGACACCGGAACTGCGCTGATTACAGGAAAGAAGGGTCAATATGTATTGACCTCAACCAAGGATGAGATTGCCCTCTCGCAGGGAATTTATGATGCGTATACAAAACTGAACCTGAGATATTCACAGTTGGCCCCTGTCACCACATGGGAAGAGAAGAACACGGGCAATAACTTGCCCGCTCAGGTCGAGATTTATTCAGATAGCGACCATAGCGATGAGTACAACTTCCTCTTCATTGCAAAAGGTGGCGGAAGTGCCAACAAATCATTCTTATATCAAGAGACAAAGGCTGTACTTAACCCTGCATCATTTATGACATGGCTTGATGGAAAACTTCGTTCCATCGGAACCGCTGCCTGCCCTCCGTATCACCTTGCCATTGTTATTGGCGGAACCAGTGCAGAGCACACAGTTAAGACCGCAAAGCTTGCCTCAACAAAGTATTTAGATTCACTGCCAACTTCAGGAGATGCTGCTACGGGACATGGATTTAGAGACATCGAACTTGAAGGAAAGGTCTTAGAACTCACTCGCACGCTAGGAATTGGCGCACAATTTGGTGGTAAGTACTTCTGTCACGATGTGCGCGTTGTCCGACTTCCTCGCCATGGCGCTTCCCTTCCGATTGCAATCGCCGTATCGTGTTCAGCAGATCGCCAGGTCAAGGCAAAGATCACTCGCGATGGCGTCTTTATTGAGGAACTCGAGCGCGATCCAGCCCGGTTCTTACCTGAAACAACAGATGAGCATCTCGACGATAACGTTGTTGCAATAGACCTCAATCAATCGATGGATGCAGTTCGCGCCGAACTTTCAAAGCACACAGTAAAAACTCGTGTCAGTCTGACTGGAACGATTGTGGTTGCGCGAGATCTTGCCCATGCAAAGATTAAAGAGATGATCGATAAGGGCGAGCCAATGCCGCAATACCTCAAGGATTACGCGGTTTATTACGCGGGACCTGCAAAGACTCCTGAAGGATATGCATCAGGTTCATTTGGTCCAACAACTGCCGGTCGCATGGATTCATATGTCGATTATTTCCAAGAGAAGGGCGGTTCATTTGTCATGCTAGCAAAGGGCAATCGCTCACAAGCTGTGACAGATGCCTGCAAGAAATACGGCGGCTTCTATCTTGGATCTATCGGTGGGCCAGCAGCGCGTCTTGCCCAAGATTGCATCACCAAAGTTGAGGTCTTAGATTTTCCTGAACTAGGAATGGAAGCAGTCTGGAAGATCGATGTCGTGAATTTCCCAGCATTTATTGTTGTCGACGATAAGGGCAATGATTTCTTTGCTCAAACCTCAAAGCCGATGACTATCGGAACGCGCCCTAGCGAAGTTTAGAAAATCGCTCTTTAGTAGTAATTGCTGCGCTTGAATTTTGACCAAGCTCGGCAAGGGTTGTCATAGCGAATCTCGATATAGCGAAGACCCCAACGCATCTGAGTGACTGGGTTTTTACGCCAATCGCTGGAAATGATCTCCATACGGTTCGCTGGGTAAGCCTGTGGGATTCCATGAGCGCCAGTACGTGGGTTGCGAGCTTTGTAATTCCAATTGCTCTCTTTAGTCCACAAGTTGTTGAGGCAAGCGAATTGATATTTGCCCCAGTTGTACTCGGTTTTCATAATCTGGCGGGCGACATACTTCGCGCCATTTGGAGTGCGGGCGATCTCAACCTGACGGGTGACCGATGCGACAAGGGCCATTTCAGAGGCGAAGAGGGATTGAGAGAAATCAAGTTGTGAAAATAGGGGAGCGCCTTCTGAGAGATCGACCATTGAGGATTTGAGGTTCGTTGCCTCAGGAAGAACCAGACGGGTGCTCTGAGGAAAATCTAAACCGTAGGCAGTTGGCTGGGCGCTGGCCAGAATCAAAAGGGTCGCGACAAGAGACCAAAGGCCAACAACGTTGCGTCGCGGCCGTGCAATACGTTCTCGCATCTTCAGATCCTCCTGTTCTCACATCTTCTTTCCGGCAAACCCTTATCACCCCAAAAATGGGGATCTAAGGGAAGGGGGAATGGCTTTAGGGTGGCAAGAGAAGGGGGCATGGGCAAATCAGAACACGCATAACGCGGAAATTCCCCGAAAAGTCACTGGTTGTGGATAGGTAAAAGTGCTGGTCAGAATGGGGGAAGTCCGAAATGTACCTTTTGTGACTGTGATCTTTAAAGACGGTCTTTTTCGGGGTCTAGCCGAACCTTAGCCGACGGGTCCTTCGAGCATCTCGGTGACCAGGGCTGCAATTGGCGAGCGCTCCGAGCGGGTCAGGGTGACATGGGCAAAGAGTGAGTGACCTTTGAGCTTTTCAACGACAGCAACAACGCCATCATGGCGACCCACCCGCAAGTTATCGCGCTGGGCGACATCGTGGGTGAGGACAACTCGTGAGCCTTGGCCGATTCGAGAGAGGACGGTGAGCAGAACTCCGCGCTCTAGTGATTGGGCCTCATCGACAATGACGAAACTATCGTGCAGAGATCGGCCACGGATATGAGTCAGTGGCAGAACTTCAATGAGTCCGCGGGCGATGACTTCATCGATCACCGCTTGGCTGACCAACGCCCCCAAAGTGTCAAAGACTGCCTGTGCCCAAGGCGACATCTTCTCGCCTTCGCTTCCTGGTAAGTATCCAAGTTCCTGTCCTCCGACAGGATAGAGAGGGCGGAAGATCACAACTTTCTTATGGAGCCGTTTCTCCATCACCGCTTCCAGACCAGCGCACAAAGCGAGGGCAGATTTTCCTGTTCCTGCCCGTCCGCCGAGAGAGACGATACCGATCTCATCATCGAGGAGCAGATCGAGTGCGATCCGTTGTTCAGCGCTTCGACCGTGAAGGCCAAAGGCGTTTCGATCACCGCGCACCAAACGCAGTTGCTTATCTGCTGTCACTCGTGCCAGAGCGCTTCCTTTTTCAGAGTGCAGAATGACGCCGGTATGAACGGGCAAGGTATGGGCGCATTCATGATCTGCTCGATCACTCGAATAGAGATCATCGATGATGTGATGGCCGACATCGATCTCTTCGATTCCAGTCCACCCACTACTTGAAACTAGCTCTGCTAAATACTCTTGGGCCTGAACACCGACAGATGATGCCTTGACGCGAAGTGGCAAATCTTTTGTCACCAAGATGACGTCTCGGCCATCTGACATCAGATTTTTAGCAATAGCCAAGATGCGAGAATCATTGGTGCCATCGCGCAAGAAGCCATGTGGCAAGGTGTTTAAATCTGTGTGATTGAGTTCAACAGAGAGAGTGCCACCTTCTGGTGTAATCGTCAGTGGCTGATCTAGGCGACCATGCTCGATTCGTAGATCATCAAGTGCGCGAAGTGCGGCGCGGGCAAAGTATCCAAGTTCTGGGTGATCTCGCTTGGTCTCAAGCTCTCCGATTACTGCAATTGGAATGATGACTTCATGCTCTTCAAAGCGCAGTAAGGCCCCTGGATCTGCCAAAAGAACGCTGGTATCTAATACGTATGTCTTACGCGGTGGGTGTGCCAACGGTGAGAGCTCGCAATTCTTTAATTGTTCTAGAAGGGGCCTGCTTCGGATATTCAAATCCTAGAACTGAGAAGCCATTTCCTTCAGCGACACGCCACTACTTACCCAACCGGCGATGGCGTTGTGAATATGAGCGAAGTGCTCGAAGGAAATCAACCCGACGAAAATCTGGCCAATATGCCTCACAGAAATAAAACTCTGAGTGAGCGCTCTGCCATAACAAGAATCCCCCCAGTCGTTGTTCACCCGATGTACGAATTAAGAGTTCGGGATCTGGCTGGCCTGCCGTATATAGATATTGTGAAATTTCTTCGGCGTCTAATTCAGCTATGGCTTCATCAATGCCCTTGCCTTGCGTTGCTGCCTTCGATAGATAACTCTTAACAGCATCAACTATTTCGCGCCGCCCGCCATAGCCAATCGCAACATTGACCTCCATCGTCCCTGGGTGGGTGGGCAGCGAGGACAATTTCTTCTGCATCCACTCAGGTAAGAGATCGAGTGCACCGACTGACTTAATCGTCCAACGACCTGTCCGAGATAACTCATCAACGCTATCGCCAATAATGGCTAAGAGCGCATCAAGTTCTTCGGGGGTGCGCTTAAAGTTATCAGTGGAGAGCATCCAGAGCGTGACAACTTTTACCTCTGCCTCTTCACACCAACCGAGAAAGTCGATGATCTTGTCAGCGCCTCTGCGATGACCTTTCGGATCTTCCGCACTTGGATTGCTCATCGCCCATCTGCGGTTGCCATCAAGAATCACACCGACATGCTGTGGGGTCTGATTAAAATCTAAATCGCGAACAATTCTTGATTCATAGAGCGGGTAGAAAACACCCTTGATCGCTTTACGAGTTCTGCTTAACAACACGGCGCTCCAAGACAAATGATGCGATCGGTAAGGTCCCACCCAAGATCATCCAAATCATGCCTTTGATACTTTTGCGCATCTTCACGCTGAGTTGTAAGGCCGCTAATACGTAGAAGATGTAGAGAGCCCCGTGAATATGGGTGATCCAGACAATCCATGGCTGTGTGCGTTCTAGGTGAAAGAGATATTTGGCTGGCATATAGAAAAACCAGAGTATTAGTGAGAGGTAGCCACAGATTATTGCCATGACCCGGAAGCGAAAAACTGCACTCTTCATGCGCTCAACGTATCGCTTTCCTGGCGCTTTCGGTAAAAAGGCAGATAGATCACAATCGCGGCCATCAGCCACCAGATGATGACGTAAGAAATATGTTGCCAGTAATAACCAGTCGCCTTGGACTTTACCGGTGCAAGTGTGATTCGATCTCGATCGATGACACCTTCGCTCACCTGTTCACCCGTTGCTAGTAGAAAACCGTCATAGAGATCTAGATCCGTCTGCGCCACGATCACACTGCTATCGACGCGAGAAATTACGCCAGGAGAATTGGTTGACACATCTTCAAATTGGCGTGGTTGAACAATTGCCTGTAAATCTACGCCACTTGCCATTGCAACGCTGGGCTCAATTAAACGATCTTTCCAGTAGCCGCGAAGGACTAGAACTGCGCTCGATTGATCGACCTGCATCAATGCCACTTCCCATTCGCTGGTTACACCTTGCTGATCAATCTGATTTGGAGCACGAAAGGTCATGATGTAATTACCGCGCAAAGAAACTTTTTTTCCAACAGAACGTGAATCAAGGGCCATTGCAGGCGATGCTAAATCTGCTAACTGATAGATGGTCGTATCTGGTGCAACTTTCTTTGCTGCCTGCAATTTATTGGCGGCATCGAGTTGCCATAACCCTAAGAAGATAAAGATGGCGACCAATGTGAGAACCACAACAGTCTTACCAAAAAGTTTAAATGTCACCGTTATTTTCGCGATCTTTCATTTTGTTGAAACGCTTATAGAAACTGCGAAGCAATAAGGCCACGGTGATACAGAGAATCAGAACGGTAAGCGAACCCGCTGACCCCATAAAATCTTCATTTTCCATGAGAGAATTCTCCCATGTCATCACCCAATGAGAACCCTGTAGGTGATGAGACCTTTGACTACAACGATCGCTACGGAATTACACGACGGAGATCCTGGATCCTGCCGGCTGCAATCTTTGCCATTATCGGAATCCCCTGGACAATTTGGGCCGCACTCGATCACTCGCAGCCAGAGCTAAGTTCAAAGCTCTACTCTTTCTCTATCACTGGTGAGCGTGAAATCACAATGCGATACGCGATAGAACGTAGAGATCCTGATGCCGTTGTTCTATGTACTTTAGTTACTCTCGATTTTGATAAAAACATCGTTGGACAAATTGATGATCGAATCGAGGGCGGTGAGTCCACAGTTGAACGGATCGTTGCGATCCCTGCCCGATTACCCCCTGTAAGTGCGCGTATCGTCTCCTGCAGGATTTCCTAACTCGGCCATCACCGCTAACCTTTACGCCTATGAGCACTCCACAAACCTGGTTGACCCAAGAGGCGGCTGACCGTCTGCGATCAGAGTTAGAGACTCTGGAGACAACTGGTCGTCGTGATGTGACTGCAAAGATTGAGGCAGCGCGCGCCGAAGGTGATTTGAAAGAGAATGGTGGCTATCACGCTGCTCGTGATGAACAGGGCAAGATGGAGGCGCGCATTCGCCAACTGAAGCAGATTCTTGAAAATGCTCATATCGGAACTCCACCTGCAAGCGCAGATGGAGTTGTTGGCGCAGGAATGGTTGTCACTGCAAAAATTGCAGGGGACGAGATGAAGTTTTTGTTGGGCTCTCGCGAAATCACATCTGATGAATTTGATGTTTATAGCGAGAAGTCACCACTAGGCAGCGCCGTGATGGGTGCCAAGATCGGTGACACCGTTTCTTACACAGCACCTAACGGCAAGGCGATCTCAGTTGAGATCATTGAGGCTCGGTTCATTTAGCTTCTAGTCTGGCTAATTAGCAGCTCGGGCATACTTTCGTGCACTCAGCGGAATAAATATTGCCATCAAAATAACCATGTAAGCCAGCGAAGTAATCAGCGGATACTCACTTGGGAACGATCCGGCAGTTGCCCCAAATTCAGTCTCAAGTCCGAAGAGTGAGCGACATCCTGCCACCATTGTTGAGACTGGATTCCACTCCGCAAAGTACTGCAGCGCGCGTGGCATTCCCGTCGTTGGTGCGAATGCATTGGATAGGAATGTCAGTGGGAATGTGACAATAAATGAAACGTTCTGAACAACGCGAGCATCTTTTGCCGACAGACCAACAAGAACACCTACCCAAGAGAGGGCATAGCCAAAGAGCAGAAGGAATAGGAAGCCAAGGAGCATGTTCCCGACTCCGCCAGTTGGACGCCAGCCGACGATATAACCGGTGATTCCCATGACTGTAAGCACAACGATGTTAAGGAGTGAATCTCCGAGTGTGCGCCCGATGACCAACGCACTTCGTGAGATCGGAAGCGATCTAAAGCGATCGATCAAACCCTTCTTCATATCTTCAGCAAGACCTGATGCTGTACCTGCAAGAGTAAAAGCAACGGTTTGAACGAAGATACCGGGCATCAAAAGTTGAACGTATCCGCCTGGTTGACCTGTATCAATAGATCCGCCGAAGACAAATCTAAAGAGAAGAACAAACATCACCGGCTGAATCGTTGAAAAGATCAGTACCTCAGGTACACGAATCAAGAGCAGGATCTGACGGCGAGTAATAATGAAAATATCTTGGAGGTTTCTCATTTCTTTGCCTCTTCCTTTACCTCTTCTGCGACATGACCTGTCAGCGACATAAAGACATCATCAAGTGATGGGCGCTTAAGGGATACATCAAGTGGATGAATGCCAGCACCATCAAGTTCGCGCAGCGCCTCAATCAAGGCCGCTGAGCCAGTTGAAACTGGTGCTGAGATAAGGCGCATTCCTTCATCAAGTGATGCAGGGTTCTTGCTGACGCGAGAGACAATCTCTAACGTCTGTGCGATGTGGCTCTGTTCAACAACAATCTGAAGACGCTCTCCACCTACCTGCTTCTTGAGAGCATCAGATGTTCCACGAGCAATAACCTTGCCGTGATCAATGACTGCAATTTCATCAGCCAATTGATCTGCCTCCTCCAAATACTGTGTTGTGAGCAAGAGCGTCACTCCACCTTTAACAAGTTCCTGGATTACTCCCCACATCTCTTGGCGACCACGTGGATCAAGCCCTGTTGTCGGTTCATCAAGAAAGAGCACCTTTGGTTTAACAATCAGGGACGCTGCAAGATCAAGACGGCGACGCATTCCACCTGAATACGTCTTAATTGGTCTGCGCGCGCTTTCAGTAAGTGAAAACTTTTCAAGTAATTCCTCTGCGCGAGCAACCGCCTGCTTCTTTCCTAGGTGATAGAGCTGTCCAAACATCACCAAGTTATCCCAGCCGGTAAGAATCTCATCAACTGCTGCGTACTGACCTGATAGACCGATTACTTCTCGTACCTTCTCTGGATGCTTAATTACATCAATTCCACCAACAATTGCTCGTCCTGAATCAGGGTTGAGGAGTGTTGCAAGAATGCGAACCGTTGTTGTCTTTCCAGCACCATTTGGGCCTAATACGCCCAAAACGGTGCCTTCTTCAACATCTAATGAGAGGTGATCAAGTGCGCGAACAGCGCCCTTGTCATAGGTTTTTACGAGGTCTTCAGCGATGATTGATTTCACGCGGTAAACTTATTACCTTGCAGAAGAAATTCCAAATATTCACTCAATTTCATAGCAGTACAACTTAAATGGGGTCAACCATGTCGATGAACGCGCCAGCTAAAGCACACACACATAAAGAGATCATGGTCATCCTCGGAGGCCTCATGACCGGCCTTTTACTAGCGGCCCTCGATCAGACAATTGTTTCCACCGCTCTTAAAAGTATTACTGAAGATTTCAATGGACTTAATCACTACACCTGGGTTGTCACCGCATACTTACTGACATCGACAGCATCAACTCCGCTTTATGGAAAAATTTCTGATATCTACGGACGTCGCCCAGTCTTTCAATTTGCAATCGTTACCTTCCTATTAGGTTCACTATTAGCCGGTGCCGCACAAGATATGAATCAGCTCATTGCTACTCGCGCGCTTCAAGGTCTTGGGGCTGGTGGCTTGATGGCACTCACATTTGTGATCATCGGTGACATCGTTCCTCCACGTGAACGTGGCCGCTATGTCGGTTACTTCGGTGCCGTCTGGGGACTTTCTTCAGTTGCCGGACCACTTCTTGGTGGCTTCTTCTCAGATCGCGAAACAATTCTTGGAATCACTGGCTGGCGCTGGATTTTCTACATCAATATTCCATTTGGAATCCTTGCGCTAGTACTTACAAGTGCCACACTGCATTTAGCAAAACAGAAGCGTGAGCACTCCATCGATTATCTCGGTGCGGCGCTCCTTGTTACTTCGGTAACTCTCGTCTTGCTCTCACTCAGCGTCTATGGTCCACAAGATGGCTGGACTGATTCACGCACTCTCTCTTATCTCGCTATTGGTCTGATGTTGACGGTTCTCTTTATATGGTGGGAGGGTCGCGCTAAAGAGCCGATCATTCCTCTTGATCTCTTTAAGAACCACACGTTCACTCTCACCTCAATACTCGGTGCAATCATCGGTGCTGGAATGTTTGGCGCAATTGTTATGTTGCCTCTCTATCTCCAGGTAGTAAAAGGCGATAGCGCAACATCTGCAGGCCTCAAACTCATTCCACTCATGCTGGGAATCGTCTCCACTTCAATTATCAGCGGTAAGTTGATCTCAAAGCATGGCAATTACAAGCGTTTTCCAATAATGGGAACAGCGTTGATGACAATCGGAATCTTGGCGATGTATCGCTTAGAGATTGATACACCGTTCTGGGAGATTGCAATCTATGCACTGATGGTGGGCGCTGGTCTTGGCCTTTCTATGCAGACTATTGTGATTGCACTTCAAAACGCAGTTGATTTCAAAGATATGGGTATTGCTACAAGTTCAAATACCTTCTTTCGTTCATTGGGATCTGTCTTTGGAACGGCTCTCTTTGGAGCGATCCTCTCTAACCGTCTCGGTCATTACTTGATAGTCGGACGGGAAGAACTAGCAGCGAGTAATCCGACCGCCGCACTCTCATTTACTGAGAGCGATATTGAGATGATCAAGCAGAACACCGGCGTAATCGCTCAGCTGCCACCGGATGCACAGACCACTGCGCTCAACGCTTTCGTAGATTCTTTCCATGTTGTCTTCCTTGCAGCAGCGCCGCTGACAGCAATCGGATTTTTCATCGCACTCTTCTTGCGTGAAGCCCCACTGCGTACCAATGAAGATTACGCAGCAGCGCGCCAGGAGTCAGCTGGAGAAACACTCGGTTAGCCCCGATCCTGCCTATGAAATTTCAATCACCACTACGCGATCTTCCCCGTGAAGTAAGTGTCCTTGTCATTGCATCTTTTTTTGTTGCGGTCGGCTTTGGAATCATCGTTCCCGCTATCCCGCTCTTCGCACGATCTTTTGAAGTCAGTAACGCTGCAGTCGGGTTGATCATCTCCCTCTTTGCATTCACTCGTTTCGCATCTGGGCTTTTCTCTGGAAAACTCGTCGATAAATTTGGTGAGCGCACAGTCTTTGCAGTTGGTGTCGCACTTGTTGCAATCTCAGTAGGACTGTGTGGAGTGGCACAGAGCTACAACCAGCTTCTCTTCTTCCGCGCAGCAGGTGGCCTTGGTTCATCCATGTTCTCTGTCGCTGCAAGCTCAGTCATTCTGCGCTCAGTTACCGATGCCCAACGCGGTCACGCTCAATCTGTCTATAACGGATCTTTTCTTCTCGGCGCAATCGCAGGACCGGCAATTGGTGGGGCACTTGCCGCAGTTTCACTTCGCGCACCATTTTTCGTCTACGCAATTGCACTCGCAATCTCTGGCACCGTTGCCTTCATCTTCTTCACCAGCGAGCATCTGCAAGCACCAAAGAAGAGTGATGGAAAAAAGGCTGTGATGTCTTTACGTGAAGCACTATCCCTTAAGGGTTACCGATATGCGCTCGTAATTACCTTCGTTGCTAGTTGGGTTCTCTTCGGTGTTCGAACATCAATCTTGCCTTTATTTATTACTGAACAACTTAAATCAACAGCTGCCGTTGTGGGATGGGGCTTTACTATCTCGGCTGTTATCCAGGGGACGCTGATTTTGCGTGCAGGACGTTTATCTGATGAACGCGGTCGCCGATTTATTTTGATCGTCGGAACCACAATCGCACTTGTTGGTATTGTGATTATGACTCTTACCCTTAACCCGCTGATGTTCTTTATCTCTATGGCCATCATGGGTCTTGGAAACGCATTTCTTGCCAGCGCGCCCGCAACTATTGTTGGCGACCTCATTGAAGGAAAGGGCGGTCAAGTAATTGCGCTCTTTCAAATGGCAGGGGATGCTGGAATGATCGTTGGTCCTGTGGTTGTTGGTTTTATCGCCGATCATTACGGTTATCGCGATGCCTTCGCAGTCAGCGGACTTGTCTTCTGTATTGCAATAGTGCTCTCAATAAAGATGCCCGAGACTCGAAAGTCTCGGGCATCAATAACTACTGTTGATCCTTTACATTAATCGTTTCCACGAAGAATTGCGATCAAGCGAAGCATTTCAAGGTAGAGCCAGACCAAAGTAACCATCAATCCGAATGCTGCGCGCCATGATTCTATCTGTGGCACTCCGTCCTTAATCGCACGATCAATTTGATCAAGATCCATCACGATGAAGAGTGAAGCAAGAACAACTCCACCGGCTGCAAGGATTAGCCCGAGTCCACTAACGTTATAAAGACCGCCTGGTGTACCCATAAAGCTTGCAACAATACTGACGAGTGCAAGACCCAAGTACCCAATAAGCGCACCAAACATTACGCGCTGGAACTTAGGGGTTACACGAATACGTCCACTGCGGTATGCAAAGAGCATTCCACCGAATGCACAGAGTGTTGCAAGAACTGCTTGGCTTGCAATGCCAGGGTATGCAGTCTCAAAGAAACTTGTAATTGTTCCAAGGAATAAACCTTGGAAGGCAGCGTAGGCAACGACTAGTCCTGGGCGAACCTTCTTACTAAATGTGTTGACCATGCTGAGGGCGAAACCACCGATGAGGCCGATCAAAAGCGCGGTACCGCCAAGGTTGGCATTCCATGCATATGCACCCACAACAAGCAGGACTGCAAAGAGAGACGCAGTTTTAACAACTACATCTTCCATTGTCATGCGGCCTGTCTGCAGCGATGTTGCAGATGGGGCTGAATATGTTTCCTCTAGGTCCTGTGTTTGCAAACCATTTGGATTCATACGGGCAAAACCCTTACCCGAAAATGATCGAGATAAGACTGGGTTTGAACTCTTCACTTGAAGCACCTTTCGTGACGCCACTAGTTATTCCTATTTTTACCCCTGTTGCCAGGTAGCACTATTTAAAACCATCCGAACACTTTTTTCATTCCCAATGGTACGGGCTTCGCCTCGAGGCTTTGTTTAGACTTTTAGTCTCCTGCTGAATAAGTGGTGGATGGTTCAGGTAACCTCTATTCATGCCGAAAAAGGGGAAAAGAGAGACCCGAGTGCTCTTCATCATTGGAGTACTTGCCTTCAGTGTGTTCGCTCTCTCGGCTTGCACCGTGACTTCTGAAACAGAAAGCGCACCGACCGCAGCCAACACGGTCACTAACTCAGCGGTAGATCAATTCATTGGAACCGTCACTGGATATGGAGTGGAAACTCAAGGGTATGGCGGAGATAACGAGAACACTGTCTACGTCGATAACAAGAGAGTGGATTTAGATCTCATCTGGCCATATTCAGCTGGATGTATGGAGCGAGAGCTCGTTCAAGATAAAGCTTTTGCATCAGCGCGAGATGCACTTGAGAATACTCTTCCCATCGGCCAAAGAGTCTTAGTTGTATTAAGCAACTTTGAAAATGGCGAGTGGGTCGGTGATCAAAATAAAGGATTTATACATATTCTCAAAGATAAGGACAACCCTGAAGTCGCTCCCCCTGCTGATTCAGTGAACGAACGTTTAGTGCTAACAGGCTATTGGGTTCCTCATGGAATGGGAATTGAGTTCGACGCTTACACTTTCGCTTCGACCTACGGAAACTTCAATGCTGACTACTTATCGCAGAAACAGGAAGAGTACCTTCCTTACATTTTGGAGGCTGGAAATAAAGCTCGCACTAATCAGGCTGGTGCGATACCAATTTGCTCGACCCTAGCTCTCGATTATGAAATTGACGCCTTTTATAAAGGATTGTCTTTTTCTCGAGATGAGGAAGAGGAAACTCGGTTGTGGTGGATCGAGCGCAATAAACCTGTCAACTGTCGTGATGGAGATGGCGACGGAATCTGTTTTGAGCGATAAATTTAGTAGGTAAAACGCGTTTCAAATTGTGTTGTGTAAGGGCCATCAAAGCCTTTCTTTCCCTTGATACAACTATCTCCATACCCAAAGCTGATTTCGCGAGTTTCTCCTGGGCCAAGTCTGTAAATCGTTCCAAGGAATGAAGTCCCCTTAAGTCCAGCTTCAATTTGTCCTTGAGAGAGTGGCCCATTTGCTACAAAAGCTTCAATCCCAGCAGTGAGAGTGAATTCAGAGACATTGCGGGCTGTCGCCTTCAGGCTGACACGTTCCGAGGGCCCATCACACGTTGCCTTCACTGCACTCCACTCAAATGCATTTAATTGATTGAGGGTTTCTAAATTCTCGTCGCTAGGTATCGTAAATACTGTCGATGGTTCACCGACAACCTGGCCCTTCTTGCAGCCTTCTCCACCTTGTAAAGAAATCACTGTGAAACTATCTGGAGGAAGATCTAAGAAAACACCCGAAAGCGGAATCATGAATTTTTCATATGTAGTGACGGGAATTTCGGCTCTCCCAGAGATCGGTGTATTTCCAGAATTTCTCACCTCCAGAGTACCTCCCATGTAATAGTCCGTGCACTCCGTCGTGACGGCGCCATAGCTAACACTTACGATGGGTGAAACACTGGGAGTCGGAGTAGCTGGCTCATTGTTACCCGAGATATTCGGAGTGAGCTCTTTAATTCCACTAGAGATACTTGACCTATCAAAATTAGCGAACTCAGCAATAGAAGATAGCCAAGGCACCTGGAGGAAGATAACAAGTACGAGGAGCACACCGCTATTAACCTTGTTATTTCTACCGCGACTAAATACGTAGAGGCCGAGTAATACCGGCCAGAGAAACACATACATTGGTAGACGAACGGCTATATGTAGATTACTAAACTTGCCCCACGCATTCTCCAACGCACGGATCACTTTAGTATTCATAGTGCCTAATATTCTATGCTGATTTTTCCTGGCCTCAGCACTTCTCCCGCTTTAGACTTCAGATTTTTCAAGCTCCGACCAACCCGCGGCGTTACATAGAGTTTGAATAACAGATTCGTCAGAGTTTGCTATTTCTTGCATAAGGAGATTTCAATATCCGGTTGCGGGAAAGAATCTCTGGAACTATAGTCGAGGGGAGAAAGAGTGAGCGGACCTTGAATCCCTCTATCGCGGAAATTCCAGAGCCTTTTCATTAAATGCTTCGATTCAAAATATGTCCAGCTGCGGTCTTCTACAGAATTAATCTTATAAAGAATAGGCCCAACGTATCGCGGATGTCTAAGCTCTGCCTCTGAAATGGAAAACCAGAACTTGCCTTCTCTTAATACCATTCGAAATCCACCACGCACATTGGCCGGCAGTTCGTAGTTGTCGCCACCTACGAAATTGATATCGTACTTATATACGAATCTATCTTCCAATTCCTGACAAGTAATATTGGTAAAGGTCACTGTTGGTTTAATGTAATCTGGCAGACCATCTCCATTTGCATCATTTCTAACCGTTGTATCTGGCTCGGTAACTTCTTCACTCGGACTACTCGTTGGCTTAACTGACTTTTTGGGTGTCGGGGATGCTGTCTTCGTGACTATCGCAGAAGGCTTCACACTTGGTTTAGTTGTTGGTGAGGGTGTGTTTGAATCTACACGAGGCGTCTCTTCCGCAATCGCAGACGGCGACGATACTTCCGTTGTTGGCTTGGTTGGCATCACCGTTGGCGATGAGGCAGGCGTAGAGGTGGGCGATGACACAGCAGACTCAATCGATAGAGTTTCGCTCTGAGTAGGCGTGCAACGCGAAAGTATCAATATTGATAAGACCGCCAATACAAGAATTACGATAAGAGACTTCTTGTGATTTGATCTCACTTTTGCTCCTTACATTCTCCGTTAACGACCGGGAGTACTTCTCCTTATTTACCGTTGATCCGTGCACTTGTGAGTTCGGCGGATCCGTCTTGAAGCACAGGCGAGAGATATTTCTGAGGAAAATTTTGATAGGTAATTGGCCTACGAAAACGGAGAATCGCCTTGGCCCCAACAGAGGTGAACAAAGGATTGGTAGAAGCAGGATATGGCCCGCCATGGTGCATCGCCCACGTGACTGCCAATCCAGTTGGCCATTGATTCCATACGATACGGCCACTGATACGTTCCAAAAGTGAAATAAGCGCAGATAGATCCATCGGATCGTTCTCAATCGCATGAATTCCACTCGTTAAGGTTCCCGAGAAAGATTCTGCAACCCTGAGCAATTCATCAGAATCTAAGCAATCAACAATCACTGCAGTTGGTCCAAATACTTCGCGGCGAGCGCTTTCTCCAGCCGCGAGGAAATCTTTTCCAGAAATTGTGTAGACCGTTACATTCGTATCTCCACCATCACTATTTTGGGCGACCACCTTCATCCCAGGCACTTGCGCAATTTCATCGCGGTTCTTATCGTGCAATTTCACAATATTTGAATTGAGAAGCTTCTGTGCAGGAGCAGCCGAAACAAGTGCTGAAAGCTCTGCGCTAATTGCACTCGCACCATCAACAATTAAGAAACCGGGCTTTGTGCAGAACTGCCCGGCACCCATCGTGATCGAACCCAGAAATCCTTCAGCAGTCTCTTTCGCTTTTTCTGTCGCTGCTGAACGAGTTACGAAGACAGGGTTAAGGCCACCTAACTCTCCATAGAATGGAATTGGATTCTCGCGGCGATTGGCTACATCAAAGAGCGCACGTCCGCCATGAGTGGATCCCGTAAATGCAATTGCAGCAGTAAGTGGATGCTCAACTAGAGCTAAGCCAGAATCAAAATCTTCTACAAGAGAGATCAATCCGGCAGGTGCACCTGCCTTGAGGGCTGCGGCAACCATAATCTCGCCCACCATTCGAGAAACACGTGGATGTCCAGGATTAACCTTGATGACGACCGCACACCCTGCAGCAAGTGCTGCTGCGGTATCGCCTCCTGCTACTCCGAATGCAAATGGAAAGTTGCTGGCACCAAATACACCAACAACACCCAGTGACGTAGTTTTCAAACGCAGATCTGGACGAGGAGGAGTAAGTGATGCATCCGCGTGATCAATTGTTATATCTAAATATGTTCGATCTTCAACCGCGCGAGCCATGAGGCGTAATTGACCAGTTGTTCGCCCCACTTCACCAGTCAGGCGCACCTCAGGAAGATTTGTCTCTTCCATCGCTACCGGAACTAAATCTCCCTTAGCGCTATCAAGGGCATCTGCTATGGATTCAAGGAGAGCCACAATCTTTGCACTCTCCCAATTGCGAATCTGCAACCAGGCAGCATGTGCATCTCTGACTTGTCTATCCAGTGTCATATTAATCTCTCATCTCTTTAGGAGACCAACACCACTGGATTATTGAGTTCACCTAGAACTCCGCCATTAATCTTTACAACATCACCCTCGTGGAGGGTGAACTCTGCATCAGGAACAATTCCCGTTCCAGTAAAGAGCATCGCCCCCGTTGGCATTGAAAGTGTACGAAAGAGCCAATCAACAAGCTCTTCAAATCCCCGCTTCATTTGTGCACTAGATGATGAACCTGTAAAGACTTCAGTTCCTTTTCGTTCAACGCTAAGCGTGTAAGGAAATACTGCTTCGGCAATCTCCCATGATGGAACAATAAAACTACCAATCGTGCAGGCCTTCTCATATGACTTAGCTTGCGGAAGATAGAGAGTATTTTCTCCTTCAATAGACCGCGAACTCATATCGTTTCCAATGGTGTATCCAAAGATCTCTTTATGTGAGTTAACAACTAAAACAACTTCAGCCTCTGGTACATCCCAACCAGAGTCACGACGGATTCCAACAGGTTCACCGTTAGGAATCACTCTCCATCCCACTGCTTTATAAAAAATCTCCGGTCTATCAGCATCATAGACACGGCTATAGAGATCAGGAACGTCAGACTCCTCCATGCGCCCCACTTTGCTACGCAAGTAGGTAACTCCACACGCCCATACCTCGTGATGAGAATCTATTGGTGCCACCACATGTGTCGGGGCTTTCACGGGAGTGTTTGCCGCTTCAATAATTGAGCGTGCTTCTTTTATATCCATCGAGAGCAAATCAGTGAGTGAATGTTTTATTGAGAAGTACTCTCCATTAAGTTCAACTAGAAGAGTGTCGTCGCTTTTATAGATTCGTCTCATGCTGGAATCCTACAGAAATCCTATAGGGTTATAAAGGTACCAATGAAGATAAACCCACTCTTGGAGGGCTAAGGCTTAGACCTTAGCCATTGCGTCGTGAAGCGATGAGGGCAAGAATATTGGCCAATCTATCTTTTCTATCTTGGATCTCCACCATCTCTGTCTCTATCGCCTTCTTGATACCCGCATATGAGGAACGCTCGTCTTGCGAGAGCTCTTTTACCACTCGAGTGAGAGTGGCCTTGTGCTTGCTCTCTTCTGGTATTAGTCCAATCTCAATCAAACTATTGGAGTAGATAGTTTTCACTCGCTCAGAGTCGATGATGCCAAGAACTTCGTACTTGCGTGCCACTTTTAGAACTTGGGTGATGTCTGCTCGAGATCCTTCGGGAAGGGCAAGAATCTCAGCACTCGCTGCTCCAATATTCTCCTTTGTAATACCGGCGATCTCTGCCTGATTGAACGTTTCGATTGTTACCTTCTCTGAGTTCTTAAACTTACTTAAGATCTCAGCGCGAGCAGCTCTTTTCTCAGCTTCACGTTTAGCAGCGTTAGCAGCTTGAGCCGTAGAGTCAGAACTCGAGTTTGAATTTGTAGCACTGAAACCTCTTATCGGTTTTACCGGATATGGCCAAGCGCTAGAATCGAATTTAAAGTTGTTACCTTCATATGGAGCAGACCACTGGAAAACAAAGAACATTGCTGCCGTAGATGTTCTATAGGCAAGGTTACTTTGATTGCGCCATTCGCCTAATCTTGGTGACGCTTTGTACAAATTTGTGAACATCAAGATCAACTCCTGATTTGAGGGAAGCCACCAATCATTAAGCCCCCCGATTGATGTTTCGGCCAACTTATACGCAATATTATTTGCCGCACTATCCGTCGGGTTCAATGTGCGCATTAATTCGGTGTTGTTGCGCCCAGTACCAATTTTAACATCCGTGATTGTCGAATAGCCAGCACTTGAATTTGTGCTGTTGTATTTCCACTCTGGATCAGTCGCCGACGAAGCATCCCAACCAATTGGTGCAGCTTCTAAATATTCAAATGGGAGGGCGGCAAGTTCGCTTGAAGTAAGACTTGTCGTCCTTGTTCCATTTTGCGTTGAAATTGAAGTATCTGCATATGAGCTCTTCACGAAGAATACAACACCACCACCAGGACCCGTATCGCCGATAGAACAGACCCCACCGGTGGCACAAGTGGAAGCAGAAGCCTGACTGGTAGAAAAAAACGGCATAAGTAAAATCAATATTAATAACATTGATTTTCTAAAGTTCATTTCTTTGCCTTTTGCTATTGATTTACCTGAGCAAGGGTAGTACATCTCGCCGACTCGCCCCTTGTGCCCTCGGTGGGGGTCGAATCCGCACTTCGAGGATTTTAAACTAGAGATTAAATTCTTAAAGTTCCATCAGCCCCCAATGAGAGCAAGATACTTCCACCGGAGCCGTGCTCGAACCCGAAGTGATGAGTTTCCAAGTTGAACCCAATGGCTGTGGCAGAGGAGCGAAAGCTCGTTCATCTAACTCATTGGGCACTTAGGGATTATCGCTGTTGGAGTTAGCTGAAACCCAAAATCAGAAATCCACCGACTATGCCGACTACTGTCATTAGCAACCTCTCGGCTTAGGTTTAGCTGAACATATCTTCTTAAGTTTGGCACTCAGTAACGCGATCTGACTCTTTTGACTGGCGACTAGGGCAGAAAGGTTTTGATCTGCAGGATTCGTCACATAAACAGTTGCCGCAGGTGCTGGAGTGGCTGTGATAGTTACTGTTGGTGCTGGCGTTGGTTTCGCTACGACAGAGGCGGCCGGAGTAGGTGCAACAGTGGGAGAGGTTCTTGGTATAAATGCAATAGGTCTGGAAATGAGCTCATTCGGAGCACCGCTTCTACCTAGCACCTCCAGCTCAACTTTGCTTCCAGTAAGATCTTTGCTTGGACAAAGCTGAACCGACACTTTGCCCGAAGACGCACTCGTTACTGAACTTACTATCGAGCTTCCTAGTTTGTCACCGTACTGGTTCTTGATATAAATGTATGCAAGTAAGACCCTATTTGTCATTGTGTAATTAAAGGCGTAACTTGTACAGTCACCAGAAGCGGCAGTTGGAGGTTCGTAAAGTGAATTGTCGTCCCAACTAATTGTTATATCAGTGGCCTTTATTTCCCCTGCGGAAGCACTACTTGGAATAACAATAGAGCCAAGAATTAAGGTTAGTGAAGTTAGAAGGAGTGCAACAAAAAGGCGTTTGGTGAGTTTCATATAATCAAGTCTACGCTTTTAGTGGAGACTATCTGTGATAGGTGTAAAGATTTAACCAGTCAGAAAATTAGCTAGGGGGGTCTGTTTCAGCCCAATGGCAGAGGCAGAGGAGCGCGAGCTTTGCTCGAGCCTAGATGTGGAGGCACGGAAGGAACTGAGTACCTACACATCTGCTTCAAATCCTCCGCAGGATATGTATTAATTGTGTATGCATTTATGTATGCATTGTTAAATGGATACTTGCTTTGCAGTGAAGTAAATGTAATCATTTACGCAAGAAGTGGTGCCCTCGGTGGGGGTCGAACCCACACTTGGAGGATTTTAAGTCCTCTGCCTCTGCCGTTGGGCTACGAGGGCCACAGCGACTGAGTCTACACGT
The DNA here is from genome assembly GCA_964576165.1 of uncultured Candidatus Planktophila sp. Classification (GTDB taxonomy): domain Bacteria; phylum Actinomycetota; class Actinomycetes; order Nanopelagicales; family Nanopelagicaceae; genus Planktophila. The sequence goes on along the minus strand of CAZNUC010000004.1, from coordinate 13,792 downwards.
GGAATTAGGCTGCTTCGTTTACAACGTATGTCTTAGCTAGATAGTCAAGAACTCGTCTGCGTTGTGGTCCGAAAATCCAAACAACATCAATGATCGATAGTGCAACGTAAGATGCAACCAATAGGAACATACCCACTCCGGAGATAGCATCAAATGTGTAGCTTCCATCTCCAATTGTGTAAATCAAATATGGAATGTAGAAGAAAAAAGTGAGCATTCCAGGTAAGAGCAATTGGCGAACTAACATGTGACCCCAGTTTGCGGGACGGTTCTTTACTTCTCCGTAAACGCGAATCTTCAGCAGCTGTTTTCCAGGAGTCTGGCCTTTGCTCCATGTTATGAGATTCCAAATTAACCAGCCAATACCAAGGGTTACAATATATAAACCTGCATCAACTGCAATTGCGGCAAGACGATGCCGAGGTGTTGCGAGAGTAAGTTCTGAGTTCATCGTCATCTCCTTAGTAGCAACTAATTTCAGCGATTTCCCAATTTAAGGATGTATTACTTGTATCTTCAAAGATAAATCTAGCTACCTGGCCACCCCTGATTGATGGGAGGCTCGCGTTATCGTATCCAATTACAGTTCCATCAGGACCATCCAAGTAGTTTGCCGCAACGTAGAAATTTGAAGGGCAGTCATATTGAGAAACAAATGAGATTTCTACGCAGTTATAGTCGGTGCATTCATATTCACTGATTTCGCTATATCTGTATGCTAATGATGAATCATCTATCCAGGAAGTAAATCCGGCTGGTGCCCAAGAAACATCCCACAAATCTTCATCTTCTGTCGTGCCATCGAATGTGTCGGTTTCAAAATCAGATGAGACTGCGTAATTGCCGTCTTCGCTGTTGAGAAGGGATACGGATGTGACGCCCGATAAAACAAGCGAGACAGATACAAAGATCAGAGCCAGTTTTCGTGCTAGCGATGCCCTTGGGTCAGTCGGCGCGACATAGGGGGTTGATTCGCTGTCATGAGCATTATTTATCTGATTGCTAAATGAGTCTTCCATGGAGCTCCCTTTCGCTTACTGCACTTAGATCCTTAGCTGAATTATTGCCGAGAAGGGATCAAAATCAAGGGACCTCATGGTCATAATGAGCGTTGGACCTAATTAATGTCTGCAGCTTTTGCAGCCTGTTTAAAGACCTTATCCAGCATTGGTTTGGTGAGTTTGCCGGTAAATGTATTTTGCTGGCTTGGATGATACGAGCCAATGAGGGTGATTTTTCTTTCTCCATCAACAAATGTGATTTTGACTCCGTGTGCAAACTTTGTCGTTGGGATTGTCTGGCCAAGTTCGCGGAGTGATTTAATGAGTGAACTCCACGCAAAGGATCCGAGTGCGACATAGGCACGAGTAGTGCTGCTTGCTAGTTTGATTTCATGTGTGAGAAACGGTGCACAGGTATCACGCTCGTCGATACTTGGTTTGTTATCGGGTGGTGCGCAACGCACGGCGCAGGCAATCCGTGTATCGATGAGTTCCTGACCGTCTTTGATTGAAGTACTTGTTGGAATTGTGGCAAGACCTGCGCGGTGTAGTGAGCCGTAGAGCCAATCCCCCGAGCTATCGCCAGTAAAGATGCGCCCGGTGCGGTTGGCACCGTGGGCACCGGGTGCCAGGCCGATGATCATTAACTTTGGTTTATCGCTACCGAATGAAGGAACTGGTTTACCCCAGTACTTTTCGTCTTCATATGCTTTACGTTTTGTTATGGCAACTTCTTCTCGCCATTGCACAAGACGTGGACAGGCGGTGCAGGAGATGATCTCTTTATTGAGAAGCGGAAGACTCTTGGGCAAGCTATGTGGCAAGTGACCAAGCCATTCCATCGAGAATGTCAGACTCTGATGCAACGAATTCTGTGGCACCGGTTGCGTGCATGATGCGAGAGAGAACAAGCGATCCGGCTGAGATGACATCAACGCGACCTGGGTGCATATAACCAAGCGCGGCGCGTTCTTCTTGAGTATTGCGCAAGAACATCTTTGAGGTGCTGTGCACTTTCTCGGCAGGGATACGCGAAAGATGAATTGCGTAACGATCGTAGGTCGCTAGATCGAGTGCTGCTGCAGCAACAGTGGTTGCGGTACCAGCAACTGCGATCAGGGTCTTTGCTTGAGTGATTGGAACAATCTTTGCAGCTTGTGCGATTGCTTCATCGATATCTTCGGTAGCAGATGCGACCTGGCCACTGTCGGGAAGATCGTGGGTGAAGTGGCGCTCGGACATGCGAACACAACCGATGTTGACGCTCTTTGCAAATTCGACTTTATCTCTGCCGAAGACAAATTCTGTCGATCCGCCACCGATATCAATGACGAGGAAGGGTCCATCAGATGGTGGGAGATCGCGGGTTGCACCGAGAAATGAGAGAGATGCTTCTTCTTCGCCAGAGATTACTTCGGGGCGAACACCTAAACGCTCAAAGACACCTTCAATAAAGAGATCGCGGTTGGTGGCATCGCGCGTGGCGCTCGTAGCGCAGAAGCGAATCTTTTCAACGCCGCGTTTTGCAATCTCCGCGGCATAGAGATCAACGGCTGCGAGTGTGCGAGTGATTGCAGCAGGGTGGAATTGCCCTGTCTTATCAACGCCTTGGCCAAGTCGAACAACTTCCATGAGGCGCGTTACTTCGCGGAATGAGTCACCTTCGATATCTGCAATCAGTAAACGAATCGAGTTTGTACCACAATCGATGGCTGCTACTCGCATGGTTCGGTTTTCCACCATTGCGGTAATTGTGCGAGTGCTTCATCACCGAGTGGATTTACACCAGGCCCGGCAGAGAGTGAATGTGCGACGAGTGAATGTAAACACTTCACGCGATTGGGCATTCCCCCTGCAGATATTTCTTCGACTTCGGGAACATCCATCTTCAGCGCCGCACGTGCTGCAAGGTAATCATCGTGGGCGGCAGCGTAAGCACCTGCAAGTTCGGCATCGGTCTCAAGGCGCTCATTCATAGTGGCCATCAGCCCTGTTGATTCAAGAGTTGAGATTGCAGCAGTTAAACGAGGGCAGGTGGCATAGTAAAAAGTTGGAAATGGTTCGCCGTGGCTAAGGCGTGGAGGTGTTTCAACAACTGCAGCGTTTCCACAGGGACAGCGATAAGCAATAGCGTGCACATCGCGTGGTGTGCGGCCGAGTTGGGTTTCGATGCAAGCAAGATCTTGTGCGGTAACTTTTTTATCGTTGTGATCAATCATCACTTCTCGCCAGTGACTTGAGTGATCGAGGCGATCATTCGCGTGTACCAAGGTGAACCATCTTTGAGTTGATCGGCAACCTTATTTGCAACCACTTCTGGTTCGCCATCTGGAGTTCCGGTGACGATGTATTGACGTTCACCTGGCATCACAAAGTGAAGGCGTTCGCGGGCTTGTGCTTTGACGTATTCAGGATCTTGCCAGCGCATCAACTCAAGGCGCGCTGCTTCAAGAGCTGCGCGGTCATCATTAACTTGTGCCTGCAACGCATTGATCTGTGCGCGCTGATTAAAGTAATGCTGAATCGGTGGCGCTAAGACAAGTGCGAAGATAAAGAAGATGGTTACTAGTGCGAAGGTACGTGTTGAACCAGGGCGTCGCGAAGAAAATACTCGCTTTGGCTTGGGCCGACGCACCTGAAGTAATCCTTACCGTCGATTAATTCTTAAACCGTGGAAATGCAGCGCGACCGGCATAGACAGCGCCTGCTGCAAGCTCTTCTTCGATGCGAAGCAGTTGGTTGTATTTAGCAACGCGCTCACTTCGTGCAGGCGCACCAGTTTTGATCTGTCCGCAGTTTGTCGCAACTGCGATATCAGCAATAGTGGTGTCTTCGGTCTCACCTGAACGGTGGCTGAGCATGCTGCGGTATCCGGCACGGTGTGCCATCTCGACTGCATCAAGTGTTTCTGTCAGTGTTCCGATCTGGTTTACCTTTACGAGAAGAGCGTTAGCTGTATTTCCAACGATTCCCTTTGAAAGTCGTGTTGGGTTAGTGACGAAGAGATCGTCTCCGACAATCTGAAGCTTTGAGCCGAGTGATGCTGTCATTGCACTCCAGCCCGCCCAGTCATCTTCATCAAGTGGATCTTCAATAGATACCAAAGGATATGCAGATACGAGCTCTGCGTAGTAGGCGATCATTTCTTCCGATGTGCGAAGTGATCCCTCAAACTTGTACTTACCGCCTTCATGGAACTCTGTCGCTGCAACATCCATTGCGAGTGCGACATCTTTACCTGGCTTAAGTCCCGCTGCTTCAATCGCTTCAAGAATCAGATCGAGTGCGGCGCGATTGCTCTCAAGGTTTGGAGCGAAGCCACCTTCGTCACCAACGCTTGTTGCAAGTCCACGCTTTTTTAATACTGCTTTGAGTGAGTGGTAAATCTCAGCACCCCAGCGAAGTGATTCGCGGAAAGATTCGGCACCGATTGGGGCGACCATAAACTCTTGGATATCAACGTTGGTATCTGCATGTGCGCCACCGTTGAGGATGTTCATCATTGGGACTGGAAGCACGTGTGCATTTGGCCCACCGAGGTATGAAAAGAGTGAGAGGTCTGCAGATTCTGCTGATGCCTTTGCTACAGCAAGTGAGACACCAAGAATTGAGTTCGCACCGAGTCTTGATTTATTTGGTGTGCCGTCGAGATCAATCATCTCTGCATCAATCATGCGCTGATCGCGTGAATCAAAACCTACAATTGCAGATGCAATTTCATTATTAACAAAAGCGACTGCCTTTTCAACACCTTTACCTGAGTAGCGTTTTCCACCATCACGTAGTTCGGATGCTTCAAATGCTCCGGTTGATGCACCACTTGGGACGCCGGCGCGAGCGAATGCGCCATCTTCTAGGAGAACTTCGACTTCAACCGTTGGATTTCCACGGGAATCAAGAATTTCACGAGCGCCAATTGCTTCGATAATTGCCATAAGAGGACTCCTTAAAAGAGTGACTTAAATATTCACAATCTGCGCTCAACGATGAACGATTGTGCTGGGGCTAATACTACCCTGCCTCAGATTGGCGAATCTTCTCGATCATTTCACGCGCCTGCCCACGTAGCGCGCTCTCGGGATCAATATTGTGTTGATGCGCCCATGCAATTATCGAGGCTAACGCTTCTCCGATCGTGGCTTCACTTGGGGATTGCTCGACGGCTTGAGTAGCAGTTGCGATATCGGTCAACGGTAGGTCGACTTTATATTTCTCGGCGCGATAGATCAGTTTTTCAACAAGTGCAAGCGCTGGCTGAGCCATTGCGATGCCGTCTAGGCTTGATATGCGCCCTTTTTCCTTTGCCTTAATTGCTTCCCAGTTTTCGATAACTTCATCCATATCATCAACTTCAAGACCCTCAAAGACATGTGGGTGTCGGCGGATCAACTTATCTGCAATTAACTTTGCGACATCTTCAATAGAGAATGGATCGGTCGGATGATCTTGGGCCATGCGCGAGTGAAAATACACTTGCAATAAAACATCTCCGAGCTCTTCGCGCATACCAATTCGGTCGCCATCACCGAGTGCATCAATAAATTCGTAAGACTCTTCAAGCAAATACTTTACAAGTGACTCGTGTGTCTGCTCGGCATCCCATGGACAACCTCCGGGCGAACGGAGTCGATCCATCACCTCAGCAAGACGCAGAAGCTCAGACATGGCTGGAAAGTTTTCGCTCTGAATTATTCAGTAGAAGGAGTAACAGCATCGCTGGCAACAACTGCTGCGATGATCTGACCTGTTGTTGCATCCCATTTACCGTAACGTGGGTTCACCTTAATCTTGAGCTCAGTTACCTTTTCAACAAAGAGTTCTTGTATGCGCGGTTGAATTTCTTCTTCAGCGAAACCTGTCTGAGCGAGCGCTTGACCAATTTTTTCAGTAACTAAAATTGCACGAAGGTATGGCTCAAGATCTTGTGGCGCAATTGACGCTGCTACGAGTGCTTGTGGAAGTAGCTCTTCTCCGCCAACTTGTTCAACAATCTCAGCACGGCGTGAAGCAACTTCAGAGTTGGTGACTTCAATCTTGAGATCTTCAGCAACGGCTGTAAAGCCTGCGATTAGTAGTTTGAATTGCAGTTGATTGCGCACGAGAGTCTCGCCTGTCTCCAACTGCATCTGTGTTGTGTCGACCTTTGCACGCTCTGCCAGGACTGTATCTACATTTGCCAAAAGCTCGGTCGTCGTAATCTTTGTATCGCCAAGAGTCAGGGCAGAGTCAACATTTGAGCATCCAGTGAGGACGAGTGCGGTTGCAAGTGCCAGAGCAGTCAGGATCTTCTTCACGGTTTTCTCTCTTTCGTCGTTAACTCTTCTAGGGCCGTGGATATCCAGACCAGGAGAGAAGTATCCCCCATCTGAGGAGATAGATTCGACGGGCTCCACCCGCTGGGTTTAGGAATCGTCACCATCACGCTATCTGTCGCACTCTTATACAGAGATCCTGGGTATAGGCGGGTGAGGCGTAACTGTTTAGATTCAGGAAGCGGCAGCGGGGTAACCCGTAGATATTTGCCGGTTGAGACTAATTCGGTGATGCCGAGCGCCTTTGCTTGAGCTCGTAGCGCTGCAACTTTAAGTAAAACCTGCGCTTCTTCGGGCAATGGTCCAAATCGATCGTGCAATTCACCTTCAATGGCATCTACATCTGATTGTGTTGCAACATCGGCAAGGCGACGATAAAGATCTAGTCGAAGTCTTTCACCCGGAACATATTCAGCCGAAAGATGTGCGTTAACTGGTAACTCAACTTTACACTCGTGATTTTTCTCATCCGTTGCGATGATTCCTGCTTTGTAATCATGGACTGCTTCACCAACCATGCGCATGTAAAGGTCGAATCCCACATCTGCGATGTGTCCGGATTGCTCGCCGCCCAAAAGATTTCCTGCGCCGCGAATCTCTAGATCTTTTAGCGCAACTCGCATACCTGCACCCAGATCTGTATTTGTCGCAATAGTCTTGAGGCGATCGAGTGCAACCTCAGAAAGTGGTTGATCTGCTGGATAAAGGAAGTACGCGTAGGCGCGTTCGCGTCCACGGCCGACTCTTCCTCGTAACTGGTGAAGTTGTGAGAGACCAAAATTGTCGGCACGTTCAACGATCAGAGTATTTGCATTGGCGATATCGAGACCGCTCTCTACAATTGTTGTGCAGACAAGCACATCAAATTCTCGGTTCCAGAATGCAAGAATCACATCTTCGAGTGCGCCTTCACTCATTTGTCCATGTGCAACACGAATTCGCGCCTCAGGGACAAGTTCTTGAATCTTTGCAGCAGCGCGATCAATGGATTCGACGCGATTGTGTAGATAGAAAATCTGACCATCACGTAAAAGTTCGCGGTGGATAGCCGCTCGTATCTGAGCATCATCTGCTGGACCCACATAGGTCAAAATTGGATGGCGCTCTTCAGGCGGTGTAGTGATCGTTGACATCTCACGGATACCAGTCACGGCCATCTCAAGTGTGCGCGGAATCGGCGTTGCAGACATCGCTAAAACATCCACTGTTGTGCGTAATTTCTTAAGGGATTCTTTCTGTTCAACACCAAAGCGTTGCTCTTCATCAACAATGACCAGGCCAAGATCCTTGAAGACAACATCCTGCGAGAGCAAACGGTGTGTTCCGATAATGACATCAGCGCTACCGTTGAGCGTTTCATCAAGGATCGCCTTCGTCTCTTTCGCGCTATTAAAGCGCGATAAGCCCGCAACTTTGATCGGGAAACCTGCATAACGTTCTGCAAAAGTCTTTGTGTGCTGCTGAACAAGAAGTGTTGTGGGAACAAGAACTGCAACTTGTTTTCCATCTTGCACGGCCTTGAAGGCGGCGCGAATTGCGATCTCAGTCTTTCCATATCCAACATCTCCGCAGATGATGCGATCCATAGGGTACGGGCGTTCCATATCCTGTTTCACATCTTCAATCGTGGAGAGTTGATCAGGAGTTTCAATGTAAGAGAAGGCATCTTCTAGTTCTCTCTGCCATGGCGTATCGGGTGAGAAGGCAAACCCTGGGGCACTTGTACGCGCTGCATACAATCTAATGAGTTCACCAGCAATTGCCTTTACAGCCTTGCGTGCACGTCCCTTTGCCTTCTGCCATTCACCGCTACCAATTCGGTGAACTGTTGGCGATTCACCACCGATGTACTTACTTACTTGTTCAAGCGAATCGGTCGGAACAAAGATGCGGTCCCCAGGTTGTCCACGCTTTGCCGATGCATACTCAATTACAAGATATTCACGTGTCACCGTATTGACAGTGCGCGCCGTCATTTCAATATAACGACCGATTCCATGTTGTTCGTGAACTATAAAATCTCCCGTCTTAAGTTCAAGTGGATCAACCGCCTGCTTACGCTTTGATGGCATCTTTGCGCTATCGCGCCCACTTGATTTACTACCAGAGAGATCGCGCTCTGTGACATAGAGAATTCCAGAGTCTTCAGATGAGAAGCCATAAGCGATTGTTGATTGGCAGAGATGTATCGCACCTTTAGCCGGAATCTCATTGAGTGTTTGCATAACCTTGACTGGCAAATCTGCAGCGCGGAATACCCCTGCAAATCGTTCGATCATGCCATGTCCTGATGCTGAGAAGATCACGCTCTGCTGCGCTGATAGCCCTGCGCGCAGTAACTCGATGACCCGGTCGCTATCGCCGCGCATAGGTTCTATCGCAGTGAAATCTAAGAATGTGGAACTTGTATCAAGATCGCTACCAAAGCTATTGAGTGATCTGGCGGAAAGGCCCGCTTCCACAATCACTGCGTGCAGTTCATCCCAATCAAGATATGTCGTTGCTTCAACTGGGAGAGGCGCAGTAGCACCGATTGATGCGCTCGACCAAGCGGCCTGAAAGAACTCATCATTTGTAGCAATGAGGTCTGCGGTGCGCGATTTGATTCGTTCGTCATCAATAAAAATCACTTCACTCTTTGCAGGCATGCGCGAAGTAATCGTCTCAAGTTCATCGATGAGCATTGGAACCAGGGATTCCATTCCATCGCATGAGATACCTTGAGCAATTTTTCCAAGAATCTCTGAGGCCGAAGGATATTTGCTCTCGAGTTTGCCAGCACGTTCCTGAATTTCGGGCGTCAGGATAAATTCGCGGCAAGGAAGAATTTCAATCTTCTCAGTAACAGGAGTTTGGGTACGCTGATCAGAGACATCGAAGTACTTCATCTCTTCAATTTCATCACCGAAGAAATCAATGCGCACGGGATGTACGGCTAGAGGGAAGAACACGTCAATAATTCCACCGCGAACAGCAAACTCTCCACGCTTTTCGACAAGATCAGTTCTCGAGTAAGCGTTTAAAACTAAATGCTCAACAAGGCTAGTTAGCGAGATTTCTTGCCCTACTTCTAGCGTAAGTAATGGTTGTGAGGAGATCGCCGAAATAAATCTGTGAATTGCTCCTCGCACCGGTGTAATCACAATTGGATGGGCAGTGTGCGTTGCTGCTAATGAGTTAAGCGTGGCAACTCGACGAGCCACTGTGTCACTGCGTGGACTTAAGCGTTCATGAGGAAGTGTCTCCCAGGCAGGAAATTCAAGAACTACATCATGTAATTCACGTAGCTCGTGTGCCAAATCTTCTGCACTGCGTGAAGAACTTGTGATGACAAGTAGGGGGCGTTCTTTTGCGCGTGCTGCAAGAAGAAATGGATATGAAGAACTTGGTGCAATGATTTTGCTTGAGTGAAGCAGCGCGTCATTGACCTCTGGGTTTATCTCGATGGCTGAGATAACACCGCGCATAATTCACCCCCCAATAGCAACTGGCCCCGCTTGGTCAAGACCAGGGGGCTATGAGCAAAGTCTACGGTGTGTGCGATGCGCAGATTTCCCTGCGAGAATATGCGCATGACAAACCGAGATGAATCGCTACGCGCCGATGTGCGTCGATTGGGCGATCTTCTCGGTCAGACACTTGTTCGCCAAGAAGGGCAAGATCTTCTTGATCTCGTTGAAAGCGTGCGAAAGGCTGTACGCGAAGGAACGGGCGGAGAGGTTCTTAAAGATTTATCGGTAGATGATTCGATCCAACTCGTTCGAGCATTTAGTACTTATTTTCACTTGGCAAATGTTGCTGAGCAGGTAAACCGTGTGCGCATCATTTCAGAATCTCGCGAGATTAACGGTTCATGGATTTCTCGTGCTGTAGATAAAATCATTGCAGCGCAGAAGGCACAGCTTCCTGGTCATCAATTTACGCAAGAAGATCTCGAACAATGGGTTCGTGAGTTAAGTGTTCGCCCAGTCTTTACTGCTCACCCAACCGAGGCTGCCCGCCGATCTATTCTCAATAAACTCGGAGAGATTTCGCGCCTTCTTGATTTACCAAAGAGTGTGACAAATACACAATCACTTGCTGAAATTGTTGATCTGTTATGGCAGACAGATGAATTACGCGTTGATCGACCTGAACCACTCGATGAAGCGATGAACGCTCTTTATTATCTAGATGATCTTGCTCGCACGACAGTGCCAGAAGTTTTAAATGAGTTTGCACATGAGTTGAAACGTTTAGGTATTGATCTACCAGTAACTGCCAAGCCGCTGACATTCGGAACGTGGATTGGTGGTGATCGTGATGGCAATCCAAATATCACTCCAGAGATCACTAAGGCTGCTGTTATTCTCCAAGTGGGCCACGCCATTCGAACAACAATCGCGGCGATGGATCAATTGCGACAGATGCTTTCAGTCTCTACCCGAATTATCGGTGCGACTCCTGAACTTTCTGCTTCCGTTGAAGAAGATTTAAAGCATATTCCTGAGTTTGAACCACGTTTTCGTCGGCTTAATACGCAAGAGCCATACCGTTTAAAGGCGACAGCAATTGTTCATCGCTTAGCGCTCACTCGTGAACGCCATGCTCAGGGCGCTCCTCATGTACCGCATCGCGATTACAAAGATACTGCCGAACTCTTGGCGGACTTAACGTTGATGCGTGATTCACTCTTTGCTCACCGTGGCGAGTTAATCGCTACGGGTTTACTTGAAAGAACTATTCGCTCGGTTGCAGCCTTTGGAATCACCCATGCAACCCTTGATATTCGTGAGCATTCAGATGCCCACCATGCAGCTCTTTCTCAGATTATCGGTGGTTCATATTCAACACAGAGCCATGAAGAGCGCTTTAGAACTCTCGTGGCATTACTGGCAGAGCCAGCGAACCAGCAGACCTCATCACTTACCGGAAATGATGCGAAAACCTTTAATACCTTCGTCGCTATCAACGAATTAATTGAGGATTTTGGGCCAGAGATTATTGAGACCTACATCGTCTCAATGACAAAGGGTGCTGACGATCTCATCGCTGCGACGGTTCTTGCTAAATGGGCCGGACTAGTCGATCTATCAACAGATCGTGCAAAGATCGGATTTGCTCCTCTGCTAGAAACTGTTGCCGAACTTCGCGCTGCAGGTGAGATTCTCGAAACACTTTTATCTAATCCGACATATCGAAAAGTTGTTGAACTTCGTGGAAATGTCCAAGAAGTAATGCTGGGATATTCTGATTCAAATAAAGATGCGGGAATTGCAACAAGTCAGTGGGAGATTCACCGAGCGCAGCGTCAACTTCGTGATGTTGCAATGAAATACGGCGTTCGCCTTCGTTTATTCCACGGCCGTGGTGGTTCTGTTGGTCGCGGTGGCGGTCCTACCTACGAAGCTCTTGTCGCTCTTCCTTGGGGATCTATTGATGGTGAAATCAAAGTAACCGAGCAAGGTGAAGTAATTAGCGATAAGTATTCATTGCCTGCATTGGCCCGTGAGAATGTCGAACTCACTTTGGCGGCATCACTTGAAGCAACGATTTTAAACCGTGCTCCACGACAAGATAAAAAAGAGTTAGAGCGTTGGAATCTCTGCATGGATGTCATCTCTGATGCCTCTTTTGCGCAATACCGAAAGTTGGTCGATCATCCTGATCTTCCCGCTTATTTCTACGCCTCAACACCAGTAGAACAACTAGGAAATCTATTCCTTGGTTCACGCCCATCACGCAGGCCAGATGCAACATCAGGGCTGGGATCTTTACGTGCGATTCCGTGGGTATTTGGATGGACCCAATCACGACAAATTGTTCCAGGCTGGTTTGGTGTGGGATCAGGACTTAAGGCCGCACGCGATGCTGGCAAGAGCGATGATATGAAATCGATGCTTAAAGATTGGCACTTCTTCCATACATTTATCAGCAATGTAGAGATGACACTAGCAAAGACAGATTTGGTTACAGCTCGTCGTTATGTAGAAACTCTTGTTCCGAAAGAGCTCCACCACTTCCTTGATGAAATCACCGCGGAATTCGAACTTACTGTTTCAGAGATTCTGCTGCTGACTCAGAAAGATTCGCTATTGAGCGAACAGCCTGTCCTGGCACGCACGCTACAAGTACGCGATGCCTATCTTTCACCGCTGCACTTGCTACAGATCAACCTTCTGCAGCGCGTGCGCGAAAAAGGTGATTCTGCAGATCCAACGCTGATTCGTGCACTTCTATTGACGATTAATGGTGTTGCTGCAGGCCTTCGAAATACGGGCTGATCTACGAATTAAATTTTGATTGGGTGAATTCAAGTCCTTTTTCAATCAGGGATTCAACGACATCACTGCCTCGATCGATGAATTCACCGAGAGTCGCTTTCTCTTCCTTGCTAAATTGCTTTAAGACAAAGTCTGCTGGATCTTGTTGGCCCATTGGTCTGCCGATTCCTAGACGAATTCGATAGTAATCAGGGGTATCGAAGGCAGAGGTCATTGATTTCAAACCGTTATGGCCATTGTCGCTGCCACCTAACTTGCTGCGGATGACTGAGTATCCGATATCTAACTCATCGTGCAAGACAATAATCTTTGCGGGTTCAACCGAGTAAAAGTTGGCGAGAGCCTTTATCGGCCCTCCAGTTTCGTTCATATAACTATTTGATTTAGCAAGAATTACTGGATGTGCATCAACACCAACGCCTAATTTATAGGCAGCAATTTGAGTGCGAGATTTGTGATTTGCAAGCTTTACATTGTGGCGTTTTATGAGATGGTCAATAACCATCTGACCCACATTGTGACGGGTGGCAGCGTATTGATCCCCTGGATTACCAAGGCCCACTACCAACCACGTCATAATGAGAAAGGGTACGGGTTAAGCGTCTTTCTTTTCAGCATCTGCTGCAGGTGCCGCAGCATCTGTTGCTACTGGAGCTACTACCTCTTCTTCCACTGCTGTTGAACGCTCAGACAAGTGAACGATAATCATCTTTGGATCGCTGATAAGAGTGATGCCAGCAGGAAGAACAACCTCTGATGCATAACGTGATGTTCCAGCTGCCATTCCCTCAATATCAAGTGTGACGAACTTAGGAATAGATGTTGCTTCGGCTTCAACTTCGATTGTGTGGTTAACGTGCTCAAGGATGCCGTCTGGATCGTGCTTTCCTTCAGTGTGAACAGGAACATCAACGGTAACTTTCTCACCACGACGAACAAGTACGAGGTCGATATGCTCGAGGATTTGCTTAAGTGGATGGCGAACTACTGACTTTGGAAGTGTGAGTTCGACCTTTCCATCAATATCAATGTTAAGGAGAACGTTTGACTCCTTGAGAGCTACGCCAAGTTCGCGTGCTGGCAATGTGATGTGAAGTGGCTTCTCTCCATGGCCGTAGATAACTGCTGGGACAAGTCCTGCAACGCGTGCGCGACGTGAAGCACCCTTACCGAATTCGGTACGTGATGTTCCCTTGATTGATACTTCTGCCATTGT
>CAZNUC010000003.1:34990-43622 GCA_964576165.1 uncultured Candidatus Planktophila sp. | reverse complement strand
AAGTCTCCCACACAGTACGAGCAGGAACGAAATTGACTAGCTATGCACCAATTCGAGTGCGACGTGGCGTCGCAAATGACTTGGCGACAGCGGTGAGTTCTGTCGAGATGAGCGCTCTGATGTTCTCTTCTGATTTCAAGAGGGTGGTCAACTCAGCAATAATCGCCTTGAGTTCTTTCTGCTCACTTTCAAGTTCCAATTTGCTCATCTTGGTGAGGCGACGAAGTGGCATATCAAGAATGTAGGTTGCTTGCTCGTCATTGAGTTTGAAATCTTTGATCAGAGATGCCTTTGCAGCGGCTGCATCATCGCTGCCGCGGATAATTTTGATGACCTTATCAATATCGATAATCGCCTTCAGTAGGCCATCCACCATCAACAAGCGAGCCGTCGCCTTGGCCTTGCGGAACTCTGAACGCCGGGTAACAACTTCGATTCGGTGATCTACAAAGACCTGCAACGATTCTTTGAGCCCAAGTGTCTGCGGGCGGCCCTTAACGAGAGCGACAGCATTGATCGAGAAGGCATCTTCCATTGGAGTGAGTTTGTAGAGCTTTTCAAGTACATCTTCTGGCTCGAAACCACTTTTAAGTTCGATGACAACGTTGGTGCCTGTCTGGCCATCGGTGAGATCGATAATGTCTGAAATCCCCTGAATCTTCTTCGCCTTTGCAAGATCTGCGATTCGCTCAACAACCTTCTCTGGACCGATGTTAAATGGGAGTTCCTTAATGATGATTCCCATTTTGCGAGAAGAAACCTTCGCGATCTCAACAGTTGCACGAACCTTAAAAGATCCCTTACCTGTGGCATATGCCTCGCGCACGCCCTCAAGGCCAACAATCTCACCACCTGTTGGGAAGTCAGGTGCTTGAACATGTTTCATCAACTGATTAAGAGTCGCCTTAGGATTGTCGATGAGATATTTAGTCGCAGCAATTACTTCGCCTAGGTTGTGAGGCGCCATATTTGTCGCCATACCCACTGCAATACCTGAGCCACCGTTTACAAGAAGGTTGGGATACGCAGCAGGAAGAACTAACGGCTCAGAGAGCTGCCCATCGTAATTTGGACCGAAGTCAACAGTGTTCTCATCAGATTCAGAGACCATCGCAAGGGCTGCCGATGCTAACCGCGCTTCGGTGTAACGCATTGCCGCTGGGCCTGAATCGAGTGAACCAAAGTTTCCATGGCCATCAATAAGTGGCAGTTGCATTGAAAAAGATTGCGCCATGCGCACAAGTGCGTCGTAGATTGCGCCGTCACCGTGTGGATGTAATTTACCCATTACTTCACCGACTACTCGCGCGCTCTTAACATGTCCGCGATCGGGACGAAGTCCCATTTCAGCCATCTGGTGAAGGATGCGACGGTGAACTGGCTTAAGGCCATCGCGCGCATCAGGAAGTGCGCGTGAATAAATCACCGAATAGGCATATTCCAGGAATGATTCAGACATCTCTGATGAGACATCAATATCAACAATCTTGCCGGCGTATTCTCCAGGCTTTGGACCGTCTGCAGCCTTCTTGCTCTTGGTCGCTGTCGTCTTCTTCGCTGTAGCCATGGCGTGAATTGTGCCAATAGGTTGGGCTAAATCTGTGTACCTACACGCCCTCTAGCGCCAACGATTGCGACACAGTGGGCGGCAACGGCACTTGCTCGCTCGATTGCCTGGGCAAAATTACTCCCTGATGTAATTGCATCGATGAATCCAGCGGCAAATGAATCTCCGGCACCCGTGGTGTCGATCACTTGTGTTGCACGAGTGCCAACGCTGATGATTTCTCCGCCTCGCTCTAGACCGATCGCTCCTTGTGATCCACGTTTGATGATTGCTCGCTCTGCATACTCTAAGAAGAATTCCAACGCTGCCTCGAGATCACTTGATCCACTTAAGTAGATTGCTTCCTCTTCATTCATGATCAACGTATTCATCAGCTCGCACCACGAAAGAATTTCATCAATGGGCACATCTTTCATTCCACCAACAGTTGCTGGATCAAAGAAGATAGGGATACCGCGAGCATTTATTGTGCGCACCATTTCAAGAACACCGATACGCGAAAGGGGAGCAAGGGGTGCATAGCCAGTAATGTAAATAGCATCGACGCCGTCTAGCACGGGAAGATCATCGAGGCAAAGACCAGCGTTTGCTCCATTATCTGCCAGCATGGTGCGTTCACCTGATGGATCAACGAGGCAGATAACAACACCGGTATGTAGACCGTCTTTTACGATATCTCCGTATGAAATACCCAGGGCATCAAATTCAGCAGTGATCGCAGCGCCGGCGGCATCATCACCGATTCGCCCCACCATCGTGACATCGTTTCCAAGAACAGCGAGCCACGATGCGACGTTTCCACCTGCACCGCCACCATGCGTTGAAATGACGGTACGCGTGTCATTGCCTAGATGAAGATCGTGTGGCGAGGTTGGAATTTGCGCCACGATATCGAGCATAAGGTCACCTATACAAAAGACCTTAGCGCTCATCGTTGTTCTACTTAATCAATGCCACTGCAATATCTGCAGCCAATGCGCTATTTGATTTAATTATCTCGATATTGACTTTCAGCGATTCGCCTTTGCTTGCAGTATGGAAATGTTCGAGTAAGAACGGTGTCACATCTTTTCCTGTGATTCCTTGTGCGCTGGCATTAGCTAATCCGCTAGCCAAGATCGCATCGTGGCGGCCTCGATCCATCTCTTCTTTGACAGGATTTGCAACGATCAGCGATGTTGACTCTGTCTTCAACTCTCGACGTGCCTTGATGATCGCTGCAATCTGCTCAGCGCTCTCGACGCGATGCTCGAGGGTAAATCCAGAGTCTGTCAGATAGAAGCCAGGGAAGGCATTGGTCTGATAACCAACTAATCCAATTGAAAGTGATTCAAGACGCTCTAGAGTCGCCCCAACATCAAGAATAGATTTCACTCCCGCACAGACAATGGTGATATCGAGCTTTCCTAGTGCACCAAGGTCAGCGGATTCATCAAATGTTTCGTTGGCACCGCGATGAACTCCACCGAGTCCACCTGTTGCAAAGACTGAAATACCGGCAAGGCGAGCAATATGTGAAGTTGCCGCAACAGTTGTGGCAGCGCTTAATCGGCTCGCGCTAATAATTGCAAGGTCGCGGATTGAAGCCTTGGAGATGTCATCGCGATTGGCAATTTCAAGTAATTGATCTGACTCAAGACCGATATGAACCACGCCATTGAGAATCGCAATAGTTGCAGGTGTTGCACCATGTGCGCGGACGATCTCTTCTACTTCTTGCGCCACGGCAAGGTTTGAGGGGCGGGGCAATCCATGGCTGATAATCGTTGATTCAAGTGCGACGATTGGTGCACCAGATTTAAGCGCCGCTGCTACTTCTTTCGAATATTGGATACTCACGGCGGTAACAATACCCGTGAGAACATATACCCGTGCATCTCGCCGATATTACGCCCTCAATTTTTGCCTCCCTTGGGCTCACTGATGCAGATGATCGACTTGGTATTGGGCAGAGTCCTTCAGGTCGCGAATTACTCTTCCTCGTTGATGGATTAGGTGCTGATGTCATCGAGAAATATCGAGAGCTCATTCCAACAATCTCTTCATTGACTGCCTTTGGAACTGTGCAGACATCCTTTCCTTCAACAACGGCAACGAGTCTTGCAACACTGATGACAGGATCTTTGCCTGGCGTTCATGGAATGCTCGGTTATACGGTGCGTGTGCCAAGAAGTGGTGGCCGCATACTCAATGCACTTAAGTGGGATGAACGAGTGGATCCTATGACCTGGCAGCCACTTCCGACTTTATTTGAACGGGCAGTTCGAGAAAACATTAGCGTCACACACGTTGCCGCAAAACGTTATGAAGTTACTGGATTTACTCAAGCTGTCTTTCGCGGTGCGACCTACAGTGGTGCCAATATTGCGCCAGATCTCATTGAGAAAACTGTTGCTGGCCTCAAAGCAACTCCATCTTTTCTCTATCTCTATCTCAATGACCTTGATTCAGCCGGTCATAGTGACGGTGTGGGTTCAGATAAATGGCTCGCTGCACTTATTGGAATCGATCAGTTTCTATCCGATCTCATACCTGCTTTGCCACGGGGAACAAGGCTTTGGCTGACTGCAGATCACGGAATGATTAACGTGCAAGAGAAACTCACGATTGGCGTTGAGAACAACCTGCTTGACGGTGTTCAAGTGATTGCGGGCGAGCCTAGAGCTCGCCATATTTACTTAGATGAATCACTGGATTCTTTCGCGGCTCGAGAAGATGTCGCAGGTCGCTGGCGTGAATTCTTTGGTGATAGAGCAGTAATTCACACACGCGAAGGTGCAATTACAGATGGATTGTTTGGAGGCGTCGTCAGCGCTGATGCATCTGATCGCATGGGTGACATTATTGCTATTCCTTCTGGGGGACTGGTGCTGCTTGATAAAGAGCGCGCAGATAAAGAAGGTTCGATGGTTGGCCATCATGGTGGGGTGAGCGAAGTTGAATCAACAGTTGCCCTGTTAACCAGGACTACAGAAAGCCTTATTTAAAGAGATCATCCTCTGGATCGTTATCAAGATCTAAATCCTCAGAAGCCGGTGTTGTAGGTGTTGCAGCCCGTCCAAACATAATTTCATCCCATGATGGAACCTTGGCGCGTCCTGTAATTCCTTCAGCCTTATCTTCTTCGCGTGGAGTGTCACGGATGGCAACAAGGCGCGGAGTTTCTCGCGGCTGTTCCGGCTCTGGAATCGAATCGACAATACGCGATGGATGTGTAGGTTCTGAGTGAATAAGTCCAGGAGTATGTGGACGCGTCGCTGGCTCTTGTCCGAGCATCCAGCGAGCATTTTCATTTGTTGCAACAATTAATCTACGGTTGAGATCAAAATTCCATGTCGCATTTCCTTGGCCGTCACGGTTGGGATAGGAAAGATCAATAGTCCATGTTCCATCATCAAGTCGCCAGGAATTCCATGACAATGAGTCGCTATCAATTCCACGTGGTGCAAGGCGGGCCGTTACCAATTCCAGAAATGTTTCTTGTTCGCGCGCACTCTCTTTGCGAAGTACGACAAGAAATGCTTGATCCAAAATATAGACGCGCTCTTGCAAAATTGGGCCAGCAAAACGTTCAACCTTATCGACGCTCACTCGTCCATCACGGGCGATTGCATCCATCGTCTCACCAGCGCGAAGGCGACGTTGAATCTCTCTGACGCTCATTACCTCTGAATCATCAGGTGATACAACAGAGGTTAAGCGCGGTTGATTAACAGTGGCGCGCAAGGTATCGCTGATACGAACTGTGAATTCTTCGCCTTGTGCATCAGCGAGTATGAGGTGGGTGCCTTCAGGGTTCTTACCCGTTAACCGCAGATCACTCATGTGCGGCAGAATATCCGATAAAGTCAGGATATGACCCCAGAGACTTCTAGGCTCGCCTCAGAATTGCAGCAATTAGCCGAATCGGTGGCTATCGCAGCAGGGGATTTGCTTATGGATCGCCCATCCTCATTTGAGTTAAGTGAGAAGACCACTGCAATCGATTTTGCCACCCAGATGGATCTCAAGGCAGAGACCCTTATCGTCCAGAGCCTTCTCGCTGCCCGGCCAGATGATGGAATCATCGGCGAAGAAGGTACGGCCCGTAAAAGTACTTCAGGAATTACCTGGGTTATTGACCCACTTGATGGAACCGTGAATTATTTCTATGGATTGCCCGGATGGAATGTCAGCATCGCAGCCCGTGATAGCAAAGGCTCACTTGTTGGAGTTGTTAATGCACCAACGATTAATTCTCTCTGGCATGCAGTGCGTGGAGCTGGCGCGTTTCACAACGGAGAAAAGATTCGTTCAACAACGCAGGTCTCACTTGATCGCGCCCTACTAGGTACGGGATTTGCCTATGACGTTGCAGAGCGCACCGAGCAGATTGCAATGGTGGCCTCACTTCTTCCACGCACCCGCGATATTCGCAGAATGGGTTCAGCAGCCGTAGATCTCTGTCATGTTGGTATGGGCGCACTCGATGGATATTTTGAATGCGGCCTCAAAGAATGGGATTGGGCAGCAGGGGCCCTTGTTGCTACCGAAGCTGGGGCTCATGTTGCTCATCTTGGAGATGGGTCGCGAAAGCTCACCGTAGCCGCCGGCCCCGGCCTCTTCCAGACGCTTCAGCAAGCGCTCGCAGGCGCACTCGACTGAGCCTGATCTCACGCTCGCACCCGATTTACGCTCACAGCCCCTTATATGGCAAGATAGGACTTCTGCGCCGCTATTAAGCCGGTGCCGAATTGATACGAAGAAATCTGAGGACGAAAATGAACATTCTTGATGCCGTTGATGCCAAGTCATTGCGCAAGGACATCCCACAGTTCCGCGCTGGCGATGAGCTAAAGATCCATGTCCGCGTTATTGAAGGTTCTAAGAGCCGTGTTCAGGTCTTCCAAGGAATTGTTATCCGTCGCCAAGGTGATGGAGTTCGCGAGACCTTCACGATCCGTAAAGTTTCATACGGCGTCGGAGTAGAACGTACCTTCCCAGTACACACCCCAGTTATTGAAAAGATTGAACTCGTCAAGAAAGGCGATGTTCGTCGCGCCAAGCTCTACTACCTTCGCGACCTACGCGGTAAGGCTGCAAAGATTCGCGAAAAGCGCGATGGAATTGAAGGCTACGGTGATGGAATTCTTTCGACACCAGAACCTACTGTTGAACCTACTGTAGAACCAGTTGCTGAAGCACCAGTTGCTGAAGCACCAGTTGCTGAAGCACCAGTTGCTGAAGCAGTTGTAGAAGCACCAGTTGCTGAGGCAGTGGCCGAAGTTCAGGCTCCTGCCGATGATGCTTCAGCTGATACAAAGACTGAATAGTTCAAGCTGCTTCCATACTCATGATGCGTAAGGGTTCGATCCTTCGCGAACTTCCTATTCTGGTCGTACTTGCACTTGTTGTTTCTCTCTTCATTAAATCTTTCTTGGTGCAATTCTTTTTTATTCCTTCAGGATCAATGGAAAACACTCTGCAGATTAAAGATCGCGTTGCGGTAAACCGCATCCCATTTATCGATAGAACGATCGAACGTGGCGATGTCATTGTCTTCCGCGATCCAGCAGGGTGGCTTCCAGAAGCAGGTGAGCCTTCGGGGAATCGAATCATCAGCATAATCCGCGATGGTCTTGTCCTTGTTGGCGTCATACCAAACCCTGCCAAGCAATATCTGGTCAAGCGCGTTATCGGAGTAGCTGGTGATCAAGTGGTTGCAAAAGATTCAGTCTTAACAATCAATGGAGAAGAGACGTACGAGCCTTACATTTTTGCTGGAAATTCACCGAGCGATACAGATTTCAACGTCACCGTTCCAGAGGGAAAAGTCTGGGTAATGGGTGATCACCGTGGGGCAAGCGGAGATTCTCGCGTGCATCAAGATGATATTAATAATGGAATGGTTCCAGTCGATAAGATCACAGGACGAGTGGTCGCCACAATCTGGCCACTGAGCCGCATTGGTTTGATCTCATCTCAAGATCCACTTGCGAAAAAGTGAGCGAAGACAGCGTAATTGATGTGAAGGTAATCGAAGATCAACTCCTCGCTGCCGGGATTTCACCACTGGCGGGAGTTGACGAGGCAGGTCGTGGAGCATGTGCAGGCCCTCTTGTTGTGGCTAGCGTTATTCTCAAAGATCATCGAAGCAGCGAACTACAAAAGGTTCGTGACTCAAAAGAATTATCAGAGGCGATGCGCGAAGAACTATTTGATGTGGTTCGTAGCGTCTGTCAATCAATAAGTGTCATCGTGATTTCACATGATGAAATTGATTCTCGCGGAGTGCATGCCGCCAATCTCGATGGGATGCGGCGAGCGGTACAGGGTCTAGACGTTTCACCCGCCTACGTTCTTACCGATGGATATCCAATTGATGGGTTGGCAATTCCAAGCCTGGCAGTCTGGAAAGGTGATCAAGTTGTCACCTGCATCAGTGCTGCTTCGATTATCGCTAAAGTAACGAGAGATCGCATCATGCGAGAACTTGATGGTACCTATCCTGACTATGGCTTTAAATCTCATAAGGGCTACATCACAAAGGCGCATTCTGATGCGCTCGTACGCCATGGGGTTTCGCCGGTACACCGCAGATCTTTTTCAAATATTGCTGCCCTTCTGTAATTTACCCACAGTGATGGTTGCACTGTGTCGATGCGATAGAACCCTTTGCCTACTCTGCCCTCATGACTGGTACTCAGCAGAGAAAAAGTAGGAATCGCCAGGTTGGAGCCTTCGGCGAAGCAACTATCGCTACATATCTTCAATCCCGTGAGTTCGACATCATCGAACGTAATTGGCGGATTAAAGAAGGTGAGATCGATCTTGTTGCACTTGATGCCAACGGTGTCATCCACTTTGTGGAGGTGAAAACGCGATCTTCTCTCGCCTTTGGGGATCCACTCGAAGCGATTGACCGCAGCAAGGCACGCAGATTGCAACGACTTTCACTTGCCTGGTTGGCAACACATCACCATTTCGGAAGTGACTTCTTCATAGATGTTGCATCAGTTCTATTAGCAGCAGATGGAACACACACAATTGACTACCGCGAGAACATCCTATGAGCCTTCAATGAGC
>CAZNUC010000003.1:0-34890 GCA_964576165.1 uncultured Candidatus Planktophila sp. | reverse complement strand
CGTTCGATTTCGATGGGGCTCGTTGGTTTAGCCGGAAATACAGTGATCGTTGAAGTAGATATCAGCGATGGTCTTCCGCATTACAACTTACTTGGGCTACCTGACGCGGCACTGAATGAATCACGCGATCGTGTTCGAGCAGCGCTAACAAATAGCGGTGAAAGCTGGCCTAATCGTAAAGTCACGGTCTCGCTTTCACCTGCATGGTTACCAAAGAGTGGATCAAGTTTTGATCTGGCAATTGCGCTAGCAATTCTGGTGGCGCACGGTCAGTTGCCTCAAGAAAGAATCGACTCAACTCTCATTCTTGGTGAACTCGCACTTGATGGCACCATCCGTGGAGTCAACGGAGTTCTTCCTGCCCTTATCGCTGGCCATCGTGATGGAATCGAACGTGCAATTATTCCAGTAGCAAATATTGGTGAAGGTGCGTTGCTAGAAACCATGAACGTCTTTGCCTTTCACACACTGACCAATCTACTCATCTTTCTTCGAACGGGAGTCGGAGAGAGTGCAAAGGCAGCGAGTATTTGCGAGCAGAATGAAACCTTTCTTGATTTTGAAGATGTAGCAGGTCAGTCCCTCGCACGTTTTGGTGCTGAGGTTGCTGCAACCGGGGGACATCACTTGTTGCTTATTGGGCCACCGGGTGCGGGAAAGACAATGATCGCCTCGCGTATTCCAACGATATTGCCATCACTGACAGGTGATCAAACGCTGGAAGTGACTGCACTTCACTCTGTTGCTGGGACTCTCTCGCAACGTTCGCCGATGTCACGGATGCCACCAATAGTTGCACCTCACCACAGCGCAACGCGCGTATCAATGGTCGGCGGTGGCGCACACAGTATTCGTCCGGGTGCGTGCTCACTTGCCCACCACGGAGTGCTCTTTATTGATGAAGCACCTGAATGTGCTGCTGGCATTTTAGATTCATTGAGGCAACCGCTTGAATCTGGCACGATCACAATCGCACGAAGCGTTGGAAACATTACCTTTCCCTCACAGTTCCTCTTGGTCCTCGCTGCCAATCCCTGTCCGTGTGGAAAATTCACAGGACGTGGACTTGGATGTAGTTGCTCTTCCCTTCAAGTGCGTAGATATCTCGGGAAGTTATCGGGACCGTTAATGGATCGAATCGATATGCGGATTACCGTTGAACCAGTTGGACGAACAGATATTGCTTCACCAGAACTTGGAGAGTCCAGCGCTGTGATTGCAGAGCGAGTGCTTGCTGCAAGACTCATTGCTCGACAGCGATTTTCCGGCAGGGGCTTTGAACTTAACAGTGCGATCCCTGCCAGATCCTTGCGCACTGAATTCAAACCTGATCGTGCTGCAATGAATTTTCTCCACGATCACCTTGATCGACAACTTTTAACTGCGCGCGGTCTTCATAAAGTGATTCGCTTAAGTTGGACTTTGACCGATTTAGCAGGTCGTAATCAGCCAACTCTTACAGATGTCATGCAGGCCTTTGCCTTACGAGAAGGAAGTATCTCTTGAATCCCGAGAAAGCTGCTCGACTTGAACTCTTCGCTGCAATTGAAGGTGGCAGTAATTTCTGGAGCAGTGAGATTCGCACTCTTGGCCCAATCCAAACACTGCAACTGATCAAAGATGGTTTCTACCGATCGAGTAAAGGGGAGAAGACTCTTTCGCAGATTCATCCAGGGGGAGCAGAGGCGCACTCTGCAGTGATCGAAGGTGCCGGAGGATTATTTATTACACCTGATGATCCGCAATGGCCGCCTTTACTGAATGATCTAGCGGCTGCGCCCATTGGGTTAATCGTGAAAGGAAAAGTCGAATCGTTAAGTGAACGCTCAATCGCTATCGTCGGCACTCGAAATCCAACTCCATATGGTGCGCGAATTGCTAGTGATTTTGCTGCGGGATTTGTAGATCGTGAATGGCTGATCGTTAGTGGCGGCGCGTACGGCATTGATACACATGCTCATAAAGGTGCACTCATCGCTGAGGGTGTGACCATCGCTGTGATAGCAAGTGGAATTGATATCAACTATCCAGCTGGCAATGAGAGACTATTTGCAGAAATTGCAGAACTCGGAGCAATAGTCAGTGAAGTAATGCCAGGAACTCCAGCCTTTCCTTCTCGCTTTCTCACACGTAATCGCATAATCGCCGCCCTTTCCGTGAGCACCCTTGTAGTTGAGGCGGCATTTCGTAGCGGATCACTACGGACAGCGCGAGATGCTGCAGAGTTAATGCGCCCTGTAATGGCAATTCCTGGGCCAATTAATTCGCCAACTTCTGAAGGAACTCATCGACTCATTGGAGAGCGAGCGGCAGAGATTGTGACATCAGTGGCTGATGCCGTAGAGCTCATCTCTTCATTAGAGGATTCGTTTAGGTAAAACCCTTGCGCTAATGGGAGAATACATCCATGAGTGAATTTCGTTCGGGCTTTGTCGCCATTGTTGGCCGCCCGAATACTGGTAAATCAACTTTAATTAATGCCCTTGTGGGATCAAAGATTGCGATCACATCTCCCCATCCAAATACTACGCGCCATGCCATTCGCGGAATTATCAACGGCAGCGATTTTCAAGCAGTTCTTGTAGACACACCAGGAATTCACAAGCCGAAGACACTTCTTGGCCATCGCCTTAACGCTGTCGTTGGTGAGAGCCTTGACTCAGTGGACATTATCTTGATGTGCTTGCCGGCAGATGAGAATTCAGGTGCGGGGGATGTTTTTCTCGCACAAGAGATAGCAAAGCATCCACGTGCGAAGAAGTTTGCTCTGTTGACTAAAACAGATCTCGTCTCTAAGAAAAATGTGGCAGCGCGCCTGCTTGGAATTAATGAACTTGCTGTGGGTTTTACTTGGGATGAGATTGTTCCAATTTCAGCCGCCATTCATGATCAGATTGATCTACTTGCAACTCTGATCTCAAAGAGCCTTGCAGCAGGACCAGCCTTTTATCCCACTGATATGAAGAGTGATCAAGGCGCGCAACAATTGATCTGTGAACTTATTCGTGAGGCTGCCCTGCGAGATGCTCGAGAAGAGCTACCTCACTCAATTATGGTAACTATTGATGAGATGGCAGAGCGCGAAGAGAAGGGTTCTCGTCCCTTTTATGACATCCATGCAACGATTCACGTCGAGCGAGATTCACAGACAGGTATTCTGCTTGGACACCAAGGCCAAAAATTAAAAGATATTGGAATGCGCGCGCGGGCAGATATTGAGAGAGAGCTAGGGGCGCGAATATTTCTAGGACTTCACGTGAAGGTTTCAAAAGAATGGCAACGTGATCCTAAATTACTCGAGCAGTTAGGTTTCGCAGAGAAGTAAGCGTTACACCTTTTCGCGGCGAGTGACTAAGTATGAGCCGATCATGACAAGTGGTAGACCAACCCTGATTCCAATGGTGAGTCCTTCATTGAGTATGAGTACGCCCAAAAGCACAGCTATCGCTGTATTCCAATATGTGACAACAGATGCGCGAGTCGGCCCGATATCTTCAATGAGTGTGAAGAAGATGGCGAAGGCGATTCCAGTTGAGAAGACACCGAGTGCGATTACTGAGAGCGTTGCATCTATGGAAATGGCGCGATCTGGCCAGAGCGCGATAGTAAGTGGAAGATAGAAGATCGCTGTGATTCCCATCGCCACTGCATTGATAGCAATTCCAGAGACATCAGGTAACTTCTCTCGGATCATGATGATCGCATAGGCATAAGCAAATGCTGCAACAATAACCATCAAGATTGAGAGAGCATCTGATGATCCGGTCAGGCTCTCGATACCCACAATAAGCACGACACCAATAAATCCAATTCCAATTCCAAGCACTCGATTTAATCTCAACGCTTCTTTATCGCCCTGGAAATATGTAATCAGCGTCGACCAAATTGGCACAGAGGCAATAAGAAGTCCTGCTAAACCGGAAGAGATCTTCTGCTCCGCTGTTCCGATGAGTAGCCAAGGAATAATCATTTCAAGCACCGCGTAGAAGGCTACATATTTGATTCCTTTCAGGGCAGCGAAGATAGATTTATCGCGCAGTGCCAGTGGGATCAGAATCAGAGCACCAATAAATACTCGACCGAAGACGACAATTGCTGGGGGATAGCCATCTATCTCATCGACTGCGACCTTAATAAAGAGATAAGGAACTCCCCATAAAATGCCGACAAGGGCAAAGATCAAGGCGCTCTTACGTGTCATGGAGTGTGGTTCCTTTAATGAAGCAAGTGCTAAGCGAGCACACTGCGGTAGAGGCTGATAGTAGTCCTTGCTACCGCTTCCCACCCAAACTCATCAATCGCGCGTTTGCGGCCAGCGCTACCCATTTCCCGTAACTTCTCTGGATTGCCCATCATTTCAATGATTCCATCTGAGAGATTTGATTCAAATTCTGCACTGTCGGTGGTGTAATCAATAAGTTTCCCAGTCAATCCATCTGCGACAACTTCTGGAATTCCACCCACTCGCGAGGCTAGGACTGCAACTTCGCAGGCCATCGCCTCAAGATTTACGATACCTAAGGGTTCGTAGATAGAGGGACATAGAAAAAGATCAGCACCGGTGAGAAGTGGAATCAATTCAGGTTGTGGCAGCATCTCTTTAATCCACCAAATATTCTTACGCCGCATTTGGAGTTCTCGCACAAGCTCTTCAAATTCTGCACCGATACCAACTTCATCGGCGCTTCCGGCGCAGAGGACTAATCCGTACTCATCTGGGACATCTGCCCAGGCGCGAAGCAGATGAGCAAGTCCTTTCTGACGCGTAATTCTTCCAACGAAGATCGCATAGCGCCCAGAGATTCCATATTTTGCAGCAATAGATGGGTCATCGATGGGGTGCCATTGATTGGTGTCAACACCATTTCTAATCGTGACAACTTTTGCGGGATCAATACTTGGATAACTTGCCAAGACATCTCTCCGCATTCCATCGCTGACTGCGATAATTGCCGCAGCAGATTCATAGGCAGTTTTTTCGGCCCAGGAAGAGATCTGATATCCACCACCGAGTTGATCGGCTTTCCATGGCCTCAATGGTTCAAGTGAGTGTGCACTCACGATATGCGGTGTGCCATAAAGAAGAGAAGCAGTATGCCCAGCCATATTTGCATACCAGGTATGTGAATGTACGACATCAACATCTCCGAGATGGTGGGCCATCAACATATCTATTGCAAGGGCTTGTAGCGCTGGGTTAGCCGAAGCAAACTCTTGAGGAACCTCATAGCCAAAGGCGCCATCTGTTCGGGGGCCACCAAAACAATGAACATCGACGTGGACATTGACAGCTGATCGGAGCGCTGAAGTCAGCTGCACGGCATGTACGCCTGCGCCACCGTAGACAAATGGGGGCCACTCTTTGGTAACAAGACCAACTCGTAACTGACTCACATCTGCACCTTAATCTCAAAGAAAGCATTACCAGTAGAAATTTCTATAGGTTTACTTGAAGGCTAAGGGTATCGTGTCCACATGGCACGCTTTGAATTACCCCTAGGAATTGTTCTCGCTGGTGGCGAGGGCAAGCGCCTCATGCCACTTACCGCAGATCGCGCAAAACCTGCAGTGCCTTTTGGGGGTTCTTATCGCCTGGTCGATTTTGTACTATCAAATCTTGTTAATGCAGAGATGCGAAGAATTGCTGTACTCACACAATACAAATCACACTCTCTCGATCGCCACATCACTACTACCTGGCGTATGTCAACGCTCCTTGGAAATTACATCACTCCAGTCCCAGCTCAGCAACGTCTTGGCCCACGTTGGTATACGGGATCTGCCGATGCCATCTTGCAGAACTTCAATTTGATTCATGATGAAGATCCAAAGCACGTTCTAGTTTTTGGTGCAGACCACGTGTATCGAATGGATCCAAGTCAAATGTTTGATGCTCACTTGAGCACTGGCGCAGGAGTAACTATCGCCGCCATTCGTATGCCACGTGCAGAAGCACATGACTTTGGTGTCATCGAATTGGCAGAAGATGGAATCACAATCAAGGCATTCCATGAGAAACCTGTTGACCCACCAGCGATGCCAGGACATCCAGATTTGTCACTCGTGTCGATGGGCAATTACATTTTCAAACGAGATGTGATGGAAGAAGCACTCATTCTTGATTCGGAAGATCTTGAGAGTCGTCATGATCTAGGTGGAAACATTATTCCGATGCTTACCAAAAACGGTGAAGCAAAGGTCTATGACTTTGCGGATAACGAAGTTCCAGGTGCCACCGACCGTGATCGTGGTTACTGGCGTGATGTGGGTTCAATTGATGCGTACTACGACGCACATATGGATCTTGTCTCTATCCATCCAATTTTTAATCTCTACAACCGTGATTGGCCGCTCCTTACAAATCCACCATCTCTTCCACCTGCAAAATTTAGCGAGTCAGGAATAGCTCAGGATTCCATTGTTGGTGCTGGAACGATTATCTCCGGTGGCCACGTCAACCGCACGGTAACGAGTTATGACGTTCATGTTGGCAAAGGCGCATTCGTTGATAGTTCCGTCTTAATGCCTGGGGTAAAAATCGGTGCCGGTGCCGTTATTCGCAACGCCATTCTTGATAAAAGCGTTGTGGTAGATCCTGGTGCTCAGATTGGAGTGGATCTCGAGCGAGATCGTGCACGTTTTACAATTTCAGATGGCGGTGTTGTCGTTGTTGGTAAAGGTATTCGAGTTACCAATTAACTGTTGCATCGCGAAGAATTCGGTACTGCTCAAGTACATGCGGTGTCGACTCTGCTTCAATTCGAGTCGCCTTTCCTAAATCCCATACTGGTGCACTTGCATGTGCACTCAACGCCCATGCTGCCTGACGCGCGGCACCATCGGCTACATATTCACCTGCTGGTGGGATCAGAACAGGACGACCGAAGAGTGCGGAGGCAATCTGACCAACTGCTGGATTTTTTGCCGCTCCGCCAATGATCAGAATTCTCTTTACATCAACACCTAGATCAACCAGAGCCTGAACAGCATCTGCAAGTCCAGATAACATTCCTTCGATCATTGCTCGTGCGATATCAGAAGGATTTGAATTGGAGAGATTCATTCCTGAAAAAACTCCTGTTGCACCGGGGCGATTCGGTGTGCGTTCACCTTCAAAGTAAGGCAGAAGCGAGAGGCCATGTGCACCAGGTACTGAAGAGAGAGCGAGTGTTCCTACTTCATCATGGGACTTACCGAGAATTGATGTTGCTGCATCAAATATTCGCGCAGCATTGAGAGTGCATACCAAAGGTAGAAAGCGCCCCGTTGCATCTGCAAACCCGGCAACTGCTCCACTGGAATCATGGGTAGGAGTTGTAGAGACAGCAAATGCAGTGCCACTTGTGCCAAGTGAGATCACAACATCTCCAGGCTCTGCCTGTACGCCCAACGCGGCAGCGGCGTTATCACCGGCACCTGCAGCAAGTGGAATGCCTTGAGTTGTTACGCCTGCAAATGTGGCAGGGTCTGCAATCTTTGGCAGCACGATCTCACGCTCTGATAACAGTGCGCGAGCAAGTATGTCGCGGCGGTAGGCAGATGTTGTTGGGTCAAAGTATCCGGTTCCTGAAGCATCACTTCGATCAGTGAAGAGTTGAGCAAAGTCTTTTCCACCCTGCAATTGCCACGATAACCAATCATGGGGGAGTGCGATTGCGTGAACTCGATCAGCGTGAGATCTTTCATTCTCTGCCATCCATCGCACCTTGGAGGCAGTAAATGATGCAACGAGAAGAGATCCCACGGCATCAGCCATCGCTTGGTTGCCGCCGACTTCAGAGTTAAGAGATTCTGCTTGCTTTGCCGATCGTGTGTCGTTCCACAACAACGCTGGACGAATCACAGCACCGTTCTCATCGAGTGCGACCATTCCATGTTGTTGCCCACCAATAGAAATTGCGGCAACATCATCAATTCCACCGGCATCTTTGACAGCGCTATCAAAAGCGCTCTTCCAATGAGCGGGATCAACCTCGGTTCCATCGGGATGAATTGCTCGCCCCTGCCGCACTAACTCACCAGTTTCTGCCTGACGAATGACAATCTTTACCGACTGGGTCGAAGAATCTACGCCTGCGATGAGTTGATTGGCCATGAGGCAAGGCTAGACTGTGCCCGTCAGCGTTGACCACTCTTTGGCTTAGCAATGAGCCCGTTTTCACATTCTTGGAGTAGAAAAATGCGTATTGGTGTACTTACAGGCGGCGGAGATTGCCCGGGACTTAACGCGGTTATTCGCGCGGTAGTTCGCAAAGGCGTTAAGGAATACGGCCATGAATTTGTTGGCTTTAGAGATGGGTGGAGAGGCCCACTAGAGAATTTCACACTGGAGCTCACTCTTGAGAGCACACGTGGAATTTTGCCTCGTGGCGGAACAATTCTTGGCTCTTCACGGACCAACCCATTTAAGATTGAAAATGGCGTAGAACGCATTAAGCAGAACCTGGCAGATCAAGGAATTGATGCTCTGATTGCAATTGGCGGAGAAGATACTCTTGGTGTTGCTACCAAACTCGATGCGCTCGGAGTTAAAGTCATCGGAGTGCCAAAGACGATCGATAATGATCTGAACAATACCGATTACACATTTGGTTTTGATACATCCGTTAATATTGCAGTCGAGGCCATTGACCGACTTCACACCACTGCCGAGTCACACCACCGCGCATTAATCGTCGAAGTAATGGGCCGTCATGCTGGGTGGATCGCTCTCCATGCAGGAATCGCAGGAGGAGCTTCATGCATCTTGATTCCAGAGGTGAAATTCTCAGTTGATAAAGTCTGTGAATGGGTTGAGTCACGATTTAAATCTTCGTATGCGCCAATCATTGTTATTGCAGAAGGTGCGATTCCACAAGATGGCGACATGATTACTAAAGATAGTGAACTTGATGCCTTTGGCCACGTAAAACTTTCAGGTATCGGTGAATGGCTAGCCAAGCAGATTGAGGAAAAGACAGGTAAGGAAGCGCGTACATCAGTCCTTGGACATATTCAGCGCGGTGGAACTCCCTCTGCCTTTGACCGTGTTCTAGCTACTCGCTTTGGGTTGCAGGCAATCACTGCCGCTTCTGAAGGAGACTGGGGCAAGATGGTCGCACTTCACGGAACCGAGATAGTCCGTGTTCCACTGGCAACAGCCACTGAAAAACTTAAAACGGTCCCGCTGGAGCGTTACAAAGAGTCTGAAATCTTCTTCGGATAATTCGTCTACGAGAAGCACTCCCCACCTTCTATCCTTAGGACCATGATGACCGCACTTGATTCACTCTTTGACGAAAGCCTTGTCGCTGCTCAGCAGCCTCAATGGCCTGGTGGAAAAGATGGAGAGCCGGTGCAGGCAGCTGTCGCGAAGCTGAAGTCTCTCCCACCTTTGGTATTTGCTGGTGAATGCGATGACCTCAAGGCAAAGATTGCACAAGCAGCCAGCGGTGGCGCGTTCTGGCTACAAGGTGGAGATTGTGCAGAGACATTTGCTGCAGCAACTGCGGACTCAATCCGTAATCGAATCAAGACTATTTTGCAGATGGCTGCTGTCTTGCAGTACTACTCCAGCATTCCTGTAGTCAAAGTTGGACGGATGGCTGGACAATTTGCAAAGCCACGCTCCAATGATCTGGAAACCCGCGGTGATGTAACTCTTCCTGCATATCGTGGTGATGCTGTCAATGATCTCGAATTTACCGAAAAGGCACGTACTCCCAATCCACAACGTCTAGTCGATGTCTATAACACTTCGGCGGCAACCCTTAACTTAGTGCGAGCATTTACCCAAGGTGGTTTTGCAGATCTGAGGCGTGTGCATGAATGGAATAAGGGATTTATCCGTGATTCAAGTGTCGGTGATCGCTATGACGCAATGGCCAAAGAGATTGATCGCGCTTTAAGTTTCATGAAGTCAGCAGGGGTGGATCCTGAATCATTTAAGAGCGTTGATTTCTACTCAAGCCATGAAGCGTTGATTCTTGAGTATGAAAAGTCACTTACGAGAATCGACTCTCGTACAGGAGATCCATATGATGTTTCAGCACATTTCTTATGGATCGGTGAGAGAACTCGCCAATTAGATGGAGCACATGTTGATTTTGCATCCAAGA
Source organism: uncultured Candidatus Planktophila sp. (assembly GCA_964576165.1). Classification (GTDB taxonomy): domain Bacteria; phylum Actinomycetota; class Actinomycetes; order Nanopelagicales; family Nanopelagicaceae; genus Planktophila. The sequence continues at coordinate 24,793 of CAZNUC010000003.1, read as the reverse complement.
TTAAAAATCCGATCGGTGTAAAGCTTGGACCAAAGTCAACAGTCGATGATGCCCTGCGCCTGATCGATCGACTTGATCCTAATCGCGAACCAGGCCGCCTGACATTCATCACTCGCATGGGCGCCGGAAAGGTGCTCGAATCACTTCCCGCCCTGGTTGATGGCGTAACAAAATCTGGTGCGCAGGTTCTCTGGGTATGTGATCCCATGCATGGAAACACATTTGAGACAGCGACAGGATATAAAACACGTCAGTTTGATGATGTGATGAATGAAGTAAAGGGTTTCTTTGAAGTTCATAAAGCCTTAGGCACCCATCCCGGTGGCATCCATATTGAACTTACTGGCGATGATGTTACCGAGTGCCTTGGCGGCGGTGAAAAGATTTCTGAATCTGATCTAGCTTCACGCTATGAAAGCGCCTGCGATCCGCGCCTTAATCACTCTCAATCACTTGAACTCGCATTTCTTGTAGCGGAAATGTTGCGCGATCGCTAGCGTTTCCACCATGGCTCTACAAATATCATCGCTAAAAACTCCGATCGGAACTCTCAATTTGATTGCGGATCAAGAGATTCTTCTTGGCGCGAACTTCTCGTCTATCAAGGCGCTCAAAGAGGGATTAGATCCCATCTATCAAAGATCTGATGTCACAACAGTGAGAAGAATTCGAGTGATCTCAACTTTACTCAATGACTACTTCGATGGAGATCTCAGCGCAATTAGCGCCATCAAGACGAGCCAACCAGGGGGAGCCTTCTCTCAAGCGGCTTGGAAATCTATGCGTCGAGTCCGCGCAGGCAAGGTGATTTCATATGCGGAGTTGGCAGAGAAATCGGGGAACCCGCGAGCAGTTCGGGCAGCAGGAAGTGCATGTGCCAAGAATGCAATCGTTTTAGTTATTCCATGTCATCGCATCGTAAAAACTGGTGGCGCGCTCGGTAATTATGCCTACGGCATAGATAAGAAAGAGTGGCTCTTAGCCCACGAGGGTCTTGCGTAAAATTTGAATCGCCTGTTCGCATTGGGCATCATCAAAATCACGATGGGTGACAAGGCGGGCAAAGTGTGGGCCAAGTGCTCCAATCAGCAGACCAGCGCTCTTTGTACGATCAGCAAGTTCGGCGGCGGTGATACCTAAGTTCTTCAGATCAAGCCCAACGATATTTGTCTCAACCGTTGCAGGGTCAATCAGTGACGAATCGATAGAGGCGATTGCGGTGGCAAGCAATTGGGCACGGCGATGATCATGTGCAAGATCCTGCATGTGATGCGTGATCGCATAATCTGCCGCGGCAGCAAGAATTCCTACCTGGCGCATTCCAGCGCCATAGCGCTTTCGCCACACACGGGCTGTTGCGATTCGATCACGAGAAGAGAGTGCCATTGAGCCGATCGGTGCACCTAAACCCTTAGAGAAGCAGACACTTATTGTCTCGGCATACTTTCCATACTGATCAAGTGCGACACCACTTGCAATGTGAGCATTCCAAATTCGCGCCCCATCAAGATGTATCGCGATACCTTCTTTGGCAGCACCTTCATAGAGAGCTTTCATTTGATCAAGGGGTTGTATGGTGCCTCCACCGAAGTTATGAGTATTTTCAATGGCAATCGCAGCTGTTGAAACAAGATAAGGGCCAGCGTTTGGGGCGGCAATCGCTAATGGTTGATCGGCATCTAACAAGCCAAAAGGTGCCTGCCATGTCCGCGTTGTGATTCCAGAAAAAGTTGCAGCAGCGCCAAGTTCGGCGCGTACGACATGAGAATTAACTTCAGCAAGTAGTTCCTGTCCAGGTTGCACCAGCGTGCGCATCATTAATTGGTTGGCAAGTGAACCAGTAGGTGTGAAGAGCCCAGCTTCTTTGCCAAAGAGTGCTGCAACGCGTTCTTCAAGAGCGTTGACAGTAGGGTCATCGCCATAAACATCATCACCGACGGGTGCTTGCACAATAACCTCGCGCATCGCTTGCGTTGGCTTAGTTACAGTATCTGAACGTAGATCAATCACGAGCTTGGCTCCTTGGTAACAATGAGATACATAGCAATAAGTAACATGATGCCACCCAGAATAACTTGTGGGGTCATCTCTTCACGGCCAATTGTGATGGCAAAGAAAGCAGCGAAGACAACTTCAAGAGTCAGGATCACGGCAACCTTGGTTGAATCGATATGTGCTTGGGCCCACGTTTGGATGATAATGCCAAGTGCGGTCGCGACTATGGCAGTAAAGAAAACAACGGCCCAGACCTGATCATCAGGTGGAGCCTCGTACCCTTCAATAAATGCAAAAGTTCCCGTAAGAACTGTGACTGCAAAGAGCTGCACAATTGTCATCGCATAGACATCTCGCCCTGCACTCCACTGTCCCAGTGCCACGATATGTCCAGCAAAGGCCACGGCGCAGAGAAGAACAAGGAATTCACCAAATCCCATCGACCAACCGCGTAGAGATAAGAACGCAAGGCCAACGGTTGCAAGCGCCACACAACCCCAGGTAAAGAGAGATATCTTTTTCTTAAGAAAGATCGCCGAAATCAACGGAGTAGCAACAACGTAGAGACCGGTAATGAAGCCCGTAATCGCTGCACCCGTGCGAGCAAGACCTTCAGTTTGCAAGATGAAGCCAGTACCTAAAAGTAAGCCGGTCGAGAAAGCTTTTATAAATAGTTCTTTAGTAATCAAGCGAAAGATCACGGGACGAATTGCCAGCAAGACAAGTGTGGCAATTCCAAAACGAGTGAAGAGAAAACTGTTCACACTCTGGCGTTCAATCGAATCCTTCATAATGACAAATGCCAGGCCCCACGCTGCAGCCAAGGAGATCAGCGCAATAGGGGCAAGGCGTGATGGATTGGCGCTTTTTTGTAACATGGAAAATCTAACCCTTGCGCAATTTCTTGAGTAGTGCGATCTCTTTTCCATGCTCGGGTTCCATGCCAGGCGTTTCGAGAATCAGTGGTGCATTTGCAACTGCAGGGTGTGCCAACAACTCCTTAAATGGGTCGACTCCAATGAATCCTTCCCCGATATTTTGGTGGCGATCTTTGAGAGCCCCACAGATATCCATTGAGTCATTGGCATGAATAAGTTGAATTCGTTGCGCCCCGGCCACCTCCACCAAAAGATCAAGAGTTTCTTTCATTCCACCTTTTGTAGCAATGTCATGGCCTGCGGCAAATACGTGACAAGTGTCGAGACAGATTCCAACTTTTGGGTGATACTCCAGCGCCTTTAAGTAGTGCTCTAGATCCTCTAAACGTTTGACTAGAGACTGACCTTGTCCAGCCGTTGGTTCCAGCAAAAGGTAGGGAGCATCTTCGGTCAGTTCATTAAGGATTGGCATCATGCCTTCATGTATCTGCTTCCAAGCGCTCTCAATGAAATCTTCATTAACTGCAGAGCCGGTATGGACAACAACGCCCAGCGCGCCAATCTCTTTGCCACGTTTAAGCGAATACTGCGTTGATGCCAATGAATTCTTATATGTGCCTTCAGTGGGTGAACCTAAGTTAATGAGAAAAGGTGCATGTACGTACACCTTAAGATCAAGTTCTTCCGCACGCTCACGAAAGAGTGCATCTGTCTCATGATTGGTTTCAGGCATTGCCCACCCACGAGGATTAGATGTAAAGACTTGAATCGCTTCGGCCTCAGTGATGCGTGCATATTCAATGGAGCGTTTAGCCATTCCACCACTTGTTGGGGTATGGGCTCCGATACGCGGGCGGGGATGTGATTGTGAAGTCTGTGAAGGCACGGGCTTACCCTACTGTGATCGTCACCGTAGTTCCACGCTTGACCTTCGTATTTATCTTCGGATTAATGCCAATGACTAGCTTTGAGGTTTTCGTGACCTTCTTCACGTCAACTGTGAGTCCTAAATCTTCCAAGACTGCCACGGCTCGCTCTTGGGTATAACGCAAAATGTTTGGGATAAAGACAAATGCTGATCCCTGTGAGATGAATATTTCAACTTGCGCGCCAGCAGGGAGTGCAACACCTGCTGCAGGTTTCTGTGATATCACTTCGCCAGGCATGACGACTTCATCGTAAACATATGTGGGCGTCACTTTGAATCCTGCATCTGTTAACTCATTGAGCGCCTGATCACCATTTTTTCCAACGTAAGAAGCTAAGTTGAAAGTCTCGATACCTTTACTGACGACGAGGTCAACCAGAGTGTCTCGTTTTACTTGAGTTCCGTTTTTGGGATTTGATGAGATTACTAATCCTTTAGGAACCTTGGCGTTAAAGACCTCAGTCACATCACCGGCCCGTAAAGGAGTTTCTGCCAGAATTTTAAGCGCAGCGTCAGCTGTCATCTTTGTCAGTAGCGGTACTGCAAAGCGCTCGGCACCTTTAGATACTGTCAGAGAAACCACCCCGCCTGGTTCAATTGAATCTCCAGCAGATGGGTCCGTAGAAAGTACTCGACCTTTTGGAATCTCTTCGTCAAAAAGCTCTTGAGCAATAGTCGTCTCTAATCCAAGTGCATTAAGGGTGGTATTTGCCTGCTCAACAGTGGCACCAACGACTGAAGGAAATTTTACTGAAGCACCAGGTCCAGCCAGAACCCACCAACCCGTCACTACAAGAACAAGTGCTAAGGCGGCTGCGATCCAACGATTACGTCGCACGCGTCGACTTACTTTTCTGCGAGCTTTGAACTGATCTGTCGTCTCTGTTGATTTCGCAGTTGGTTCAACTGGTGCAATCTTCTCAGAGCGCTTCTTTGTTTTTTCTCTCATTGGTGCAATTGGAATATCAAGTTCAAGACTTAGCTGAGGTGTAGAAGGATTGAGTGAATGTGAGATTGCAAGAAGTTCTGAATGAAATACCTGAGCATCTCGGGGACGCTCATCTGGATCAACTCGGGTAGCTCTGTAGATGAGGTCATCTAGCGCTTGCGGGACATTGTCTACAAGTGAACTAATTCGAGGAACCTGTGAGTTCACATGCATGAAGGCAATCTGTATCGGCTCATCTCCTTCAAATGGTTTAGCGCCGGTAAAAATTTCAAAGGCGGTGATTGCCGCCGAATACACATCACTACGAGAATCAGCTATTCCTCGCGAAACCTGCTCTGGCGAAAGGTATGAAACACTACCCAAGATGACACTTGATTCAGCTGTCATCGTGCTTCCGATCAGAGCGCCTTTGGCCAGACCAAAGTCAGCAATTTTGATGCGGCCTTCTTTTGATACCAGAATATTTTCAGGCTTTACATCACGATGAACTATTCCCAACTTGTGGGCTGCTCCTAAGGCACTTAAGACTGGGAGTAAAAACTTTATTCCATCTGCAATCGGAATTCTCCCGCGTTCTGTCAAGTATTCTCTTAAGGTATGTCCGACAACCATCTCCATCACAATAAAGACAGCAGGAACTCCACTTTGATTCCACCCTTGATCTTGTACGGAGACAATGTTTGGGTGGCTTAGCGCAGCAGCAGCTTTTGCTTCTCGAATAAATCTCTCAACAAATTGTTCATCTTGAGCAAGGTGGGCGTGCATGATCTTCACTGCTACGCGACGATCAAGTCGGGTATCTATCGCCTCATAGATTGTCGCCATTCCTCCAGAGCCCATTTGCCGGAGAAGCTGATAGCGCCCATCGATGAGATGGCCAGTGAGATCAGACATAGGTAAATTTTAGGTTGAAAGTACGAATTCAGAGCGCTCTTTCGTGCAATCACTGATGAAGTGTTGCTTCTGTTCTTCTAGCCACAAAGTCATGGAGTCCGAAATCTCATCTCCGTCTCGCTCTAAAACTCGCTTGAATCCAACTGCTGGATCAAGATCAAGCCAAATCGATGTCGAGAGATATTCCTCAATTGCACGTTGTGAACTTCCAACACCTTCGAGAATAAGCAGTGATGAGCTGCCATGAAGACGCGGAGAGTCAAAGCGTTTTTCAGACCAGTTAAAGGGGGAGTAGATCAGATCTTTCTTTGCCTTATGACAGCTGGTGATCCACGTCAGTGATTCCATGAGTTTTTCTCCAAGCGCCCCATCCCACCCTGGATACAGATCATCCATATGGATCACGGTAATTGTGAAGTCCTTAGATAGGGCGAGGGAAAGTGTCGATGCGAGAGTTGTTTTCCCCGCACCTGCCGGCCCATCAATGGCGATGATGGGCTGATCGAATTTGCTACAAATATCAGCGAGTGCTGCGATAAGTTCCATACCACTGCCTCCACCCAACTGCCGCAACAATTGTAAATATAAAGAATAGAGCAGAGGTCAGAAAGACTTCTTGTGAGTAGAAAAGCGCTGTGTACCCAATGTTTATGACAAGCCACATCGGCCAAGCTTCATACTTTTCATAGACCATCAACATCTGAGCCGCAATTGAACCAAAAAATAGCCCAGCATCGGCATACGTTGATGCTGCACCGAGTCGCTCAAGAATTGGGGCAAGTCCTAAGGTAAGAATGAGAATTAGGAGAAGAAGGTAGATGCGATAAGAGTTCTTGATTCTTCCCGGAACGGCTCCTTTCTTTCCCCAACCAAACCAACCTGCAATCGCTGCTGCAATGAAAACTAATTGAAGTGCAGAGCTAGCAAAGTAATCAGATTGAAGGTAGAAAACTCCATAAAGAGCACTGCCTAGTATCCAGAATGGCCAGGTAATTCTTTTTCCAGTTACACCAAGTGAGACTGCGATAAATGAGATAGTTGCTGCAACGATTTCTAGGGTAGACATGAGTGATTCCTTTCCGCGTCCGCATTACCGGACGGGTCTAGCGGTCGATCTCACGTTGAGATCCTCTCAGCAGCGCTTGTAACAAGCGCATGTGCTCCCGCGTTTTTAGTCTAGCGCACGACGTGCAGAAAGCGCCTGAATATAGGCCTTACTCGCCACACGCATCCTGCGCGCCGTAGATGTCTTGGCGCGTTTATTGAAAATGTCATACCCGATTGCTTCGACTTCATCAACGATTCCACAGTAAAGCTCACTGGCGGCGCGAATACAGGGCCGACTCGTGGGGTGCAACAAATCAATACCAGGATCGGCTTCTCTTTGTAATTCTCGCACTCGTGCAATTTGAAACTTAAGGGCACGAACTATTTCAGGGGTTAATTTCCTGGCATAGAGCATCTCTTCATCAACACCATCGGCGGCGAGCTCATCAAGAGGTAGGTAGATGCGCCCTCTATCCAGATCTTCTCCAACATCTCGAATGAAGTTTGCCAATTGGAAGGCGACTCCAAGTTTTTCCGCCGGTGCATAAGCGCCATCAGAAAGTGGGCCAAGAATAGGAACCATTTGAAGCCCAATCACGGCTGCAGATCCATAGACGTATTCACTTAAATCCTTGAATGTTGCGTACGTACCCACTGTTAAATCCATCTCCATGGAGTGAAGAAAATCAACGAAGTGTTGGTGGGGGATTTTAAATCGTGTGACTGTATCAACAAGGGCAGCCCCTACCGCATCACTACTTTTTCCGGTTTCCAAATCCTTAAGAACCCCTGAGCTCCACTTATGAAGAGCATCTGCCTTTTCATGAGGCGAAAGCGTTGATGCTAAATCATCAACAATCTCATCGGCATATCGCGCAAACCCATAAAGTGCGTGAACAAAGGGCCGCTTTTCTTTCGGCAATAGGAGAGTTGCCAAGTAATAAGTTTTTCCATGGAGAGAATTAAGTCTCTTACACTCGCTATATGATGCACGCAGGGCAGGATCAGAGATGCCTGCAGCATCTAACTCATTCATTACTTAACAGGTCCAACAATTCGTTCAGCAGCAAGTCGTCCTGAAATCAGAACCATTGGTACGCCTACTCCTGGCTGTGTTCCAGAACCGGCAAAGACGATGTTTTCAAAACCTGCAGCGATATTGCGTGGCCTAAATGGACCAGTCTGGAAAAATGTGTGCGCACTGGCAAATGGCGCTCCACGTTCCATTCCCTGCTCCTGCCAATCAAGAGGAGTAGTCATTACTTCAGTTTCGATGCCAGCGCTGAAATCGGTGTAGCCACGATCTTCAAGAGTTTTAATCATGTGGTCACGATATGGACCAGCCTGCTTCTTCCAATCAATATCAGCATCAAGGTTTGGTGTCGGATAGAGAATGTAATACGACTCTTTTCCGGCTGGTGCAAGAGCGGGATCATCTTTGCTTGGAATCGTGACGAGTACTGAAGGATCCGTCATCAAAATCTTCTTATTGATTAATTCGTCAAAAACCCCATCCCATGACTCACCAAAGTGAATGTTGTGATGTGCGGCGTGGTCATATTTCTTAGAGGATCCTACGAGCAAGGTCACGCAAGATGGCGAATACTTAAGGCGCTTGATGTTCAGTGGGGTCTTTCCCAGAAGATCACGCCACATAACCGGCAGATCTGGATTCATCACCAATGCATCGCACTCGTAGCGCTCACCTGTTGCCGTTGTAACGGCGCGGGCGCGTGAATTAACAACTTCAACGCCGGTGACCTCTGTGTTGTATTTAAAGGTCACTCCATGCTTTTCAGCCGCTGCAGCTAATGCGCGGGGGACTGCGTGCATTCCACCTTTAGGGAAGAAGACGCCATTGACTGAATCCATATACGCAATGACTGCATAGATAGCAAGTGCTTGCTGTGGACTCACGCCGGCGTACATGGCCTGGAATGAGTACACCTTTTGCAGGCGCGGGTCTTTAAGAAATTGATTTACCTTTGGTGAAAGCTTCCTAAATCCACCGAGTGCAATAAGCCGAGCAAGATTCGGTGTGAGCAAGTTAAAGGGGGAATCAATATTTCGATCAATGAAGTCATTCATCTCATACTTATAGAGTTTGGTGACAAAATCCACATAGCGTCGATACCCGAGCGCTTCTTCAGCGCTGACTGTTCGTCTAATTTCTTCTTCCATCTCTGCAGTGTCGGCATGAACATTGATCACGCTTCCATCATGATAAAAAGCGCGATAGAGCGGTTTCACTGGAGTGAGTTCTAGCCAATCTTTCATATCTTCGCCAACGCACGAAAATGCATCTTGAATCAGTGATGGCATTGTGAGAACAGATGGGCCGGTATCAAATGCGTAGCCATCTTTTTTGAGGAGACCGTTGCGACCACCAGGAACGCTTTCACGTTCAAGAACTGTCACTTTACGTCCAGCGCCAGCAAGTCGAAGGGCAGCGCTCAAGCCAGCAAGCCCTGCGCCGATAACGACAACGTGATCTGTCGGGCCTTTAATGCGTGCAACCATGATCGCTCCTAGCTCTTTCGCGCAGTTGCACTAGCGGCAAGTGCTGATAATAAATCTTGTGAATCAGGTGCTATCTCATGTGACCGTGATGCCTGGAGAGCGTCGTAGGTTAATTTCTCAATCAGCCCTTCAACACTTTCCACTGCGCCACTATCAATAATGATGTCCCGAAGTACTTCAATGATCTCATGAGATAGATCTGGCCGCCCAAGATAGGAAAGTAGTTCGGCTCGCCCAGCATCTGTTGTGCGTTCCATAGCCATTGCCATCAAGACTGTGCGCTTTCCTTCGCGTAGGTCATCTCCAGCGGGCTTTCCAGTGATGGATGGATCACCAAAAATCCCTAAGAGATCATCACGTAATTGAAAAGCTTCACCGAGGGGGAGTCCGTATTCTGAAAGCTTCCAGTTGAGCGGATTATCTTTGCTTGGCTTACCAAGTGCGATCGCCGCACCTAGATGAAGTGGACGTTCAATACTGTACTTTCCAGATTTAAAGCGTGCGATACGCAGAGATCGATCTACGCTAAAGCTCTTCTCTCCCGCTTCGCGAACATCGAGATACTGCCCAGCCATTAACTCAATTCTCATTTCATCATGAATTTCTAGCGCGGCGAGTAACTGCGTCGATGAGATGCCAGATGTATGAAGCATGTGATCGGATTGGACGAGTGCAAGATCGCCTAACAGGATGGCAGCAGCGGTACCGAATTGTTCTGACGGCCCAGCTAACGCGTGCTCTTGGTGCAGGTTTTCAAATCTGCGATGGATCGCAGGTTTGCCACGGCGAGTATCGGATGCATCCATAAGATCATCATGAATAAGGGCGCAGGCCTGCAAAAATTCTAGACTTGCAAAGGCTTTTATCTCGTTTGGCCCTACCTCTTTGCCAGCTGCTCTATGGCCAGCGTATGCAAAAAGAGGACGTAGCCGCTTTCCGCCATCAAGGATGAATTCTTCAAGTCCATCACAGACAGGGGCTAACTGAGAGCCGATCGTTGTCAGATGCACGCGCGCATCGGCGAGATATAACGCAAGGGCTGCTTGAACTTGCTCGCGTACGGATACAAGTTCATCCATAACCTGACTATTCACGGGGGCAACGGTACCCTGACGCCGTGAGGATGAGACCTGAAAAGACTATGTACTCTTTTGAGTTTTTTCCTCCGAAAGATCCCGCCGGCGAAGATCGACTCTGGCAAGCGCTAGAAACTCTTGCACTTCATGCCCCTGACTTTGTGGCTGTTACATATGGCGCAGGGGGTGGCACACGCGATCGAACAATTCGCATCACCTCTGAAATCACAGCACGCACCAAGATTCCAACTGTTGCTCACCTTACGTGTGTCGGCTCAACCCGCGTCGAACTCATTGAAATTTTGGATCGCTATAGAGATGCAGGAATTAAAAATATCTTGGCACTTCGTGGCGATCCTGTCGGTGGACCGCGCGCGCCGTGGACAGCAGTTGATGGAGGACTCACACACGCCGATGAATTGATCACTTTAGCGCGTGAACATAGTGATTTTACAATTGGTGTTGCAGCATTTCCTGACGGTCACCCAAATTCTGGTGGTGATATGAATAAAGATATCGATGTTCTGATCCGCAAACAATCACTCGGTGCATCCTTTGCAACCACACAATTCTTCTTTGATGTAGATAAGTGGAAGCGATTAGTTGACACTCTCGAATCGCGTGGCTGCGATCTCCCCATCATTGCCGGAGTGCTTCCTGTCACAAATGTAAAACTGCTCACTAAAATGGCAGAACTTGGGGGCACTCCAATCCCTGATTCAATAGGAGCTCGATTTGCAGCTGTAGAAGATAATCCTGATGATGTTCGCAAACTTGGTGTAGAAATTGCACTTGATCTCTGTCACGAACTTATTGATGCTGGAGTACCCGGAATACATTTTTATACGATGAATAGTTCGACAGCCACAAGCGAGATTTTCACTTCACTACAAGAACGGCGCTAGCAGATGAAGCGGGACGAGTTTTTTTCTACCTGGTCACACCTTCACCTAGGTGCGCAAGTTTCAGGTATCGTCAAAGGTTGGCTCACTATCTCTTTTGCGATAGCGCGAGTACTTCACTTCTTCCGCATTACCCCTAACCTACTTACCGTTACTGGAATTCTCTTCGCGGCTGTTGCTCTCTTCTATCCAACGACAGTGAATGCCCTTGCTTTCTTGATTCTTTCTCTCATCTGCGATGGTGTAGATGGAAGTGTTGCAATCATAGGTAAGCGTGAAAGTGCTCTCGGTGCCATCGCTGATTCAATCGCTGATCGGATCACCGAAGCGCTCTGGTTTATCGCTCTCTATCAATGGGGGATTCCTGCCGAATTTTGCCTAGCGCTCTTCGCTCTTGCCCTCATTCAAGAGTACGCACGTGCTCGAATGGCATCACTTGGGTTTCACGAGATAGGTGTTGTCACCATCGCAGAACGCCCAGTGCGAGCCAGCGCTATAGCCATCTTTATGGTTTTGGAATTACTTGAGTTTTCATTTGCACCACTAGCGATCTACATTTTTACAGCAATGGCCACATTTAGTGTCTATCAAGTGATGAAGGCAGCCCGGGGTTATCTCGTTTAATAATTGCCTCTGCAACTATTTCCGCGCTTAATCCAACGAGCGGAAGTCCGCCGCCCGGATGAGCCGATCCACCAACACAGTACAAACCCTTGAGCGGGCTTTGATTCTTTGCACGGTTAAAGGTGCTCTGTGCCCCGTTGCTCGATGTTCCATAAATTGAACCACCAGGTGCCATCACACTCTTCTCTAAATCTGCAGGAGTACGAATCTCTAGTAGCTCTAGTCGATCACGAATTGAAATCCCTCGAGATTCAATGAGGTCGATAATCTTTTGAGCATACTTTTGCGCAAAGGCTCGGTCACTCCAATCAAAAGAGTCAGCTCCATGCCTTGGTGCATTAACCAGAACAAACCATGCCTCGTGACCAGCCTTACTCACCATTGTTGGATCGTGTGGGGCGCAGATATAGATTGTGGGGTCTTCGACCGGAATCTTCTTATTAAATATTGATTCAAACTCTGCGTCGTAATCGCGGGGAAAAAGGATTGTGTGATGTTCAAGTGGCTCAGCAGTCGATGGCTTCAGCCCCAAAAGAAGCGAAAATCCGGCAAGAGAAGGCTCCATCTTTGCAATCCTCTTCTTTACCCGACGAACAGATGCTGGTGGATTCTTAATCAATTGCGAGTAGATCAGCCCAGCGTCACTATTTGCTACGACAGTTGCAGCGCTTAACACTCGGCCATCAGCCAGAGCCACACCAGTGACTTCATTACCTGTATGGAGAATCTCGATGACAGGTGAGTTAAATTCAAAAGTTACACCGCGATCTAGACACCTTTGATAGAGAGCATCTGCAAGTTTTCCAACTCCACCAGTGATGTGCCATGCGCCAAAGGCCTCTTCCACAAAGGCGATCGATGAAAGAACTGCCGGAGCAGTACGCGGATCTGAGCCACTATAAGTTGCATATCTATCAAGAATCTTTCGCAGATGCGCACTCTTGACTTTGAGCCCGCGTATAGATTTCCATGGTGAGATTACAAACAAATCACGCACAAGAGAGCGTCGCTTCAATAAAGATGCCATTGACTTAAGTTCAGATTCAATGAATGGCTCACGCGAGACATCCCACATAGATTCTGCCCGTCTCATCACAGAGTCCCACTCACGGGCGGCGTCATCTCCGTAAGAGTCAGCAATTGAATCGAGAGTTTTCTTCCGTGAAAGATTAGCAAAGCTCACATGTGTGCCGTCATGGAATCGATAGTCAAAAGATGGATCAACTTCCTTGAGTTCCACTACACGACCAAGAACTTCACCAGTGCGTTGAAAGAGATCTCGATAAACCGCAGGAAGAGTCAGTAGTGATGGACCTGTATCAAATGCGTACCCATCAATCCACTCAGTCCGACATTTACCGCCATGGCGATCTCCCGCCTCAAAAACGCGAACGGTGTAACCTTTCTTTGCAAGGCGTGCAGCTGTTGCCATGCCACCCATACCTGCACCAATAACTATGACATCTTTGGCGTCAGGGCTCATAAAGAACGACCCTTCCACTTGATTTTCTTGCGAAATAGATTGGAATAGATCAGCAGATACACAAAGAGGATACTCGAGATGGGATGCAAGAGTGCGTCAATAAGTAACGATCGTGATGAAAGAGCCGAGACCATACGGGAAGTGATGACGAGGAGTAAGGCTATGGCTGCAGTTGTCGATCCTGTAAATGAAAAGATGAATGGGATAAGGCCCGAAATAATCATCAAGAGAGCGATTACCAGCGAACCTATTACCCCTCCAAAGCCTTGTGAAAGTGATTTCCCATAACCATTACGAATCTCGCGAAAGTTTGAGTACATACGTGTGGAGGCTATTGAGGATCCATCGCAGACCCCACCGTGAAAACCATTGCGTACGAGTACTCGTGCAAGATCTATATCATCTAAAACACTCGATCTAATTGATTCGAAAGATCCGGATGTAACGAGAGCACTTCTTTTGATAAAGAAGAATTGGCCATTTGCCACCGCTAAAGATGGACGTGAGCTTTTCATCGCTAGACGTAGCGGAACTGTTGTCATCCATGTCCACTGCAAGAGAGGTTGAATCAATCGCTCTGAGAGAGTGAGAGCAATCTGCGCTGGGTATGGCGAAAGGAAATCGGCCTGAGTATGAGTCAGTACTGCATCCATTGCGGATAGTGCATCACGAGATAAACGCACATCCGCATCGACTGTCACAATGAAATCACTCTTTGCTTGAATCAACCCTTGCGAGAGCGCCCATGGTTTGCCCAGCCACCCTTGTGGCAGTGGTTCTGCATCAATAACTAACATGCCAGGGAGACTCTTTGTAGCCTCCACTAAGAGCTCACGCGTGTTATCGGTTGAGTTATCGTTAATGAAAATCACTTCGTATCGAGGATGATCAAGGGCTGCCAAACTTTCGACCAAGGCAAAGACATTTTCTTCTTCGTTTCGGCACGGAACCAATAACGAAAAGGTCAGGTGACTAGAGCCCACTCGTGGTGGCCTAACTATTGTCAGAGAATTAACAATCGCCATCACGAATAGAAAGAGATTGATTCCACATGCAAAGCCAAGAAGAATCGACATCAGAAATTACGCGCGATTGAGCCAACGAGTAAAGAAATACGGTGCAAGGATTGCCGCATAAATCGCTCCGGCAAAGAGGGCCAAACCTGGGCGATCGAAGAAGAAGAACTGAGAGACAAACCCACCGACAAGGCTCCACCCCAAGAAAATATCTGCAGCCAGAGTGCTCGGCGCATCTTTACGTCGCTCTGTTGGAAGAATGAAATGCAGAATAGCGATCAGGGTAAGTCCCGTGAGTAACCATCCAAATGGATTCGATAGTGGAATTTCAGGGGCGAATGGGAATGCTGCACCCGTTACCTCCCATGTCCAACGTCCTGCAGTAACCATCTGAGGATCAAGGAATAAATCCCATCCCATCAAGATCGCACCACCATATAAAAAGACCCAAGCACCTGCAACGCGACGTGCAGCAATGAGTGCAGGGTAGGCCATCATGGCCCAGGCAAAAGGAACAACAAGTGGGACGTCAACGATGAAAAGGCCAAGAGTACTGCTGTATTCATATACTCCGAAAGGCCAACCTGTGTTTACGCCGATTGTTTCAATAACCAATGCAAAGACTGTTGTGATTGCAAGATATGTCAATGCGAATTTACTTCCAAAACTTAACCATGCGTGCAGGAACATCGCTGCTGCACCGCAATACACGGTTGCCAGTGTGAGAATCTCAAGAGGTCTTCCATCAAGAAGTGGATATGGAATTTGAAGCAAGATCGCTAACCCAAGTACCAAGCTCATTAGAATTTTTGAGCGCCGAGATTGACCTCGTCGACGGTTTGCTCGCGGCGTGAAATCTCGAATAGACATGGGCTAAGTCTGCCTTACTAGAGTTCCCCACGCATATCGCGCAGAGCAAAACGTGAAAATAGCTCTTCGGCATACCACTTAAAGCGATGGGTCGCCTCAATTGCACCTTGATGAGCGCTTCCTTTGTAAGCAAAATCTCGCAGCGCTTTTCCGTTCTCCCATAATGAGAATGTGCCCTGCAATCCAATCGGTGCTTCGCCTATTCCGATTGCTGCAATGAGACCAGGGGATTGATGCAATTCTGTCGAAACCGGTGGGACTGCTGCCCAGAAGCGAAAATTCTGCAGCCATTTAATGCGTGCACGAGTAATTGCTATCACTTTCGCATCTGCTGAAGGAGTGTGGTTCCAATCAAAAGGATTAGATCCAGACCAAAGACCGTGGGCGGCAATCGGATCAAGAATCATTCGAACTTCATTGCTTGATCGTTTTTTCCATCCCTTCACTACTGCATTATCATCGATCGCATCTAGCTGAGCCTCGTCAAGTACAACGAGTGCGCCCCATCGAGATAGATCAGCATCAGTAGGCGTGAATTTCTCGCCAGTTCCAGTGCCGAGCATCTTTGCAAAGTGAACACCGTGAGAATTCCTTAAACGCCTGCGATCGCGCGCCATTGAGAATAGCGCAAAAGGAAGACTCTTTTTCTCGATCTTCCAAAAGTATGCAACGACAACTTTATTCATCTCACTCACCCACAATCATCGGTTGTGCATGTGTGCAACGGATGAGTTCTGCATAACTAGTTGGATAGACGGCATGAGGATGCCCTGCTGCGGCCCAGACAACTTCATAATCGTTGAGTGCTTCGTCAATAAGGATAATTTCTGGCTTAGAAATCCACCCCAGTGGGCTCACGCCACCTATCGAGTAACCAGAAATTTCTTTTACATAGTCTGCGTCAACTCGCGCAAGTTTTTCGATGCCTAAATTCCTGGAAACCAGACCTGTATCCACTCGATGGCGACCACTTGTGATGATCAGGAGTGCTCCTCCTGATGGAAGTTTAAAGATTAATGACGATGCAATCTGGCCCACTTCAACCCCGAGTGAGTCAGCAGCTTCTTGGGCAGTACGGGCACTTTCACTTAAAGCATGAATTCGACCTGCTACATTGAGGCGATCCATCGCTTCTTGGGCACGTTTTACCGATGCACGCTCAAGAATGTGTTCCATAGATCAAGAGTACGACATAGCCCGAACCATCAGCATTAGTACTCTCGATGGTTTAGCGTTAGCGGCTATGAGTCCGCGGAGATTACGAGCCACTACTCCTGTGGCTATTGCAGAGCAGGCACGTAAATCACTCTTAGCTATGTTCTTATTGATGGGCATGGTCTCGATGGGATGGGTTCCGCGAATTCCTGAAATCAAAGATGCAATCGGACTCACCAACGGTCAATTTGGATTCATCTTATTGGCAAGCACCTTTGGTTCTGTCACAGGAGCTCAGCTTGGTGGCCGAGCGATTCACACATTTGGTTCACGCAGAGTTACTCAAGTAGCTATTTTGATTATGCCTTTGGGACTTGCAGGAATGGGCCTTGCAAATTCTGGGCTAGCACTTGTGATATCACTCTTTACTATGGGATTTGGATATTCCTTAATGGATATCTGCCTCAACGCACAAGGATATACCGTTGAGAGGATTATTAAAAAACGTTGCATGTCAACACTGCATGCTATGTGGAGTGTGGGTGCATTTCTTACTACTGTCATTGGTGGATCTGTTGCACGTTTGGTTTCCTATGAAATAAATCTTGTGGCAATCGCGATATTTGCAGCAATTACATTTATTCCTGCAGCCTTTTTTCTACTTCCCGGAGATTTAGATGAGCATGATGGAGGAGAAGAGGAGACCAGCGCGAAGATTCCGCTCTTTGGAAAGAGCGTTCTTCCATTGTGGGGATTGGGTATTGGATTATTTGGTTGTTTGATTGCAGAAGGAGCCGCCAGCGATTGGGCCGGAATTTTGCTTCGCGACGATATGGGCTATGGCAAGGGAGTGAACGCCTCAGGTTTTGCCAGCTTTGCACTCGCGATGATTGTGAGTCGTTTGCTAGGTGATTGGACGCTCGATCGCTTTGGCCCAGCGAACACAGTCAAGTACGGCGCTTACCTTGGAGGATTTGGTTGGGGCGCTGCAATTGTGATTGCAGTTCCTCTCTCTGACTCACATCCGCTCATTGCTCTCATCATTATTAACTTGGGATTTGCCTGTGCAGGATATGGAATGGGTCCCATGTTCCCAGCATTTATTCTTGCAGCAGGTGCAACACCAGGCGTAGCCCCTGCTGTTGCTATTGCCCGAGTAGGTGTCATTGGAATTGCGGGTTTTTTCTTTGGGCCAACAATCACTGGACTCATTTCAGAAGTTACAAGTTTGCCAATTGCACTTTTCTTCCCAATCACCATGCTATTTCTAGCCGGCTATTTATCGCGAACTATTAAAACTGAAAAGGACCGCCACTAAGTATCTCTGGTGTTAGAGAATAAAGATTCGCTCGACAAGGCTAAAGGCGGCTACTGCAAAGAGGAAGTATGCAAAAATCCCTCGTAAGAGAACATCTCTTATAGGCAATTTAATTCGAGATGCGATTTGAGCAATTAGAACAGCGCTAACGCCCATCAAGAGCGGGATCTCCCACGAGATTTCACTCCAGAGTTGAAAGTGTCCGAGCAAGGCAGTAGCTGAATTCATTGCAATGACTAAGAGCGCTGTGCCAGCAGCGATTGATTGTGAAGTACCAAATCCAAGGACTAGAACAGGGATCACTAGGAAACCTCCACCGATGCCAAAGAGACCAGTGATTGAGCCAATCAAGAGTGAGACTCCAACGAGAACTGGCCAACTCATTCGTTTGTGAATAGTCGTCAGTGGTGAGCCAAGCATGCTCAGACCTGCAAAGATAATGACACAAGAGAATCCGATAGCGATAAAGTCTTCTGGCAAACGATGAACAAGGCTTGAGAATCCGATATTTGTAGCTAAGCCAATAGCCCAGATAGCCAGCGCATCTCTGTAGTAAATTTCTTTACTTTTGATTTTTGCGCTAGCCCCAGAGAGTGCTGCCGCGCCGACAACTGCTAGCGCTGAGGTTGATGCAACTGAGGGCTCTAATCCAAAGCCGTAGATCAAGATTGGAACTGCCAGCATCGCACCACCAGCGCCAACAAATCCGAGAACACCTCCAATGAATATGCCTGCAATGAGTGCGGCCAGTATTTCCATAGAGTCATCCTCTCAGATGTGAGTTGCTAAAAGAGGAAAGCCCCCGGTTTCCCGAGGGCTTTCTCATCCCACATGTTTCTCTTTACATTACTTGAAGAGTGAGATGCTTCCAATGTTTACGAGAAGATCTCCACCCTCAACGACGCCCGATGCTACAAGTGCGACAAGGATCAGCGCAGCACCCGCAAGTGATATGTCCTTATTGAAGGCGATCTGCTCTTGCATCTTTGTATTCGCATCGGTCTCTTTCCAGAAGTTATGGAAGATCACGGCTGCAAGTACGAGTGTGATGGCAATGAGAAGTGCCCCGAAATCTACATATGTGCCGATGACGATCAAGATGCCGCCAACTAGGAAGAAGAGGCCACTTGCCATTACTCCAAGCTTTGCCGCCGGGAGCTTCTTGTACTGCGCGTAGCCGGTCATAGCTTCAAGCTTTGCGAAGTGGCCAATGCCTGATGCGATGAAGAGGGCGGCAAAAAGCAGCTGGCCGATGAATAAAACGATGGTCATTGTTTCTCCTTAGGTGCAATCAATAGTTTCTCTTACCCGCTCAGAATAGAGGATTTAGTTGAAATTTCAACTATCTATCGGTCACCTGAGCGTGGGCGTGTTGGCCGCTTGATCTTGTCAGGGGTGTGGGCTATTTTTCGAACATCTGTTCGAACATTTTTTGATACTACTCCACATAGCTAGAAAGCAGGCAGTACCGATGTCAGTCCCAGAGATAGCCCCGCCACATGATGTTCTCGCCGATGGCATGGATGCGATGGCTACACCTATCGAGTTCACCTTTAAAGGTAAGCGCTTTCGCATCCACGCTGTTCTTTCGCGCTGGTGTGAAGCGGGTGGATGGTGGAATCGAGTCAGCGATGGTCGCTATCGCCCTGATGATGGAGCGCGTGCACTGTGGACAGTAGAGGCGGCGCCGATTGGTGCACTGACAACATTTGAAATCGAACGTGATGAAGCCACGGGGCAGTGGCTTATTAGATCTATTTGAGAATCTACTTAAGAACTTATGAGCTTTATACATCTGCGCGTTGCTAGCGCCTTCTCCATGAAATATGGAACAACTCAACCAGATGATCTTGTTGAGCGCGCTCGCGAGCATGGCGCACCAGCTCTGGCTCTGACAGATCGCGCCAGCCTTTCAGGTGCTATCCGTTTTGCTAAGGCATGTGTTACTCATGGGATCGCGCCGATTATTGGAGTTAATCTTCCTATAGAGATCACAACCCCAGTCAAGAGTCAGCCACTACCTCGCGTGACTGTTTTAGCTCACGGTGATGGGGGATGGGCTCACCTTGTACGTTTTCTTACCGGCCTCCATATGAATAAAGGTGATGGCGAAGTTCGCATTACCACCGATCTCTTAGAAAAATTTAGCGCTCATAGCACTCAATTACATCTTCTCCACGGGCCACAATCACCGCTGAGTTATGAACTAGCAGCCCACCGAACAGATAGAGCTCTCGACCTCTTTAATCTCACTCGTGGATTTTTTAGTGATCATGCCATTGAATGCGTTTCGCATTTAATTGCAGGTAACGGCCCTGGCTCTACCGCGCATGCTGCTAGGTCGCTGATCTTTGCTCGTGATCACGACATTGATGCGGTGATTACCAATGCAGTACGAATGCGCGATCCCAGTGATGGCCCCATTGCAGATCTCTTAGATTGCGCTCGCCAACTCGTGCCGCTGGATTTCAGACATATTGAACGCCGCAATAGCCAAGCCTATTTAAAAAATAGTGAAGAGATGACACAAGTGGCTACAGAGGTAGCGCGCGCAGCAGGTGAGGCAACACCGCGTGCACTCCTTAAGACGACGCGAGAGTGGGCAGAACGCGCACTTTTATCACCACAGCGAGACATTGGTCTTGGAGGAATCCATCTTCCTGAACCACATATTGTTGGTGCAACATCACAGAGTTCGATGCGCACTCTTTTACGTTCGCGAGTGGAGGCAGGAATTCATTGGCGCTATAGCGCAAATAAGGATGTGCAGGCTGCTCGAATGCGTTTAGATGATGAGCTCGCAACAGTTGCATCCTTAGGGTACGAGTCTTACTTTCTTACCGTTGCAGATATTGCACAGATGGCTCGCGATAAAGGGATTCGCGTTGCAGCGCGAGGAAGTGGTGCTGGCTCTCTGATCTGTCACTTACTTGGTATTTCAGGCGTTGATCCAATGCGCCATGGACTTTTAATGGAGCGTTTCTGTTCACCACTCAGGGCGGCTCTACCCGATATTGATATTGATGTGGAATCAGACCGTCGACTTGAAATATATGAGATGGTCTTTAGCCGCTATGGATCTGCATCGCTACATCTGCCGGGTGCAATCTCGCGTGCTGCAACGGTTGCAATGTTTGATACCTACCGAGCCCGCCATGCGATCCGAGATACAGGCGCTGCCCTTGGCCTACCAGCGGCAGAGATTGATCTTCTCGCAAAGGCGATGCCACATGTCCGTGCACGCAATATTCAAGCGGTACTGCAATCTCTTCCTGAGTTAAAGACTTTAAATACCTCAGCACCTCTTATGGCGATGACAGTATCTCTTGCACAAGAACTTGATGGTCTACCGCGCCATCTTGCTATGCATCCATGTGCAGTCGTTCTCTCTGATGGCGGTCTTTTAGATCGCATTCCTGTGCATATGAATGCTGGTGGATATCCAATGGTTGAATTTGATAAAGACGATGTAGAAGATATTGGCCTGCTTAAACTCGATATCTTGGGTGTACGTATGCAATCCACATTGGCATATGCAGTCTCTGAGATTGAAAAGATAGAAGAGAAGAAGATTGATATTGATGCAATCTCACTCGAAGATGAAGCAACGTATCAACTTATCCAATCCACTCGGACACTCGGAATCTTTCAAATTGAAAGTCCGGGTCAACGCGAGCTGGTAGGTAAACTTAACCCGAGAACCTTTAACGATCTGATCATCGATATCTCACTCTTTCGACCAGGGCCAGTAAAGAGCGACATGATCGCCCCCTTTCTTAATTCACGACACGGATTTACCGCAGCCGATGTTATTCATCCTAATTTAGCCCCCATTCTGCAAGAGACTGAAGGCGTTGTTGTCTTTCATGAACAAGTGATCTCCATGATCGCCACCATGACAGGAATCTCTCTTGCTAGCGCTGATGAGAAGCGACGTTCACTGGGGGATAAACAAGGTCAACAAGAAGTCTGCGACTGGTTCTTTCCTGCAGCAACGCAGAAGGGGTATCCACTTGATGTGGTTACTAAGGTCTGGGAGATCTTGCGCGCCTTTGCATCCTTTGGTTTTTGTAAAGCCCATGCTGCAGCCTTTGCTCTTCCTACCTATCAATCGGCATGGCTAAAGACGCATTATCCCGCTGAATTTATTGCAGGAGTTCTTACTCATGATCCGGGAATGTATCCGCGACGCCTTATTCTTGATGAGGCAAGGCAGATGGGAATTACTTTGGCCCCACTTGATGTAAATAAATCAGATGCCTCATATCGTGTTGAATCTAATGAGGGCAAGAAATCAATCCGTATCGCGCTCTCCTCAATTGCTGGAATTAGCGATCATGAGATCGCATCAATTATTCACGGCAGACCATATATAGATATGGCAGATTTTGTGGCACGAAGTGGTTCATCAACTCCTGTTACTGAATCACTGATTCTTACTGGAGGCTTTGATGAATTGCATTCACTCGATAATGGAAAAATTAATCATCGCGACCTTCTCTTACATCTGAGTGACATTGATAAATCACATTCTGCAAAGAGTTCTAAAAAAGGTGCAGGTGGTACACAGATGACATTTGGCTTTACCCCACCCGCTCTCATCTCAAGTGGGCTACCAGATATCACCGTTAATGAACGAGTGCGTCATGAAGTAGAGCGACTAGGCATGGATATCACTCACCACATGCTTGAGTTCTATGCACCCTTTCTTAACGCTATTGGGGCGGTGCGTTCTTGTGATCTTCTTACTCAACGTTCGGGTACCGATGTTTTAGTTGCTGGTGTCAAAGTTGCCTTACAGACACCACCTATACGTTCAGGGCGACGCGTTATCTTTCTTACCCTTGATGATGGATATGGTTGTAGCGACTCCACCTTCTTTAGCGATGTGCAGAGCAGTAGCGCTGCCCTTCTCTACTCAACTTCACTGATCCTTGTGCGGGGTGTTACTCGACGCACAGGAGATCGCGGAATATCAATACGCGCGACAGAGGCATGGGGTCTACGTGAGGCCTACGATAAATGGCAGATTAGTAAGGGCAGTAAGGTGGCTATATGAGCAGTGCACACGAAGCGACGATTTTGCATGTCGATATGGATGCATTCTTCGCATCCGTCACAGAGCGTGATCATCCTGAGCTCAAGGGAAAGGCCGTTGTCATCGGTGCTGGAGTGCGCGGTGTGGTGACATCGGCAAATTATGAAGCGCGTAAATTTGGAATCAAGGCTGCGATGCCTGTTGGTCGTGCGCAGAGATTAGCTCCGCATGCAATCTTTATTCCACCAGACCATAAACGTTATAGTGAAGTTTCAGAGCATATTATGGAGATTTTTCATTCATTTACCCCTCTGGTTGAGCCCATTTCACTCGATGAAGCTTTTCTTGATGTCACCAAGGCAAAACGATTACTAGGTGATGGAAGAGCAATAGCCACGGCAATCCGTGCAAAAGTCGAGGAGCAAGAGGGAATTACATGCTCTGTAGGTATCGCTGCTTCTAAGTTCATCGCAAAACTTGCATCACAGCGCTGTAAACCAAATGGAATGCTGGAAATTCCTACAGATCGAGTCCTTACCTTTCTTCATCCTCTTCCCGTATCTGCTCTGTGGGGAGTAGGGCCAAAGACCAATGAAGTACTTGAGCAGTTGGGACTTCATACCGTTGGAGATATTGCACAGACACCGCCACAGACTTTGATTCGAGCGCTCGGTCAGGCGGCAGGAGAGTCACTCTATGAACTTGCATGGGGTCGCGATGATCGTGATGTGATTCCGGAAGAACCTGATAAGAGCATCAGCGCAGCAGAGACATTCGATCGTGACATTGACGATCCTGAAATAATTGCAAAAGAGATTTTACGAATGTGCGAGAGAGCCTCTTCGCGAATGCGTGAGCGTTCACTTTTTGCCAAAACAATCTCATTGAAGGTGCGCTTTGCAGATTTCACAACCATTAATCGTTCAAAGACAGTGGCATTACCCATTGATACAACGCATGAGATTTATGAAGTTGCCAAATCTTTATATGAAGGCTTGAAATTGGGGCGCTCACGGATTCGACTTGTTGGAGTCTCATTAGAAAACTTGCATACCGAAACTCATGAACAACTCGAACTAGGGGGCCGGGAATCGAGTTGGAGGGAACTTCAAGGTGGGATTGATGCCGCCAAGGCGCGATTTGGTGGCGATAGCGTGCGACCGGGTCGCCTGATCGATGAAGAGTGACCATTCCTACCCTTTCTCAGAGGGAATCTGAGTAGTCAGGGAGAAAAAGTTGATCTAGAGTATGCATATGCCACTTTCTGAGCATGAAAAACGCCTCCTAGCGCAGATGGAAGAAGCTCTCGCAGCTGATGACCCGCGCCTTGTGAGCGCTCTGACTGGCCCGGCGAAGGTTTCTCGTAACCGCGTCTTCCTGGCCATCGCCTTGCTTCTCGGTGGAATTGCGACCCTCTTTGGCGGCTTAATCGCCCAAATCACCGCCATTGGCCTTCTCGGATTCCTCGTTGCCCTGACCGGTGTAGTCCTCATGCTGCGTGCATTCACAGCACCTGGCGCGCTCATTTCGGCAACGCAGAAGGGTAAAGCGAGAGCTCCACGCTCACAGAAAGGTTTTGGAGATCGACTTCAAGACCGTTGGGATCAGAGAAACTTCGACCAATAAGGGCCACACCCCCATTCCGAATCCGAACGGAGCGAACCCGCCCATGAGGCGGGTTTTTTCTTGCCCATTTTTTGGAGCCTGAACTGCGGTAGGAGTGGGGGAGAAAGGGTAGATCGTGGGGAAGGGTGGTTGAAAAAGGAGGAAAAGGGAGTAAAGTGGGGGATTAAGCGCAGGTTCACGCATAGCGCTTACAACCTTGGGGAAGGGGTCAGAGATGTTTCTTGGTACTCACGAACCCCGTCTTGATGAAAAAGGTCGCCTCATACTTCCCGCTCGATTCCGTGAAGAACTTTCTTCAGGTCTTGTTATCACAAAGGGGCAAGAACGTTGTCTCTATGTTTTTCCAGCAACTGAATTTGAAACATTGACGCAGACCCTGAGACAAGCGCCAGTTACTGCAAAAGCAGCACGTGATTATCAGCGCGTGATGTTTGCAGGCGCACACGATGAAATTCCTGATCGTCAAGGTCGCGT
>CAZNUC010000002.1:0-55683 GCA_964576165.1 uncultured Candidatus Planktophila sp. | reverse complement strand
AAAGTTTGCGCCAATGCGCAGCGCTCTAGAGTGATTCCATCTTTGCGTAGATGCTCTTGAGATAGTCGCCATTTTCTTGGCGTGAAGGAACTTGAACAACAACGATCTCAAATCCTTTAACTGGCGCTGCAATCGCATGAGAAAGTTCAGGGCTTGTCGAAACATTTGAAGATTTAACTCCAAAAGCCTTTGCAATTGCTTGGATATCCCGGCCATGCGGTGTGCCGAAAATTTTCTCAAACCCATCGACTCCTGCTTGTGGAAGTGTTGAGAAGATTCCACCTCCATTGTTATCGATGACAAAGAGCCGCAGGTCGGGGTTGCCTGTATGTGAGAGTGCACTGACATCGTGTAAAAATGCAAGATCTCCAAGTACTGCAAAGGTTTTTTCGGATCGGGAGGCTAAGCCAAGTGCTGTAGATATATTTCCATCAATGCCCGCAAGTCCGCGATTGGCAAAGACTTTTACGCCCTGTCGAGGTTTTGCAAAACCTTCGAGATCACGAATTGGTCGAGAAGATGCGATAAATAGAGATACCCCTGTTGGAAGAGCAGCAGCGAAGTCCCGAGCAAAAGTTTCTTCAGACCACGTCGATAGCTCGGCAACAACCTTTGAAGCGCGTTCACCTAACTTTTTCCAGGTTGCAATCCAATCAAGGTCTGCAGGTACTACTTGAAGATTGGGAAGAGCCACAAATTTTTGATCTGCGCTACGGTCTTGATCAACTGTTGCCATGCGTGGATCAATCACAATTGTTTTTCGGGCCTGAGCAATCGATGCGTTGATGCTCCTAGAAAGAGTTGTTCGTCCAATAATCACTACAGTATCTGGCTTTACCTCACTGCGAATTTTAGGTGAAGTCAAAAAGACGCTGGCATGAGCAATTGCATCTTTAAATGACAGAGGGTCCTCGGCAATAACCGGCCATCCAAGGTCAGTGGCAAATTTCTCAACACTTTCTTGTGACAAGCCGCCGCGATCATGGCCAATTACCAAGAGACCGCGTGTGGACTTTGTGTGAAAAGTTCCTGGAGCTTTTCGAGTAAACACCTTTGGTTCAGCGATCTTGATCTGATCTAGCCAGGATGTATCTGCCTCACCAATGAGTGGTTCCTCAAATTGAACATTGAGATGGACAGGACCAGATTGGAGTGAGTTAAAAGGAAGTTCCATCGGAAATGCCGACCCCGATACATCAGCAAAGTAGCGCACCGCTTTGCCAAATATCCGTGCTTGTTCAGTAGTTTGATTTGCACCTGTTCTACGAAGACGAGCTGGGCGATCGGCTGTGAGCAGCAGCAATGGCGCATTGCTATGTGAGGCTTCAAGAACGGCTGGGTGAAAGTTAGCCACTGCTGTTCCACTTGTGCAGATAACTGGAACCGGACGTCCTGTCACCTTAGTTAGACCAAGTGCGAAAAATGCCGCACCACGTTCATCAATCTTTACGTGAAGCTGAATCAAACCTGCCTGCTCTGCCTGGTAGAAGGCGATAGATAGCGGTGCGTTACGCGATCCAGGAGCAAGAACTACATCAGTAATTCCAGCTTCCACAATTTGACGCACGATTACGCGAGCTAGGGTTGTTGCTTCACTCATGTAAGTAACGTCCCGACTCTCATGGCACGATTCTTCCACCATTCAAAGCGCTCTGGTGACACATCAAGTCCATCTAACTGTGGAGATATCTGACCTAGCGCGATCTTTCCATCAAGAATCTGATGGTCTGCAACATCACGTGACAGAAGTGAGCCTGTAGCTAAGCCGCAATCAAAGGTGAGGTCCTTGATGCTTGCAGCAAGATCGAGTCCGTATTCGATTCCGATAGCACTTTCTAGCGCACTCGACACAACTACTGGAAGTCCATGATGGGCTGCAATATCAAGTGAGCGTTGGATACCACCTAGCGGTTGAACTTTAAGCATCACAATATCTGCTGCATTGGTGAGGTCGACTTTAAATGGATCGGGTGCTTTACGAATGATTTCATCTGCTGCAATGCGAAGAGGAATTGTTATCTTGCCTTTGAGTTCGCGGAGTTCTTCGATAGTTGCACAGGGTTGCTCCACATATTCAAGTGGGCCGATCTCTTCATAATATGCGTATAGATTGGTGAGGGCTTCATCTACAGACCAGAGCCCGTTGACATCAACTCGGATTGCAGCCAGTGGTGCAAGTGTTCGCACTCGTGCAAGTCTGGCGATATCTTCGCCAAGGTTCTTGCCCACCTTTACCTTGAACGTCTTTGCCCCTGAATAAGTTTGCATCAGGGCTTCGATCTCTTTTTTATCGTTGAGTTCTGGGATTGTGCCGTTGATTGCAATAGCATCTCGAAAGCGTGCTGGACGAGCAACTGTTGCTGCCTCTATTGCGCTAGCAAGCCATGGTCGGCACTCGTTATCGTCGTATTCCAGAAATGGTGAGAACTCCCCCCATCCTTGCGGGCCTTGCATGAGTGCAACTTCGCGATAGGTCACACCACGAAAATTGGTGCGCGTAGGAAGAGTAATTACGCGAAGTGTTGCAAGGAGGTCATCAAGCATTAGTTTTATGGGCGCTTAGGGAATTTACCGAAATCAGGAGCGCGCTTTTCTTTATAAGCATCGCGACCTTCTTGTCCCTCTTCGCTTAAGTAGAAGAGCAATGTGGCATCGCCGGCAAGCTGTTGTACTCCAGCTAATCCGTCATCTGCAGCATTCATACTTGATTTCAATAGTCGAAGTGCCATTGGAGAGTTTCGTAGCATCTCGCGACACCAAGAAACTGTTTCCGCCTCTAGCTGATCAACTGGAACTACAGTGTTAACAAGCCCCATGGCGAGCGCTTCTTGCGCATCGTATTGACGCGTCATAAACCAAATCTCACGAGCCTTCTTCTGACCAACACTTGCTGCAAGTAGCCCTGAACCATAACCACCATCGAATGATCCAACCATTGGTCCGGTCTGTCCGAACTTTGCATTCTCTGCTGCAATCGTAAGGTCGCAGACAACATGAAGTACATGTCCGCCGCCAATGGCCCATCCGGCAACCATTGCAATAACTGGCTTAGGTGTTCGGCGAATTTGAATCTGTAGATCTAAAACATTGAGGCGTCCAATACCACTCTTGGCTAATTCATCATCACCGAGATATCCATCATCTCCGCGAACGCTGATATCTCCGCCAGAGCAAAATGCTTCACTACCTTCACCGGTCAAGATGATGACGCCGACCTCAGAGTTATCGCGGGCGAGTGAGAATGCCTGTTGTAGTTCGATGATTGTCTGAGGTCTAAATGCGTTACGTACTTCTGGGCGGTTAATGGTGATCTTCGCGATTCCATCTCCGACTTCGTACTTCACATCGACAAACTCAGATCCACCCTTTGCGGGTACCCACGCTGGGATAGTGCGATCTCCGAACTCACGCTTGATTGGCTTACTCACGATTCCTCCAACTTTTCTCTTCAGGCGATAGCCTACGCGGGCTATGGATATGTCGCCGAACTCAGATACCCGACCTCGTCTCGTGGTCGCGGTCGATCCGCTCACACCTATTAATCAGGTGATGGTGATGCTGGCTGAAGGGTTGGCTGGGCGGGGATCAGCCTTAAATTTCACCGATCACACCATTGAATCGGTACCGGCTGATGTCTCAGTGATTGTGCAGACAACGGGATCTTCTGGGGCGCGAAAATATGTGGGCTTAAGCAGATCGGCGCTTATTACATCGGCGCGATTATCACTTGAATACCTTGATGCGTCCCCTGGTGATCTTTGGTCGCTTCTTTTGCCGTTACACCACATCGCTGGGATAAATGTTTTAGTGCGCAGTCTCGAACTTGGAACTACTCCGATTGATTTACGTGAAAGTAAGGGCTATACAGATGTAGATTTTACTGCTGTTGTTCCAACACAGATTTTTAGCGCGCTCAACGGCGATCAAGAATTATTGACTCACTTGCAATCTGCCAAGAAAGTACTTGTTGGTGGCGCTGCCCTTACTGACAAGCTTTATCAAAGTGCAGTAAGTGCCGGAATTTCAATTGCTCGTACATATGGAATGTCTGAGACTTCAGGTGGTTGTGTCTATGAAGGCAAGCCACTGGGTGACACGCAAGTGCGAATTTCAGATGATGGATTTATCGAAATTGCTGGTCCGACAATTGCATCTGGTTATATCCAAGATCCTGCAACGTGGTCTGAAAGTTTTTATGAAGGATGGTTTAGAACATCAGATCTCGGTCAGATTGATAGCTCTGGCTCACTCTCAATCCTCGGACGTGGCGATGATCTCTATATTTCTGGCGGTGAGAAAGTTTCTCTTGCTGCAGTAGCGAAGAAACTTGAAGAGAAATATTCGCAGAACAATTGGTTTGCCTTAGCCCTCGATGATCTTAAGTGGGGTCAGCGGCTTGTTATCGCGGTTGCTGGCGAGAATCCGCCAACACAAGAAGAGGTTGCATCTCTACTGGGAGATACATTGGGAAGTGCTGCTAAACCAAAGCAGTACTTAACTTTTGAAACTTTTCCGCTGATTGGTATCGGTAAGATAGATCGCCTTGCAGTAAGAAAACGAGCAGAGGAAGAATTTAGTGGCTAATCCAGCGAATAATGTGTGGATTATTGGTGCTCGCATTCGTACATTGCCAGCAGCGATTGCGCCCGTAGCAGTTGGTAGCGCTCTGGCTGGTGATGACTTCCACCTTCTTCCTGCATCTCTGGCTCTCCTTGTAAGCCTGAGTCTTCAAGTAGGTGTGAATTACGCAAATGATTACTCCGATGGTGTTCGCGGTAGTGACGATAAGCGCGTCGGTCCAGTACGCATTACTGCCAGTGGTCTCGCATCCCCCGCAGCGGTCAAGCGTGCAGCCTTTATCTCATTCTTTATTGCTTCTGTCGCCGGGCTGGCACTTTCAGCAATGAGTACGTGGTGGATGATTCTTGTTGGAGTTCTTTCGATCGCTGCAGCTTGGGGCTACACAGGCGGTAAGAATCCTTATGGCTACAAGGGCCTTGGTGAGATTTTTGTATTTATCTTCTTCGGCCTTGTAGCAACTGTTGGAACTTACTTTGTGCAAGCCGATGCGATTACAGGTTTATCGGTTTTGGCTGGAACTATTGTCGGTTTCTTAGCCTGTGCCATTCTTGTCATAAATAACATTCGCGATCGCGCCTTAGATTCTGAATCTGACAAGAAAACTTTGGCGGTACGTATCGGAGATCGCAACTCCCGACTTCTCTACAGCACATTGGTGGTCAGCCCATTTATTCTCACCGCAGGATTTGGCACCCCCTGGACCCTCCTGACTTTGCTCACCCTGCCAAAGGTAGTTTCAATTCTGCGCACCCTATGGACCGGGGCCTTGGGTCGAACGCTTATTCCGTTACTGGCTAAGACTGGCGAACTTCAGATTCTCTTCTGCCTTGCCCTATCTCTCGCACTCATTCTGCAGCGGCTAGTATAAGTTCATGGTCAAATTCTTCATCTTCCTGACAATTGCACTGGCTGCCTTGCAGCTCTATGCATTTGTTGATTGTGCGATGCGTGAAGATTCAGAGATTAAGCGTCTTCCAAAATGGGGATGGCTTCTCATAATCTTCTTTGGTCAAGCAATTGGTGCGATCGCATTTATTGTTGCTGGAAGAAATCCGAAGGGTGGCGGTGGAAGAAAGAAGGGTCCGCAGCGCCGAATTCTTCCTCCGGATGATGATCCTGATTTCTTACGTAAACTCTAAAATCTTTTAAAGTCCTGAGTACGTATGCTTTCCAGTTCCCCAGACATTTACATATACATAGTTAAATAAGAACGTTGACCCTGCAAAAAGGCAGAGCCACGCAGCGCGACGCCCCTTCCAACCAGCGGTTACACGTGCATGCAAATATGCAGCGTAGGCAACCCATGTAATAAAGGCCCACGTCTCTTTTGGATCCCAGCCCCAGTAACGACCCCAAGCGCTCTCAGCCCAGATCGCACCTGCAATGACAGAAAATGTCCAGAGCGGAAATACAAATGCAACTAATCGATATGAGAGTTGATCGAGGAAATCAAGTGATGGCAGTCGTTCTGCCCATGCAGGACGCCCAGAACCTCTCTCGCGTGAATCGAGATAGAGGAATGCACCTGCGATGATATTTGAAAAGAGAAATACGCCACCTGAAATAATTGCTGTGATGACGTGAATGATCAACCATGCAGAGTTAAGTGCTGGCACGAGCGGTGCGCTATCACGGTAGAGCAAAGTGATAGCAGTTCCCAAGGTCAGAAGGGCTCCAAGGGATACAAATAGTCCTAGCCACCTGAGATCATGTTTGCGCAGTGCAATGAGATAAGCACCAACAAAGGCGAGTGCGCCAGTAATTGAGAATTCATACATATTGCCCCAGGGGACGTGGCCATTTGCTAACCCACGCGCAACAACTCCAACAAAAAGTAAGATAAATGCTAGCAACATAAATGCTGTTCCTATGCGGGCTGCTTTCTCTGCCTTGCTGTAATCCATTTTTTGTAGATCAGCGCCACCAGCAGGAACTCTTACCGCCCATGCTGTTTCAAAAGCGTGCACTACTAGTGAGAGAGCAAATACACCCATCGCGCTATAGATAAAGTTATTAGAGAGATAGGCCCACATTGTCTGCGTCATTTTTCTCCCTTTACATGTCGCGTGAACTTCTCTAATTCAAGATCAAGTGCTGCTGAATTATTTTTCGCCAGACCAGCAATCTCAACCCGTCCATCTGGCAGAACTCGAAGCCAGATACGGCGGCGGAAACCAAAGAGTGAAGCGAGTAATCCTGCTAAGGCAAGAATACCGCCGATGAGCGAATAGGTCTTGCCGGGATCACGAACAACTGCGAGGTTGATCCATGGTTCAACTTTTTCAAAGGTAATGCTTCCACCAGTGAAATCAAATCGCTCACCAGGTGAGAGTGAATCCAAGGCAATACGCGTCATCTCTGTTGTGTCTATTGTGTAGATTGATTGTGGGATTCCAGTATCGAGACCTAGATCACCTTCCCAAATTGAAAATAGTAAACGGGGCTTAAGTAACTCTGGGTAGACAGAGACCCCGCCAGCTTCTGGATCTCGCTGGTAGGTTGGCAGAAATGATGAGACAAAGCCCAACTGTGGCGATGCTTCTGGAACTTTTATCGAACCAATAGAACGCAGGTTGGAATCCTGTGGCAAGAAAGTTACTGGACCTTGAAAAGTCACGTTTCCTATTTCATCGCGCACTGTTACAAAAGGCGCGTAGCCATTTGCTTGTAGATACACCCGAGAAGATCCAAAAGTGAGAGGGCTATTTACTTTGATTACTTCTTCAGTGGTGTTTCCTGCTTCATCTTCGATACTCACATAGGCTGCATAATCAAGTGGGCTATTTGTGACCGGATCGTACTGAGCGACAAACTTATTGAGTCGCACTGAGAAGGTGTTGAGCGATCTCTCATTGGTGAGTTTTCCGTAGGAAAGCGAGTCATAGCTGGTCGCAAGATTAATAAAGCGTTCACCAGTAACAATAATCGCATCGCCTCTCATCCCAAAAAGAGATCCAATACTGACGCCAATTAAAATCAAAACAAGTGAGAGATGAAAGAGTAGGTTTCCAGATTCGCGAATATAACCTTTCTCAGCTGAGATTGAGCCATCTTGTTCGCGGATTCGGAATCGCTCCTTTTTAAAGAACTCTCGTGCACGATTTAACTCTTCCCCTTCGCTAGGAAAGATAGTGAAGCCCTGTAACTTCTGTAAGTTCTTTGGTGTGACTGGCGGTTTCGCTCGAACCAATTTCAGATGTTCGAAAGTACGTGGGAGAACGCAACCAATGAGTGAGATAAAAAGCAAAATGTAAATTGCACTAAACCATGGGGCAGAGAAGACATCAAAACCGCTGAATCTATCAATCCACTTGGCAAGGGTTGGATCATTTATAAAGTACTCACGCACAGCCATTGGATTTTGATTGCGCTGAGGCAGTAGCGAACCTGGAATAGATGCAATTGCGAGGAGCATCAGCAGGATGAGTGCTGTACGCATGCTTGTCAGTTGACGCCAAGCAAAGCGGGCTAATCCCACAGCACCGATTTCTGGAACATCAATCTCTTTTTCAATACTCATCAGATCACCGGCGTAAATTCACTAATTGTTGAACGCAGATCAATCATCAAGGAATTCCAGATTCCAGTAACTTGAAGTAGTCCAATCATGATCAAAAGAACTCCGCCAAAAATTGAAATTGCGCGACCATTGCGCGTAAGAAACTTACGGAGTCGCTCTGATTTATCGAAGAAGAGTCCAGTTGCAATAAAAGGTAGACCCAATCCAATGCAGTAAGCGAATGATAAAAGCGCTCCACGGGATGCACTTGATTCAGAGAAGGCCAACATTTGTACCGTCGCCAAAGCTGGGCCAATACATGGTGTCCAGCCGATTCCAAAGAGGAAACCCAGAACTGGTGCGCCGATGAGCCCACCAGTTGTTGAGATGCGAGGATGCAACGTTGGCATCATTGGAAATGCTCCTGCAAATATCACACCCAACAAAATTGTGAAGATTCCAAGTACGCGTGTAATGATCTCTTCGTGGACTGAAATCTGAGCACCAATACTTCCAAAGAGAAGTCCGTAAGAGATGAAGAGAGCAGAGAAACCAAGTACAAAGAGAAGTGATCCAAGAAAGATTTTTCCTCTAGCCTGTGAGTACCCAGCCGCAAAGGATAGGTAGCCTGGCACTAAAGGCAAAACGCATGGGGATACAAAAGAGACAAGCCCTGTAAGTATCGCAAGCGGGATCGCAAAGAGAATAAAGCCATCAAAGAGATTATTCACAAAGAAGTCGACCATTAGTCTTTTACCTTTTCAATTAACGCACTTAATGATCCGATGGTGACAATCCCTGAAACTCGCGCAGCAACGAAACCCTTGTTATCAATAATGATTGTTGACGGTATTGCATTGGCTGGAAGGGAACGTTTAAAGCCAATCAATAGCGCATCATCAATCAGCGTTGGGTAGGTTATCTTCTTCGTGCGAACAAAGGCTTCTGCGTTAACGAGGTTATCGCGCGTAAGGATGCCGACAAATGCCACATCAGGATATTTCTCTGCAACGGCTACCAGCGCTGGCGCTTCTGCTCTGCATGGAGAACACCACGAGGCCCATACATTGACTACTGCAACTGTGTTTGCAGGAAGGGTGTAGTTGACTCCAGTTAAAGTCATCCCACTCAAGGTGGGTGCTTTCTCTCGAGACCCTTCCTTGATAAATGTTTGTGCTCCACTTCCAACAACAAAACTCTCTTCAGTTGTTGAACTTCCGCCACCAGAGCATCCAGCAAAGATCAATAAGCCTGTGGTGAGCAAAATTAAATATCTACTTCGCTTCATTATTTCTTCTCTGGTAGAAGGTGTGCAGCAGGTTCACTATATGAAGTACCTTCAATTTCGCCATTATCGTTAAAGTGGATACTGGTTATCGAAGCCAGTGTGCACTCTCGCTTACGTGGATCATGAAGCAGTCTTCGACCTTCAATGGCGCTGCGTAAAATCCAAATTGGTAATTGGTGTGAAACGCATATGGCATCTTTGCCATTTGCTGCCTTATGTGCAGAGAAAACTGCAGCGAGCATGCGGTTAATCTGCTCAACATATGGTTCACCCCATGATGGCTTCCATGGATTCCATAAGTGCTTCCACGCAGAGGGATGGCGAAGGACTCCATCACCAATTCCAAATGGTTTCCCCTCAAAAATATTTGCAGCCTCTATTAATCGATCATCAGTGGTAATTGAAATGTTATTGGCAGCTGAAATTGGTGCCGCAGTTTCTTGAGCGCGCTGCAGTGGTGAGACGTGTAGTGCGCCTAAATCAATTGTGGTTGACCATTGGCCCAGAACTCCAGCCATCTGTTGCCCACGATCTGAGAGCCTCCAACCAGGTTGGCGGCCATAGAGAATCTTCTCTGGATTGTGGACCTCTCCATGGCGGATCACGTGGACGCTATTGCTCATAGGCCAACTATAAAGGCGTTTGGGATCTACTTCGCTATGGTTAAGCCATGGCAGTCGGAGAGAAGCAGGCTGCATTCTTTGATGTAGATAACACTCTGATCCGTGGTTCGACACTCTACTTCCTGGGCCGTGGCATGTATCAACGTGGGTATTTTACAAAGGCTGATATCTCTCGATTTGTCTTAGCAAATTTACGATTTCGCTTAACCGGGACTGAAAAAAGTGAAGAGATTGAAAAATTTCAGAATGCAGCAACTAGTTTTATAGGTGGACATAATGTCCAGGACATCCAGAATCTTGCTCAGGAAATCTATGACGAATACGTCTCCCCAGCGTTGTGGTTGGGCACTATCGAAATAGCAGAGAAACATTTAGCAGACGGCTTTGAAGTGTGGCTCGTCACAGCAGCTCCTGAAGATATGGCAACACTGATCGCAAAGAGACTTGGATTAACTGGAGCGCTCGGCAGTAAGGCAGCAATTACAAATGGTGTGTATACCGGAGAGATGAACGGACCTTTGTTACATGGTCGCGAAAAGGCAATTGCTGTTAAAAGACTTGCTGAAGAACGTGGCTTTGACCTACAACAATGTTATGCATACTCAGATAGTTTTAACGATCTGCCTCTTCTTGAAACCGTTGGACACCCCTCATCAATTAATCCCGATGCCAAGTTGCGTATTTGGGCTACACGCGAGCGTTGGCCTATTCACGATTTTCGCCGAGCCCGAAAGATCAATCGATTCCTTGGGCCAGCAATTTCCCGCCTTGCATCAATCGGTGCGCTCATTAAGCCTCGGGGTCATCACCGCTAACTCTTGATGTCACAGATTGACCCTTTCTGTATTAATGTAGGCAGGTTATGGAAATTCGTTCATTCGCCGATTACCTACGTGGGTTAGATGACGCTGCCCTTTTGCGTCTCTTCACTCATCGTCCAGATTTGATTGCACCCGTTCCACCAGATATGGCCAGCCTTGCCGTGCGCGCATCATCAGCGCCATCACTTGCTCGATCAATTGATTCACTGAACGCGTGGCAATTTCAAGTGCTTGAGGCGTGCGCTGTGGCGAGCGAACCATTTACTGAAAAGATTATCGCGGCACTTACTGATAAGCCTGCAATCTTTGTTCTACCTGGTTTAATCGAACGTGGATTGATTTATCCAGCAAATGACGGTCTCAGAATGCCCACAACGTTACGTGAATTACTTGGAAACGAAGTTGCTCAGCTTGGTCCTTTTTCAATGGCAAAACTTAATCTCAACAAGTTAAGTGATGCTCCACCTAGCGCGAAGAAAATTCTCGATGCCATGGCATGGGGCCCACCACGTGGCACTGTCGCCGACATTAAAAAACCGGGTGCAGGAGTTCAATGGTGCCTGGAGGAAGGATTTCTCATTCCATATAGCCAGACAATTGTTGTGATGCCACGTGAAGTCGCTATTGCACTCAGGGGTGGAAAAGTACACAAAGAGCAGCGAATTAATCCTCCAGAAATTTCATATTCATTCACCGCTAAAGATAGAAAAGGTCTTAATAACGCGTCGATTGCAAATATCACTACCTTCTTGCGATGGGTGGAAGAAGTTCTCAATTTTTGGGCGCAAGATCCACCGACTGCGCTGCGCTCTGGAGGTTTAGGGGTTAGGGATCTCAAAGCGTTAGCGCTACACATTGGCGTTGACGAGAACTGTGCAGCCTTTGTCGCAGAGCTCTGTTACATCAGTTCACTTCTTACAATTGATCCTGACGACCGCATCCTGCCGACAACTAATTTTGATATTTGGCTTACACAAAGATCTTCGGATAAGTGGCTGACTCTGGCATCAGCATGGATTTCGACTTCTCGCGTCAGCGGTTTAGTTGGTAACGAAGATTCAAAGAACATCGCACCACTTGGCCCAGAACTTGATCGTGTTAATGCCGCATCAGTGCGATCACTCGTTCTCTCACTACTCAGAGAGAATCGTGATGGTGCGATTACTCCAGATTCAATGGTGGCATTGGCATCGTGGCATCGACCATCTAAACGCATTGGTGGAATTCCGG
This sequence comes from uncultured Candidatus Planktophila sp., assembly GCA_964576165.1. Classification (GTDB taxonomy): domain Bacteria; phylum Actinomycetota; class Actinomycetes; order Nanopelagicales; family Nanopelagicaceae; genus Planktophila. Next base: position 43,641 of record CAZNUC010000002.1, on the reverse strand, counting down.
CGCCTCACATTCTCTTTACTCTCCGTGAGGCTGAATGGCTTGGAGTTACAGGTCAGGGTGTTATCTCCGACTATGGTCTTGCTCTTCTTGATGGAGCCGCACTCGATCAAATCGATATCGATCTTCCAGAAGAAGTTGATCACATCCTTATACAAAGTGATAACACAGCGATTGCTCCAGGTCCACTTGCCCAGGAAATTGCTCAGGAGATGGCACTTCTTGCAGATGTTGAATCACGAGGTGGTGCCACTGTCTTTAGATTTACCGATTCAACGATTCGCAGGGCGTTGGACCACGGCAAAACTGGTGAAGAAATAACAAAGTTTTTAAAGGCAACATCTAAGACTCCAATGCCACAACCTCTTGAGTACTTAATCGCAGATGTTGCTAAAAAGCATGGAAAGTTGCGAGTAGGTGCAACCACATCATTTATTCGTTGTGAAGACCAATCTGTGATCGTCGCAATTCTCAGCGATAAGAAGCTCGATGGAATGGGATTTAGAAGAATTGCAGCGGAAGTTTTGATTAGCGATCTAGAGGTAGATGATGCCGTCAATGTTTTACGTAATGCCGGCTATCTTCCTGCCATTGAAGATTCAAAGGGAATTTTATTGAGTGGTGCTCGAGTTATGCGTTCTCAAAGTAAGGCCAGACCCCCTCGCATCGTGGGCGAAATTGATTCCCCAACAGATATTGTTCTTGAAGGAGCCGTCCGTGTACTGCGCACCGGTGAAAAATCTAGCCATCGCCAAAGTACTCTTCGAAACATCTCTTCGTCAGCCCTCGGTGAACTTCCCCGATCTACTGCAAATGAAACTCTTGAATTACTCTCTCATCACCTGACACATTCTGCAGATACATCTCTATCTATTGGGTATGCCGATAACAATGGCTTGATTTCACACCGCATCATTGACCCACTCAAACTCTCAGCCGGCACACTTCTCGCTCGAGATCATGCAACGGGAGAGATCACAACCTTTAGAATCGCTCGAATCACAGGGGTGGCATCGCTATGACAAGCCAGAACTCTTCTGAATACGGCAGACTTACCCCTATGTTGGCAGCCCTAGAAGCTCTTGTTCGGTGTGAATCCCCCACTGAAGATGTAGATGCATGCCGCAACGTTGTTCGACTTGCAAGTGATATTGCAACGCGTGTACTTGGAACACCAGCGGAGATTAAGGAAATTGAAGGGCGTCCAGTTTTCTGGTGGGGTTCCCCTGAACCAGAAATTATTCTCTTAGGACATCTCGACACTGTTTGGCCTCATGGTTCATACCAACCACTATGGGAAGTAGATGGAGATGTTGTGCGAGGCCCGGGAGTCTTTGATATGAAGGCTGGCTTCTTACAAGCGCTCTATGCCCTCAAAGGAATCGAAGGTTCGGTTGCGCTGATTGCAACGACAGATGAAGAAACTGGCAGCCACGCTTCACGCAAACTTATTCTGGATCTATCAGCCAAGGCGAAGGCAGTCTTGGTATTAGAGGCTTCCCTTGATGGAAAAGTGAAGACAGGTCGCAAAGGTACTTCCATGTACCAAGTTCATGTTCATGGACTTGCTTCACATGCAGGACTTGAGCCTGAAAAGGGCGTAAATGCCACAACTGAAATTGCACATGTAATTTTGAAAGTTACTGAACTAGAAAATCCTGAACATGGAACATCTGTAGTTCCAACTGTTCTGCATTCGGGAAATACCACAAATACCGTTCCAGATCATGCAATCCTTGATATCGACATTAGGTCATTTTCTCTCGCTGAACTAGAGCGAGTAGATACTGCAATCAGAGAGCTGAGGGCTGAAAACCCAAAGGCTCGAATCGAAGTAACAGGTGGAATTAATCGTCCACCACTCCAAGAGCAATCAACTGCCGATCTTTATCAGCGTGTAGAGAAAGTTGCAGCGACGCTAGGAATGCAACCACTCGGAAGTGCCAAAGTTGGCGGGGCTAGCGATGGAAACTTTGCCGCTGCTGCCGGAGCACATGTTCTTGATGGACTAGGCGCGGTTGGTGGTGGAGCCCATGCACCAAATGAATGGTTAAGTGCAAAAACTCTTGAACCACGGACAGAATTACTCCACGCGCTCATTGTGGATCTACTTAAATGAGTAACGGCCCACTCATTGTTCAAAGCGATAAGACACTCCTATTAGATGTTGATCATCCCGACTCTGTTGAATGTCGCCGAGCAATTGCACCATTTGCTGAGTTAGAGCGATCCCCAGAGCACATTCACACATACCGACTGACAAATCTTGGTTTGTGGAATGCGCGCGCGGCTGGCCATGACGCCGAATTAGTTATCGACACTCTTATTAAGTATTCGCGCTACGCCGTTCCGCACTCAATTCTTATTGATGTCGCCGAGACGATGTCACGGTATGGGCGCTTGCGACTAGAAGCAGATCCCATTCATGGCCTTATTCTCGTTACAACGGATACAGCGGTGCTTGAAGAGGTAATTCGAGCCAAGAAGATTGCGCCACTGCTTGGTCCACGCATTGATGCAGAAACAATTGCAGTGCATCCAAGCCAGCGCGGTGCAATTAAACAATCATTATTGCGCCTTGGTTGGCCGGCTGAAGATTTCGCTGGATATGTTGATGGACAAGCACACGAGATCGCACTTCGTGAAGATGGTTGGAAGATTCGACCATATCAAGAGCTCGCCGCAGAAGGTTTCTGGCATGGCGGCTCTGGCGTTGTAGTTCTTCCCTGCGGTGCCGGAAAAACTATCGTTGGGGCAGCTGCGATGGCTCATGCAAAAGCGACAACGTTGATTTTGGTGACAAATACCGTTGCCGCAAGACAATGGCGAGATGAATTACTTCGTCGCACAACTCTTAATGAAGATGAGATTGGTGAATATTCAGGAGCGAAGAAAGAAATTCGCCCAGTCACGATTGCGACTTATCAGGTAATGACAAAGAAGAAAAATGGTGTCTACGCACACCTTGATCTCTTTGATACCCATGACTGGGGTTTAATCATTTATGACGAAGTGCATCTTCTGCCAGCACCGATCTTTCGATTCACTGCAGACATTCAGTCGCGACGCCGCCTTGGATTAACTGCCACATTAGTCCGTGAAGATGGAATGGAAGGTGAGGTCTTCTCACTCATTGGCCCAAAAAGATTTGATGTGCCTTGGAAAGAAATTGAATCTCAAGGGTATATCGCCCCTGCAGAATGTATTGAAGTTCGTGTAAATCTCTCAGAGTCAGAACGGTTGCTCTATGCAACAGCAGAGCAGGAAGAGAAGTATCGATACTGCTCAACGACAAAGACTAAGAGTGAAGTCGTGCAAGAGTTAGTTTCATATCACGCAGAAGAACAAATCTTGGTTATCGGTCAATACATCACCCAATTGGATGAACTCTCTGAAACTCTCGGCGTGCCACTAATCAAAGGTGATACCCCAGTAAAAGAGCGTGAACGTCTCTTTGCTGCATTTCGAACAGGAGAGATTACCTGTCTAGTGGTTTCAAAGGTGGCTAACTTCTCTATCGACCTACCCGATGCAACAATTGCAATTCAGGTATCTGGTGCATTCGGTTCAAGACAAGAAGAGGCCCAGCGCCTTGGACGAATTCTTCGCCCAAAAGCAGATGGCAGAGGGGCAATTTTCTACTCCGTTGTATCACGAGATACCGTTGATCAAGATTTCGCCGCTAATCGCCAACGGTTCCTCGCCGAGCAGGGTTATGCCTATCGGATTATTGATGCTGACGATGTTTTTCAAGGGAAGATTTAAATCTTTCGATATCTACCTTGTAGAAATCGTGGTGCTTTCCATCAATATGAATGACAGGAATTTGATCGCTATATAAATCTATTAACTCCTTGTTATCTTCAATATAGATAACTTCGATTTGAAAATTCAATTCTTTATCGAGTGTTGAGAGCGTTTCAATTGCGAGTTCGCATAGATGGCAACCGTGGCGTGAATACACGGTAACAGTCGTCACTTTTTTGTACTCTTAAAAATTCGCGCAGAGAGTTCTTCGGCAACTAACTTCACATCTCCCTTTGCCCGAATCGCATTACTTTCAGCGTTCTTGAGCATGGTTTCTACACTCGTTGTTGTTACTGTACCCACAAGTGGACCATAGCTTTTTGAGAAAAGCATGTGAGCAACTGCCCCAACGGCAGCGGCTAAATCACTTCGCGCCTCATCGAGTGTAATTTCACGACCTTTTGCCCCGATTGTGAATTCGGTGAGAGGTGCCTTCTCATTTCTAATCCGAGTAAAGACATCGTTCGTAGCCTTTGGGTTACCTGTCTGAGTCATTTTCCTATTCTGGCACCCTGATAGATTTAGCGCCATGCGAGCCGGCAAATTCTTCACTACACGGATTGCCCTGCTCATTCTGGCCTTGTTGGCCACTCTCACTCCAGCGGCAACTGCGCAATCTCTTTACAAGTACGCGCCAGCAACGCAATGGGGATACATATTCGCAGGACCTGCAAAATCGTCGGCAGCACTAGTTAAAAATTCACCTGTAGTCCCACCTAGTGCTAATCTTGAAAAGCGATCAGAAATCCAAGTTAATTACACAAATTTTCCTGAATGGGCAAAGAATGAACTACAGCTTGCTGTTGATGTGTGGTCAGCGAGCTTTGAATCAAAGGTCACAATCAAAATTGATGCGACATGGAGTAATTCTCAATCCGTAGCCGTCTTAGGAAGTGCTCGTCCGGGCGGTTACTTTGCTGGATTCTCTGGCGCTCCCGATTCAAGTCTGTGGTATCCATCAGCACTAGCAAATGCTCTCGCGGGTAAGGATCTGGATATAAGAAACTCCGAGATGATCATTAATGTAAATGCCCGCGCAGCGTGGAATCGTCGTGGCGATAGTGCGCCGACAACTCGCGAATATGATCTACGGTCAGTTTTTATCCATGAAATAGGACACGGGCTAGGTTTTCTATCAAACAATGTCTATGACTCAATTCTTGGATTTGGATCTATCGAACAACCAACTCCATTGGATGCATTTGCACAGACTGAAGATGGGAGGCGTCTTGCAGATTTACCATCACCATCAATCGAGCTAGGTAAGGCCCTTCGTGCGCCACTTGTTTGGTCTGGTGCGAAGGCAATTGCTGCAAATAAGGGCATCAAGCCATTGCTCTATTCACCGACTGAATATGAAGATGGATCGTCAGTAAGTCATCTCGATGAAACGACGTATTCCAACAGTGGGCTAGATGCGGTGATGACACCAAATCTAGATGCGGGAGAGGTATTTGCAGGTCCTGGTCCTTTGTTATTGGCAATGATGGAGGATATGCGCACGAAGCCACCTGCCGGGGTAGCTGTTGAACTTCCCACTGTCGTAAGAAATGCACAGGCTGTTGTCGCAGATGGTGCTGCTATTGTGAAATGGGATCCCCCAGCGAATCTACGTACGGCGCAAATTACCGCCTATACGGTGCGAAACGTGAGGACGGGTGCTGAAAGAAGTGGCACAACGAGTCCAGTTGTCATGGGCGGATTAAGGAACGGCACATCACACACATTTACAATTACTGCGAGTAACTCTCTTGGTACATCGCCACCCGTGACAACCAATGTAGTAGTTCCAGAGCCTGCCTGGAAAGCCACAATCATTGATCCAAATGTTGAGCCAGCACAGATTGCGACGACGACATTTAATAAAAAGCCAACGATTGTTTACTCCAATGGAGTTAATGGTGTTTTAAAGATGGCCATTTGGAATGGACTTGCTTGGAGAAAGACGACCATTGATGGCGCGGGCGGTACAAACCGAACAAGGAACGAGATCACCAGTCCGATTTCTTTATGTATCAGCGGCACCGGGACACAGCAGCAACTTCATATGTTTTATGCCGATGGCACAGATAAAGATCTCCGGCATGCAACATACGATGGAACAAAAGTCACTGTTGAAATTATTGATGGAAACGGTCCATCAGTAAATAACTATGAAGATAAAAACCGCGTTCGAACAGCAAGTGATGTGAGTGTCTCAAATGCCTGTCTGGCTACACCTGCTGGGCTGCAGGTTTTTTATCGTGATGAGTCACAAGGAATTTTGCTCGGCGCTTATAAACTCACGGGTAGTTCACGATGGGTCTATGAACTTGTTGATGGCGATAGAAAAACTGATGGGCGCACAACAGGAGATGTGGCCTTCCATCTTGCTGCTGGCTATGACGGAAAAAAGAGCTACGTTCTCTATGACTCAGTCTTGGTAATTAATCAGAAGAAAGAAGCGACTTCGGGTGCAATTCGTTTAGCGACAAGAACGACAATTGATCCAACGAAGTGGGTCTTTCAAACTTTAGAAGAGTCTTCCGAATCTCTTGCGATGACAGGCTATGACGTGGCGCTCTCGGTCACTCCTGATCGAGCCTTCGCGCTCTGGCTTGGAACATCTGCAATTCCAAAGCCGACTCAACTTCGATCTGCAACCCTAGGCAGTGGTGCAATAAACGTCCAAACTTTCGATACGGCCATATATGGCACTCCGAATAGATGGTTACGGACTAATGGAAAATCAGCGCTTTTTAATTGTGAAGATCGACTCTGCTCCATTGATTTTGCAACAAAGAAAATTTCCCTGATCTCGCGTAACAGTGCACTCAATGGCATTAGCGGTAGATGGATTACTTTTGGAGGAAAACTTTATGTTGTTGCCCATATCGACGGCAACCTTTCACTTGCTCGGCCTTAACCTTTAAAAATTCCTGACGCACTTACGATCACTAAACCAACGCCACTCACATGGGCCATCGCCCGAACTGTTTTCACTTGATTCGCTCGCAGCGCCTGGGTGATCACGCCCTTGGCATCAAAGCGAAGTACAAGCGATGATGGTGTTGTTGGCCTCCACCCCGTTACACGTGGGATCGCCGATGTTGAGTTAAAGAGTGCGTAGTGCGATCCATTTGGGCCGCTTGCCGCTGCAATACTTGTTTGTGAAGGAAGACGAAGAGTCCACACTGGTGCAAAGCTTGAGTTGAATTTCGTAAATGCACTCTCTGATTTGCCACCGGCTTTCACTTCTCCGGTGAGAAAGTATGTTGACGTTGCACTGAGCCAATTGCGTGTAGCCGAATTAGCTGAGCTACGAACTACATTTGTAAGCGAGCCAGATTTATTGACCTTTGCAAGAATTCCATCTCTACGACCAACGAGAGCTTTTCCTCCAAGAGATTCGGCACTTGAACCATAAATTTGGGCGGAGCCATCGCTATTTCGAAAAATTGATGTAAGTGAACTCTTTGCGGTACCGATCGTTACCGCTTTAGAGAACTTTCCATTGAGTGTGGCATTTACAAGGATACTTCCCGCGCCACGGTCTCCCAAAATCCAAATACCGTTGGAAGAGTGAGAAATGGCGGTAATCAGTAAAGGCGCTGTTGCCGAGTCAGTAAAGGTTGCAGCGAGAGCGCCATCTGGAGAAATCTTCCAGAGCGTTAATGTGTTGAGGTCAGCTCTTATCGGATTTACGGGTTCAACAATCACGTTATCGACATTGACCGCACCTGTTGCCGCAGAGACTGTCTCAGAAGTAGCTGATATCAACCCTGCCAGCCATATATTTCCATCTTTATCAGATGTTGCAGCCATCGCAATCTGATCAGCGCGCTCCTCAAGTGTAAGAGCCCATTTCTCTGCGCCAGTAAAATCAAGTGAGGTGACTAAAACTTTCTTCTCTTCATTAGAGTAAAGAGTGATTCCTTGATTATTTATTACCGCACCTTCATGATCGATTACTGACGAAACTTTACTTATCTCTACTGAAGCAATGGATTTTGGTGCAGCGCTTGAAAAAGGAGTTGAAGCAAGTGTTGCTACAAGAATAATCGGGATGATCGCTTTGCCGATCATGCTAATTCTTCACCACGATCATGTGCAGCTTTCATCGCACGCGCAACAATCTCTGCCAGTTTATCTTCGCTAAATGATGCAAGCGCGGCAGCCGTTGTGCCATTTGGACTTGTGACTTTCTCTCGCAGAGTCGTTGGTGAATCTCCAGATCTCTCCAAGAGTGCGGCTGAGCCCGTAATTGTTTGAATCGTTAGCGTTGTTGCATCTTCTCGGCTCAATCCAAGTGCAACTGCGCCATCAACCATCGCTTCAACGAATGCGAAGAAATATGCGGGCCCAGATCCGCTTGTCGCCGTCACAGCACTTTGCAACGATTCCTCAATTTCAATCGCCTTTCCAGCGGCGCTAAGAAATGATGAGATAAATGCTTCTTGTTCAGCTGTGACTCCAGCGCCGCATGAGTACCCAGCCGCCCCAAGTCCGATCGATGTCGGCGTATTTGGCATCACGCGAACTATCGGATTTTTGGTTCCTAGGTGGCTGGCGATGAAGTCGATGCGTTTTCCGGCCGCAAAACTCATGACTAGCGCGTTCTTATTGATTACTGGTGAAATTTCAACAAGTAGCTCTTGAAGATCTTGCGGCTTTACGACCAGCAGGATCACATCACTACTTCTAACTGCTTCATTGAGGGTCTCTGAGATCACACCATATTTACTGATTAACTCAGCAACACGTTCTTTTCGCTTTTCAACGATTGTAATCAGTGAAGGTGCAACACCTGCAAGAGCAAGGGCTGCGATTAAACCCTCTCCCATTACCCCGGCACCGATAACTGCCACTTTCTGCTGATTAGCCATAGCGAAAGAGTACGCGTAGGCTCTGCACCTATGTCTGAAGTTAAACCAGGTTTTGCCCGCGACTGGGTCGAATTCGCCGATCCCAACGACGAATTAGGAATTTTCAAATGTGACTTGACGTGGCTCACATCTAATTGGACCTGCATCTATGGCGATGGCTGTCAGGGTGTCTTTAAAGATCGTCCAAATGATGGATGTTGCACTGAAGGTGCGATGTACTCTGATGAGGACGATGAGAAGCGCGTGCAAGCCGCTGCTGCTTATCTGACCCCGCAAATGTGGCAGTTTTATGAAGAGGCGCGGCCGAAAAAGCCTGGTGGACTTCTGCGAATTACAGATCTAGATGAAGATAACGAGCGCAAGACGCGAACCGTTAATGATGCGTGTATTTTTCTTAACCGTAAAGGTTATGAAGCCCCAGGTTTCACAGGTTCATTTGGTTGCGTACTTCATCACTTGGCTGAAAAAGAAAATAAACATTTTGTAGACACTAAACCAGATGTCTGCTGGCAACTTCCACTACGTCGAAGCTTTGAAGAACGTGAAGTGGGCGAGCGCGAATATTCAGTCACTGTTATTGGTGAGTATGAGCGTCTTGCTTGGGGCGATGGTGGAGATGATTTTGATTGGTATTGCACAAGTAATACCGAAGCTCACATTGGTCGCGAACCTGTCTACATCTCAAATCGCGCCGAACTTAAGGCGCTTATGGGTGAAGAGGCCTACGAGATTTTGGCGGGCCTCTGTGATGCACGCATGGCAGGTATCAAAGATGCTCAAGCCCGCAGTCTTCCGCTATTTGTTATCCAGCACCCAGCCACACTTCAAGCCGGCAAGTAAGGCGCGAGTCATACCTTTGCTTTAGGCTCACTCCATGGCCAAGGTTGAGAAGGATCCATTCCGCTGCACTGAATGCGGTTGGACATCCCAAAAATGGGTGGGCCGTTGCGGTGAATGCCAAGCGTGGGGATGCGTTGAAGAGGTCGCTGCACCGAAAAAACTCTCACTCGTTGCAGGAACTGTTTCACATGCAGCAACACCCATTGGCGATGTCGATCTCAGTTCCGCGCGCGCCCGCGAAACCGGCGTAAGCGAACTCGATCGCGTACTAGGTGGCGGTCTTGTTCCTGGTGCAGCAATTTTATTAGCCGGTGAACCTGGTGTTGGAAAATCAACTCTTCTCCTCTCGGTTGCTGCACAAACTGCCTCTAAGGGAATGAGCGCTCTCTACATTAGCGGTGAAGAATCAGCATCGCAGGTTCGTCTTCGCGCAGAACGTATCAATGCAGTTGATCCACAACTCTTTCTTGCATCTGAAACTGATCTCGGCGCAGTTATCGCTCATATTGATGCAGTAAAACCCGCACTTGTCATTATCGATAGCGTGCAGACAATCGGAAGCTCTGCCGCCGATGGAGCACCCGGTGGAGTAACACAGGTGCGTGAAGTTGCCGGAGCACTTATTCGCATCTGTAAAGATCGCGATATCACGCTTTTGTTAGTTGGACATGTCACTAAAGATGGCTCAATTGCCGGTCCGCGACTGCTTGAACATATCGTTGATGTTGTTCTTCAATTTGAAGGAGAACGCCATTCACGACTGCGACTCATTCGTGCAATCAAAAATCGCTTCGGAGCAAGTGATGAAGTGGGTTGTTTTGATTTAAGTGATACTGGGATCGAATCAGTGATTGACCCCACCGGTCTCTTCACCTCACGCCATAGCGAACCAGTTCCTGGAACATGCGTCACCGTCACACTCGAAGGCCGTCGCCCACTGCTCGCTGAAATTCAGGCGTTGGTGAGCGCTAGTCGTGAAAGTGATTTTGGAAATGCACGCCGTGTAACAAGTGGTCTTGATTCAGCCCGTACCTCCATGACTTTGGCCGTTCTTGAATTGCGCGCGGGTGTGCGAGTCGGTGGCCGAGATGTCTATGCGGCAACTGTTGGTGGCATGAAAATGTCAGAGCCCGCTGCAGATTTAGCGCTGGCACTTGCTGTTGCATCTGCAGCTAAAGGTCTAGCGCTCCCCCCTGATCTTGTTGCAATCGGTGAGGTTGGTCTTGCTGGCGAGATTCGTAAAGTAAGCGGAGTTTCGCGCAGATTAGCTGAGGCGTATCGGCTCGGATTTAAAAAGGCGTTAGTTCCCGCAGGTAGTGATGTAAAGATCGACGGTATGGAGATTATTGAAATCTCTCGCCTTGATCAAGGTTTAAAAAGGGTTGCGATCTCTGGGGAATGAAATCTCTTCATCAGCCAGTTTTAACTTGGTATAAAGAGAATAAACGCGATCTTCCTTGGCGCAATAGCGATCCATGGGGAGTTCTCGTAAGTGAAATCATGTTGCAACAAACCCCTGTTGCGCGAGTTCTTCCGATTTATATTCAATGGATGAAACGTTGGCCAACTGCCGCATCTCTTGCTCGCGCAACGCCTGCCGAAGTAATTACGGCATGGGGGCGCCTTGGCTATCCGCGACGTGCACTTCGGCTACATGAATGCGCCAAGGTTATTACTAGTCAATATCAGGGTGTAGTTCCAAATACAGAGCAAGAGCTACGGGCACTTCCAGGAATCGGCGAATACACAAGTGCAGCTCTTATCGCATTTGCATTTAACGGCAGATCGCTTGTCCTTGATATCAATATCAGGCGACTCCTCTCACGCGTGATTGATGGTGTTGAAGTTCCAAAGACTGCACCAACAAAATCAGAGCGCGTTGCTAGAGAAGTATTGATTCCAGAGAAAAATGCACATATCTGGGCTGCTGCAACAATGGAGCTTGGGGCTCTCATTTGTACCGCCAAAAAACCGCAGTGCGGTCAATGTCCACTTGCCAGCCAATGTAAGTGGCGCAGTCTTGACTATCCGCTTTCTGATCAACCTAAACGCACACAAACCTGGCATGGCACTGATCGACAATGCAGAGGTGTGATTGTTCAAGCCCTGAGAGAAAACCCTGTGCTACAAAAGAAAGAGATCATGCTTCTGTGGGATGTTCCATCACAGGTCGAGAAGGCGCTTCTCACCCTATTAGAAGATGGTCTTGTTGTATCAGTGAAGGGGCAACGCTTCTCGCTTCCACATCATTGATTTAAGGGTAAAATTCTCAAATGGATCACCTTGGCGGACTCAGAGCAGCGCTCGGTGAGAACGCATCACTTATCTCAGATCCCGAAATCACAGCGTCATATTCAAAAGACCAAGCACCTTTTGCACCGCATGAGCCCGCAGCGCTTGTTCTTCTTGCAAAATCAACAGAAGAAGTCTCAAAGGCGGTGGCATATGCACATGCTCACAATATTCCTGTTGTTGCACGAGGTGCGGGCAGTGGACTCTCTGGTGGAGCAAATGCGAATTCAACATCGCTAGTTATCTCACTTGAGAAGATGAATTCAATTATCGAAATTGATGAAACAAATATGATTGCTCGCGTTGAGGCAGGTGTGATCAATCTTGATTTAGATAAGGCGGCAGAACTTAAGGGTCTGGCCTATCTTCCAGATCCAGCAAGCCGTGATTGGTCAACTATTGGCGGAAACGCAGCAACTAATGCCGGAGGAATGTGCTGCGTTAAATACGGGGTCACATCCGCCCACGTTCGCGCTCTCACCGTTGTCATGGCAGATGGCCAAATCGTTAACCTGGGTAGTGCTACCAAAAAAGCCGTTACTACCTTAGATCTCACACGTTTAATGATCGGTTCAGAAGGAACACTTGGAATCATCACTGAACTCATTGTTGGGTTGGCCGTACGCCCTGATACACCCGCCACGATCATCGCAACTTTTCCACATATCAAGAGCGCTGCAGCAGCTGCTGCTGCCCTATTAAAATTTAAGCCATCTATGTTAGAAATCATTGATCAGACAACTTTGAAAGCAGTTGAGGCATGGCATCCGCTGGGATTTGAAATTGCAGGATCTGTTCTCTTAATGCAATTAGATGAAGATCAAGATCGTGCAGATGAAGTACTCACACTCTGTCAAAGTTTTGAGATGATCGATGGCGCTGCATCCACTGAAGCAGCAGATGCCGTTGAATTCATCCGAGTTCGCAAACTCGCCTACCCAGCACTTGAGCGCCTCGGTGCCACTCTTCTTGATGATGTCGCAGTACCGATTTCCAAGATTGCTGAATTAGTTGAGCGAGTAGAAGCGCTCTCTACAAAGTATGACCTCACCATCGGAATCTTTGGCCACGCTGGTGATGGAAATATGCACCCCACAATCGTTCACGACCACGGGGATCTCAAGGCGCAAGAGCGTGCAATTGCAGCATTTGGCGAAATTGTTGAGATCGCGCAATCCCTCGGTGGAACCGCATCGGGCGAACATGGAATCGGCTCCATTAAACAAGGTTTCGCCGCCAATGAGCTCTCACCCGCTGTCATCGAACTGCAACGTGCGATTAAGAAAGCATTTGATCCAAAGGGAATCCTTAACCCTGGGAAGAAACTTCCTTAACCTACATTACTTTCTTAAGCAGTAGGTGCTTCAGCAAGATCTTCTGGTGAGTCAGGCATAGTCGCCTTAGGTGCACCAGTAAATGTAAATGTTGCATCCGGACCATCTCCATCAACATCAACAACAATAATCTCTCCAGCTTTAAGCTCGCCGAAAAGAATGCGCTCAGATAGCGGATCTTCAATCTCGCGCTGGATTGTGCGACGCAATGGGCGCGCACCTAATAGTGGGTCATAACCGCGAGCCGCTAAGAGGTCCTTTGCACCTTGCGTTAATTCAATTCCCATATCTTTCACCTTGAGACGCTCATCAAGATTAACGATCATGAGATCAACAATTGTGATGATCTGCTCTTTGGTGAGCTGGTGGAAGACGATGACATCATCGATACGGTTAAGGAATTCAGGGCGGAAGTGGTTCTTAAGTTCATCCTGCACCTTGCCCTTCATGCGATCGTAATTTGTGAGGTCATCATCTGCGTTAGCAAAACCAAGTCCAAGGGATTTAGAGATATCGCGAGTACCGAGGTTGGTGGTCATGATGATGACAGTGTTCTTAAAGTCAACGGTGCGACCTTGCGCATCGGTAAGGCGTCCATCTTCGAGTACCTGAAGAAGTGAGTTGAAGATATCTGGGTGAGCCTTTTCGATTTCATCGAAGAGAACAACTGAGAATGGACGACGACGTACCTTTTCAGTGAGCTGTCCGCCCTCGTCATATCCGACATACCCTGGAGGTGCACCGAACAAACGTGATGCGGTGTGACGCTCTGAGTACTCAGACATATCAAGTTGAATCAACGCATCCTGATCACCAAACAAGAATGATGCAAGTGTGCGTGAAAGTTCTGTCTTACCAACACCTGAAGGACCAGCGAAGATAAATGATCCGCCTGGACGACGTGGATCCTTTAGACCTGCACGAGTACGACGGATTGCTTGTGACAACGCCTTGATCGCTTGATCCTGTCCGATAACACGGTTGTGTAGTTCATCCTCCATGCGAAGCAGACGTGCTGTCTCTTCTTCAGTAAGTTTGAATACAGGAATACCAGTTGAAAGAGAAAGTACCTGCGCGATGAGTTCTTCATCAACCTCAGTGACCTTATCTAGATCTGTTGCCTTCCAATTCTTTTCAGCCTCATGCTTTTCAGCGATTAAGTTCTTTTCCTTATCGCGAAGAGTTGCTGCTAATTCAAAATCCTGACCATCAATTGCAGACTCTTTCTCCTTGCGAGCATTTGCGATCTTGTCATCAAACTCGCGTAGCTCTGCTGGAGCTGTCATGCGCTTAATGCGAAGACGTGATCCTGCTTCATCAATAAGGTCGATCGCCTTATCTGGCAAGAAACGATCTGAAACATAACGATCAGCCATATTTGCAGCAGCTGCTAGTGCGCCATCTGTAATGGAAACACGGTGGTGAGTCTCATAACGATCGCGAAGACCTTTGAGAATTTCAATAGTGTGAGCAACTGACGGCTCTTTCACCTGGATAGGTTGGAAGCGACGCTCTAGCGCTGCATCCTTCTCAACATGCTTGCGATACTCATCGAGAGTTGTCGCACCAATTGTCTGGAGTTCACCGCGAGCAAGCATTGGCTTCAAGATGCTGGCAGCATCAATTGCACCTTCTGCCGCGCCTGCGCCAACAAGAGTATGAATCTCATCGATAAAGAGAATGATGTCTCCACGAGTTTTGATCTCCTTGAGAACTTTCTTCAAGCGCTCTTCGAAATCTCCACGGTAGCGAGAACCGGCAACGAGTGCGCCTAAATCAAGTGAATACAACTGCTTATCCTTGATTGTTTCAGGGACATCATTTTTTGCAATTGCTTGGGCAAGACCTTCGACAACTGCGGTCTTTCCGACGCCTGGTTCTCCGATAAGGACTGGGTTATTTTTTGTGCGACGAGAAAGAATCTGCATTACGCGTTCGATTTCATTATCGCGACCAATAACAGGGTCTAGCTTTCCTTCACGCGCAGCGGCTGTGAGATTGCGACCAAATTGATCGAGCACAAGTGAGGTTGATGGAGTTCCCTCTGCTGGTCCGCCTTGTGCAACTGTCTCTTTTCCTTGATACCCGGAGAGAAGTTGAATTACTTGCTGGCGCACGCGAGTGAGATCGGCACCGAGTTTGACTAATACCTGAGCGGCAACGCCTTCACCTTCACGGATAAGTCCGAGCAAAATATGTTCTGTCCCGATGTAATTGTGTCCAAGTTGAAGTGCTTCGCGAAGTGAGAGTTCTAGGACTTTCTTGGCGCGAGGAGTAAATGGAATATGCCCTGATGGCGCTTGCTGTCCTTGGCCGATGATCTCTTCAACCTGTGCGCGGACTGCTTCGAGTGAAATTCCAAGAGATTCAAGTCCCTTTGCTGCAACGCCTTCTCCTTCATGGATGAGGCCGAGCAAGATGTGTTCTGTTCCGATGTAATTGTGATTGAGCATGCGTGCTTCTTCTTGAGCCAATACAACAACGCGTCGGGCTCGATCTGTAAAGCGCTCAAACATCGGTGGACCTCTTCTCTTTTAAATACCTGCCATCGGCTACGTACCTGTGGCTAGCCTATAACTTCGCCCAGCGCTGGCGCGAGGCGAAAGGTGTGTATGGGTTAGAACCCTAGATCTGGCGCTCTTATTCCCCAGGAATGGCTATATCTAGCCTAGAAAATCGACCTTTAGAGGAGTTTGAGCATGCGGGTATTGCCCAATGTGTTCGGTTTAACTGACTCTAGATCAAGGAACTCAGCGACGCCGGTGTCATAAGAGCGCAAGAGTTCTGAGTACACATCTGGATCAACTGGCGTGCCATGAATCTCTTCAAATCCGTGGCGACCAAAGAATGCGGTCTCAAAGGTAAGACAGAAAATTCTGGAGACGCCAATTACTCGGGCCCGATCAATAATTGCTTCAAGAATTTGATGGCCAACACCTTGTCCTTTTAGCGATTCAACGACTGCAACTGTGCGAACTTCAGCGAGATCTTCCCAGAGAACGTGAAGAGCGCCGCAACCTACAACTACGCCATTTTTAATAGCAACTGTAAATTCTTGAACATCTTCATAGAGCATCACAGTTTCTTTATTGAGTAAACGGCCACCTAAAGTGTAGGTATCAATGAGTGCACGAATACCAGGAATATCTTGAGTTTTTGCTGGACGAATTTCTATTGACATTAATCTGACTCAGGCTTCACCAATGGAAATAAAATTGTTTCGCGAATTCCAAGGCCTGTCAGTGCCATCAGTAGTCGATCGACTCCCATTCCCATTCCACCCATAGGTGGCATTCCAAACTCCATCGCACGTAAGAAATCTTCATCGATCTGCATTGCTTCCAGATCGCCCTTTGCACCAAGTGCTGCTTGCTCAGTTAATCTCTCACGTTGAATTACGGGATCGATAAGTTCTGAATATCCGGTCGCTAACTCAAAGCCATCAACGTAAAGATCCCACTTTTCAGCAACACCTGGAATCTCGCGGTGAGCGCGAACAAGTGGAGATGTATCAACGGGATAACCCATGACAAAAGTTGGTTCGATTAACTTGCCTTGAACCACATGCTCAAAAATCTCTTCTGCCAGTTTTCCGGTCACCCACTTTGGATCGACTTTGATTCCAAGCTTTGTTGCATATTTCTTTAGCTCTTCAATCGGGGTGAGTGCGGTAACGCTTTCTCCAACACCTTCAGAGATAGCGTCATAGAGCGAAATCTCTCTCCATTCTCCGCCGAGATCTACTTGCCGACCATTCATATGTGTAACAACGTGTGAACCAGAAACCGCCATCGCAGCATTTTGAATCAGTGATCGGGTGAGATCTGCAATTGTGCGCCAATCTCCGAATGCTTGGTAGGTCTCAATCATCGCAAATTCTGGTGAGTGTGAGGAGTCAGCACCTTCATTACGGAAGTTACGGTTAATCTCAAACACTCTTTCAAGACCACCGGCTACGCAACGCTTTAGAAAAAGCTCTGGTGCAATACGCAAGAAGAGATCAATGTCGTAAGCATTTGAAAAAGTCTTAAATGGTCGGGCAGCTGCTCCACCGTGCATTACCTGCAACATGGGGGTTTCAACTTCGATAAATTCTTGATTGGTAAATGTCTCGCGGAGTGATCGCATCACCTGTGGACGTAAGCGGGCAACTGTTCGCGCCTCTGGACGAACGATCAGATCCACATAACGCATACGAACGCGCGTCTCTTCCGACATTGGCTTGTGATCATTTGGTAATGGCCGTAAAGATTTCGAAGCCATCTGCCATGTGTCGGCAAGGATTGAGAGCTCTCCTCGCTTTGAGGTAATGATTTCACCCGTGACGCTCACAATGTCACCAAGATCAACATCACTCTTCCATGCATCGAGTTGCTCTTGCCCTACTTTATCTAGCGATAGCATCGCTTGAAGTTCGGTGCCATCACCCTCGCGGAGAGTGGCAAAACAAAGTTTTCCGGTATCACGCTTAAAAATAATTCGACCTGCCAGAGAAGCCAGATCACCTGTGGCTGTATCAGTCTCTAAGTTTTTATACTTCTCGCGAATCACCGCAAGTGTGTGAGTGCGGGCGACCCCAACTGGATAAGGCTCTACGCCGCGATCCAGAAGGTTCGCTCGTTTTTCACGGCGAATACGTAACTGCTCAGGGAGATCATCCTCTGCAGGTACTGGCGGTTGCGTGCTCATAGACCCCGAAGTCTACCTTTCAGATATTTTTCTCGTGAATGAGGCGCAATCCAATAAGGGTTAAATCAGGCTCATATTCATCAATTGTGGTGCTGACATCAATTACTAGCGGAGCTAAACCACCAGTTGCGATCACAGTTGGTGCTTCATCGTAACTTTGAGCCAACTCTGCAGTAATTTTCTCGACTAGGCCATCTACCTGTCCAGCAAAGCCAAATATTGTTCCTGATTGCAAGGCTTCGACAGTGTTCTTACCGATTGCATTCTTTGGGCGGATCAACTCTACTTTTCGAAGTTGAGCTGCACGCGAAGCTAAGGCATCAACTGAAATCTCGATTCCTGGGGCAAGTGCTCCTCCAAGAAATTCACCTTTTGGTGAGACGACATCGAGATTTGTTGACGTTCCAAAGTCAACAACAATTGCTGGTCCACCATAAAGAGTGTGCGCAGCCAGAGTATTTACAATTCGATCTGCGCCGATCTCTTTCGGATTATCAACAAGAAGTGGGACCCCTGTCTTTGTGCCTGGTTCAACAATTGTTGTGGCGATATCAGAAAAATAAGAGGCGATCATTGTTCGCAATTCGCGAAGTGTTGCTGGCACAGTCGAGCAGATAGATAAACCTGTCACCGTATATCCACTGACGAGTGCATTGATTTGCAATGACATTTCATCTGATGTTGATCGAGGATCAGTCTTTACGCGCCATGACTTAATGAGATCTTCTCCATCGAAGAGACCTAGGACGGTGTTGGTGTTACCAACATCAATTGTGAGTAACATTATTTCTCCGATCGAGTTTCTAACTTCATGTCGAGTCCAATATCTAGCACTGGCGCTGAATGTGTCAGCGCTCCGATCGCCAAGTAATCAACGCCGCTTTCAGCATAGGCTTTTGCGTTCTCTAAAGTGATTCCACCAGATGCTTCTAACTTAAATCGTCCAGCAACAAAGGTGACTGCTTCTCGACATTGATCTGGGCTCATATTGTCGAGGAGAACAAGATCAGGTGATTGGCTAGCGACTTCTCGCAATTGCTCCAGTGAATCAACCTCAATCTCAATTAGTGCATCTGGAAAAGCAGTGCGTACCTTTGAGAATGCAGCAATGACTCCGCCTGCAGCAGCGATGTGATTATCTTTAATGAGTGCTGCGTCGCTGAGTGAGAGCCGATGATTAGTTCCTCCACCTGCAACGACTGCTGCTTTTTCAAGAAGTCGTAGCCCTGGTGTGGTCTTTCGTGTATCGCGAATCACCGTTTTACTTCCAGCAACGGCTGCAACCCATTGGTCAGTCAGTGTTGCGATTCCACCAAGATGACCTAAGAAATTAAGTGCAGTGCGCTCTGCTAGCAAGATTGCACGAGTATCACCTCGGACAGTAATCAAAACTGATCCTGGTACAACACGATCTCCGTCGCGCAGGTGCTGTGTAATGTCGGTAAGACCAACTTCGCGCAAGGTAGCAGTTGCCATATCAATTCCAGCAATCACTCCACCTTTTCTTGCTGTGAAATCTGCAACCACTTGCTCATCACCTGAAACTGTTGCAACGGATGTGATGTCATTTCCGCCCGACAGATCTTCAGCTAGCGCTCTGCGAATCAAATCGATATCAACCATTACTTCACCTCCTGAAAATCGGTATGCCACTGTCCATCGCTATCAAGGGTCTGAACAATTCGCTTACGCCAAGCTTGGCTAGTTTCAGGAAAATCGGCTCGCCAATGTGAACCACGAGTTTCCTGTCGAATAAGTGCAGCCTTCAAAATTGCTTGCGCTAATTGAAAGAGATTTGTTGTCTCCCATGCCTCAACACATGGCGCAGCACTCGTGCGATCACCGATTCGCGTGAGATCAGAGTTTGTTGCAACTAGCGAGTCGGATGAACGAAGAACTCCGGCACCTCGACTCATGCTCATCTGTAGCGTGTGACGGACATCTGGATCTAAGAGAATCTCTTGTGATTTATTGGGAACAGGCTCAGCAATCACTGGCAGTGATGCTGCAATATCACTTGCAATTCGCGCACTGAAAACAAGTCCTTCAAGAAGTGAGTTTGAAGCCAATCGGTTAGCCCCATGAACTCCAGAACATGCTGTTTCACCACATGCATAGAGCCCTTTTACGCTGGTGCGGCCATTGAGATCTACCCGAACTCCCCCGGATGCATAGTGTGAAGCGGGAGCAATTGGAATCAAATCTTTTGTCGGATCGATGCCATGAGAGATACATGAAGTAAAAATTGTTGGGAATCTCTTTTCGAATCCTTCAAGATGGCGAACATCGAGCCAGAGGTGAGATTGTCCTGACTTCACCATTACATTCATAATTGCAATTGCAACAACATCGCGTGGGGCAAGCTCTGCCAGCGGATGTAGATCTTTCATAAATCTATTTCCTTGGTGATCAAGGAGATATGCACCTTCGCCTCGAACCGCTTCGCTAATTAATGGCTGTTGACCTTCAGAATTTTCTCCAAGCCAGAGAACTGTTGGATGAAATTGAATGAACTCCACATCTGCAACTGCAGCTCCAGCACGAAGAGCAAGGGCCACACCATCTCCAGTAGAAACAGATGGATTAGTTGTCTGTGCAAAGACTTGACCAAGTCCCCCAGTTGCAAGAACAACTGCGCGTGCACGCGCTTGTCCAACTCCATCTCGACTTCCTGCGCCGATGACGTGCAAAGTCACTCCGCATACAGATCCGTCCTTATCCTTGAGCGCATCGAGCACAAGAGCATGTTCAATCAGTTCAATCTCAGGATCGCTATTTACTGCAGCAATAAGAGCGCGTTCAACTTCAGCACCCGTTGCATCTCCACCGGCGTGAATAATTCGATTGCGAAGATGGCCACCTTCTCGCGTCAATGACATTTCACCACTAGCTTCACGATCAAATGTTGCACCGCGGGCAATCAGCGTATGTACGGCACTAGGACCTTCGGTCACCAACACTCGAACGGCATCAACATCGCAGAGTCCAGCACCTGCAACTAACGTATCTTTTTCATGAGCCTCTGGTGAATCGCCATCACCGAGCGCTGCAGCAATTCCACCTTGTGCCCATTTAGTAGAACCTTCATCAACCTTTGCCTTTGTTACCAGCAATACTGAGAGACCAAATGTTCGCACTTGAAGAGCAGTTGTGAGTCCAGCAATTCCTGATCCAACAACAATGACGTCCGCTTGTGCGCTCCATCCCGGAGACGGTGCCAATAGCCTCATATCTGGGCCTGAGATCTCATAGCCATATTATCGATCAAACGTACGCCATTTAGCCAACCCGAAATAATTGCACGCGGGCGAAGCGTTGATTCAGTGGCCTCAGTGAAATCATCTTCGTCGATGATCTCTGCATAATCAAGAGTAAATGAACTTTCGCTCTCAATCACTTCTCGCATCACTGATCGAGCAGATGCAAGATTATCTGCAGCCAATGCCTCGTACAGTGCTCGCGAAATTACAGTTGCTTGTAAACGAGATTGAGCATCCAATCGTATGTTTCGAGATGACATGGCAAGTCCGTCGCTTTCACGAACTGTTGGCGCACTTACAATCTCAACATCACTTTTAATCTTCCTTACAAGAGAGAGTTGCTGAAAATCTTTTTCGCCAAAGATTGCATACTGTGGACGAACGAGTTCAAAGAGTCTGCTTACTACCGTTACAACGCCATCAAAGTGTCCAGGACGAGATGCGCCTTCGTAGATATCTCCGAGTGGGCCAGCACTTAACTTTTTGAATCCAGGGGGATAAATATCTTCATAGAGCGGAAACCACAAGTGAGTAACGCCAGCTGCTTCGGCTAGCTCCACGTCTTGCTCGGGAGTCCGTGGGTACCGCGCAAGATCATCAGGGTTTTCAAATTGGAGTGGATTAACAAAAATTGACGCCACCACTGATTCACTTTTTTCAGCAGCAAGTGTGAAAAGTGATTGGTGGCCACTGTGCAACGCTCCCATGGTGGGAACAAATGCGCAGGCTGATACGAGATCTGATGCCTGCGTAACTATCTTCATGGCTCCAGTCCTTTCAGGTACCGGGCTCGACAATTACCAATAGTTTAGAGCCTTATCGCTCACTCTCCAAAAGCGCTGCCAAAAGATCGACTACTCGTCCGTGAGTGAGTAAATGTGCATCAGGGTCGATTTCAAGCCAAGGTTCAAGTACAAAACGGCGCTCATGAGCGCGTGGATGTGGAAGCAATAACTCTTCACTGCCGCTAAGGATTGATCCATACTGGATGAGATCAAGATCGATGGTGCGTGGACCCCAACGCACGTTGCGCTCACGACCTAGCGCCTTTTCAATGCCATGGAGCATCTTCAAAAAATCTGTCGCAGGAAGATCACTCTCGGCCAGAGCCACTGCATTGATGTAATCAGGTTGCTCTGGACCACCTACGGGTGCAGTGTGATACATAGAAGAGACCGCATGAATATCCGTCGCTTCGCGTAAAAGTCCAATAGCGAGATCAATATTTTCCTGTGGATTTTCGATATTGGCACCAAGGGCGATTACTGCTCTCATCGTGTGATAGTGACAGCAATATCAGCAAAGTCAACTGAGACTGGTGCATGAGGTTTATGAACAGTCACACTCACTGATTGAATCTCTTTATACGCACCTTTTATCTCATCAGCGATTCGACCCGCAAGTCTTTCAATGAGCGCAACTCGTTCGCCAATAATGTTTTCATGAACAATTTGAGTAAGGTCTGCATAGTTTATAGTCTGTGAAAGATCATCTGATTGTGATGCTGCTTGTAGATCTAGATTGATAACGAGATCAATGATGAACTCTTGACCTTCGATCGCCTCATGAGGCAGCACACCGTGATATCCAAAAGCTTTAATTCCAGTGATACTGATTTGGTCAGCCATGTGAAATCAACTCTCTATGCGGGGCCACGCTATGAACTCTAACGCCCCAAATCCCTTTTCCAATAAGTCCTCTTGTGACATCGAGTGTGGCACCCTCTCGCTCAAGAGGTGTATCTCCCCCTAAGAATCTTTTCCGAGATGCGCCAATCAAGACTGGATATCCGAGTTCTACGATCTCATCGATCCTCGTGAGTAGCTCCCAGTTATGTTTAGCATCCTTTGCAAAACCAAGGCCGGGATCAATAAAGAGATTGTGCCGTGAAATTCCGGCGGCCAGCGCCTTATCGATCTGAACCGATAACTCTGATTTAACATCTACGACAACATCGCCATAGATTGCTTGTGAGTTCATATCAACTGAATGCCCGCGCCAATGCATCAATATGTATTTCACATCTAACTCTGCTGCGGTTGCATGCATCTGCGGATCAGCAATTCCACCGCTCACATCGTTGATATAGGTAGCACCTGCTTCAACTGCTGCTCGGGCAATTTCAGCGCGCATTGTGTCGATCGATATAACAGCGCCTGACTCTGCCAACGCTTTAACCACAGGAATCGTTCGTTGCAGCTCTTCATTCTGTGATGTTCGTTGCGCTCCAGGACGAGTGGATTCACCGCCAATATCAATGATCTCTGCGCCTTCGGCCATCATCTCAAGACCACGTGCAATAGCTTTTTCTGTTGAATCAAATAGGCCACCATCTGAGAAGGAATCTGGTGTTACGTTAAGAATTCCCATTACTAACATTTTATCGATCATTGCATCAGACCTAGTTAGCGATTTGTGATCAAGCTAATTGCCTCAGCACGAGTTGTTGAATCTCGCAGTGCGCCTCGAACGGCACTCGTAGTTGTACGTGCTTGCGACTTCTTTACCCCACGCATAGACATACAGAGATGTTCACAATCAATAATCACGATCACACCGAGAGGATTCAAGATTTTTACCATCGCATCTGCAATCTGTGTTGTCAGACGTTCCTGAACCTGTGGGCGCTTGGCATAGAGATCTACAAGACGGGCAATCTTTGAAAGTCCAGTGATTTTTCCGCGAGGGATGTATCCAACATGAGCAACACCATGGAAAGGAGTGAGGTGATGTTCGCATTGAGAGAACACTTCGATATCTCGAATAATTACCAACTCTTCATGGCCGATATCAAAAGTTGTTGTTAAGACTTCTTCTGGTGCTTGCCAGAGTCCGGCAAAGTTCTCTTCATACGCTCTGGCCACACGAGCTGGAGTCTCCTTCAAACCTTCACGATCGGGATCTTCACCAATTGCAATTAAAAGTTCGCGCACAGCAGCCTCGGCTCGCACCTTGTCATAAGGACGAAGTGCGCGACCGTCATCGGGTCCTGATGAAACTGCCGAAATATCACTCACTCTTCAGTCGCCTTCTTCTTTCTCGCTGGCTTCTTTGGTGCAGGTTCGACTGCTGAAATAACTTTCTTTGCCGGAACATCAACGGGTGCCTGTGTGCTCGGAACGCGATGCACTGATCCAGTCCATGCCGGGCGACGTGGCCATGATGCAACCTTTGCAAAAATTACTTCGATCTCTTCCTTGTTAAGAGTTTCATGTTCTAGAAGTTCAAGAACCATCTGATCGAGAATTGATCGATTCGCAACCAAAATATCAAAGGCTTCTTGATGAGCGGTTTCGATAAGTGAGCGAATTTCACTATCGACAATCGCGGCAACGTTTTCAGAATAATCACGTGTGTGACCGTAATCCCGACCCATAAATGGTGCTGAACTATCACTTCCGAGCTTGATCGCACCGATCGCCTCTGTCATTCCATATTGCGTCACCATCGCGCGAGCAAGGGCGGTTGCTTTCTCTATGTCATTAGCAGCACCCGTTGATGGATCATGGAAGATAAATTCTTCAGCAGCTCGACCGCCAAGAGAATACGCCAACTGATCAAGTAACTGATTTCGAGTTGTTGAATATCTATCGTCCTCAGGCAGAATCATTGTGTATCCAAGTGCGCGACCGCGAGGCATGATCGTGATCTTATGAACAGGATCTGTATGTGGAAGTGCACGTGCAACGAGTGCATGTCCTGCTTCGTGATAGGCAGTTACGCGTCGTTCATCTTCAGACATCAAACGAGATTTACGTTGCGGTCCAGCCATGACGCGATCAATGGCTTCATCTAGATGGCGATCAATAATTACTTTCTCGCCCTCACGCGCAGTTAATAGCGCTGCTTCATTAAGAACATTTGCAAGATCCGCACCTGTAAAGCCAGGTGTGCGACGAGCAAATCCTTTGAGATCAACCTCACTTGAGATTGGCTTATTTTTCGCATGAACCTTGAGAATATCTTCACGACCTTTAAGGTCAGGGCGATCAACAGGGATCTGACGATCAAAGCGACCTGGGCGCAAGAGCGCAGGGTCAAGAACATCAGGCCGGTTAGTTGCAGCAATAAGAATTACCTGACTGTCTCCTTCAAAGCCATCCATCTCAACAAGTAACTGGTTAAGTGTTTGTTCGCGCTCATCGTGACCGCCACCCATTCCAGCACCACGTTGACGACCAACAGCATCAATTTCATCAACAAAGACAATTGCAGGAGCATTCGCTTTTGCTTGTGTGAAGAGATCACGGACACGTGATGCTCCAACGCCAACAAACATTTCAACGAAGTCAGAACCTGAAATTGAGTAGAACGGAACTTTTGCTTCGCCAGCAACTGCGCGAGCAAGGAGAGTCTTTCCTGTTCCTGGCGGACCATAAAGAAGTACACCCTTTGGAATCTTTGCACCTAAGAGCGCGTACTTAGCGGGATTAGCAAGGAAATCTTTAATCTCTTCAAGCTCTGCAATTGCTTCATCAGCGCCAGCAACATCTGCAAATGTGTTCTGAGGAACATCATTATCTTGAAGTTTCGCGCGTGATTTTCCAAAAGAGAAGACCCTGTTGCCACCCTGCGCTTGACTCATCAGGAAGAAGAAGAGGAGTCCGATGAGCAAGAATGGGAAGAAGGATAGGAGGAAGCTGACGAAGAGTGATTGCTTGGCAACTTCAACGCTCCACCCTTGTGGAGGTGGATTACCGGTGAGCGCATCAACAAGTGTTGGCTCTTGGCGCAAGATATATGAGGCTTCGACTTTAGAAGAGCCGTTGATTAGCTTGCCTGATTTAAGTTCAAGACGAATCTTCTGCGAGTTATCTACTAATACCGCAGAATTCACCTCTGATTTTGTAATTGCATCAATGGCTTCAGAAGTTTTAATCGGTTCATAGCTATTTCCTGCACCAGAAATTTGACCAAAGATGGAGACTGCTGCAATTGCAACGATGATCCAAAAAAGTGGGCCGCGCATTAATCGACGAAGACGTGATTGCGGAACTTGTGGTTTTTGAGGGCTTTTCTTCGGTGAATTCTTCTTCTTGCTCATGTTTGGTTTTGCCATTTTTACTCGTACATGTGCTTTGCTAGTACGCCGATAAATGAGAGGTTGCGATACTTTTCATCATAATCAAGTCCGTAACCAACGACAAAATCTTTTGGAATATCGAAGCCAACGTATTTAACATCTACCTCAACTTTGGCAGCCTCTGGCTTTCGAAGAATTGTCAGGATTTCAACTGAGCCAGCACCGCGAGAGACAAGGTTTGCGCGAAGCCATGACAGCGTAAGCCCTGAATCAACAATGTCTTCAACGATCAGAATGTTTCGCCCAGTGATATCGCGGTCTAAATCCTTAAGGATGCGAACAACTCCACTGGATTTAGTTCCGGAACCATAGGAAGAAACTGCCATCCAATCCATTTCAACATGACGTTGCATGGCGCGAGTAAGGTCGGCCATCGCCATAACAGCACCTTTCAATACGCCGACAAGAAGTAAGTCTTTACCTTCATAATCTTTATCAACGCGCGCAGCTAACTCTGCAATTCTTGTCGCTAATTCTTCTTGAGTTGCAATAACGCGTTCGATGTCGGTACCGACTACTTGTAGATCCACCGGGTGGCTCTCCTTCAATCGTTGGCTAGCGCGATGGCTAGGTGCGGGCGTAGAGCGAAAGTCTGCCCGAAATCCGAGCAACCTTCACACCGCCTGGAAGGCTCACCTCGCCTTGACCGTGCCACGAGGTGACCAACGCCTCAACTGCGCTCACATGGTCGGCTGAAATCGAGCCAGATGGAGCGCCTTGAGCGTAGATCGCTCGGCGAATCACTCGAGTGCGCACCGCCTTGGGTAGTTCTGCCAGATGAGAAATCTCTAGGGAAGCTAGATCGTGGCTCTGGGATGCGGCATCGGCCATCTGATCAAGAGCATCTGCATCATCGCGCAGAAGTGAAGCGGTACGAGCCAGCGCCTCTGCGATACCGGGACCAATCGTTTCTTCCATTAATGGAAGTACTTGAGTGCGAACACGAACGCGCGAAAATTCCTGATTAATATTATGAGGATCACTCCATGTTGTTAAATTCAAATCAGCACACGCTTGTTCTGTAACTTCACGAGTGAGTGAGAGTATCGGACGAATAATTTTTCCATTTACTGGTGCCATTCCAGAGAGTGAACGCGCACCCGAACCTCGTGCTAACCCCAACAGAACGGTCTCTGCCTGATCATCACGGGTGTGACCTAAATAAATCTGCGCAGCGTTTCGAGCATCTGCAATTGCGTGAAGAGCGGCATAACGAGCAGTACGAGCACCCGATTCGATTCCAGAACTTTGATCGACAACAACTTTCTCAACAATGACTTCTTGATAGCCGAGCTGTTGCAGCTGAGTTGAAACTCTCATGGCCTGGTCGCCAGAGCCGGACTGCAGTTGGTGATCGATAGTCACTGCGATCACATTAATCAGAAGCTCTTTTGATTCTGCAAATACTGCTGCGGCTAGAGCGAGCGAATCTGCACCGCCTGAAACTGCAATCAGTACGTTATCGCCTGCAGCTAATTTTTCAAGGTGGGGCCGCACAGCAGATCTAAGTTCAACTAATGCACGGGTCATGCAGATGATTCTAGGCTCGGTGTCGCTAGTTGGCTACATCTCTCCTAGAGAAAAGTACTGCCGCAACAAGTCCACCTACAGCGATATAGATTCCCGCAAGCGTCATGCCATGTATGTAACTCACCTGCGGAGTTCCACCAAGGGCAATTGCATTGAGTTGACTTCCAGGAAGCCATTCGAGAGTAGAGCTTCTCACCGCGCCGAGTAGATTTTCAATAATTAAAATCCAAAGAACACCAATAGCGATAGAACTTATTGGTGAACGAAGAAGTAGCCCCATGATCATTCCGAAAATTCCAAAGCCAATAACTGAGATTGATACATTGATAAATGCCTGAAGTATCTCTACCCATCCATCAGATGTAAACCATGCATCTGTCTTCACATCAGCACTAGGTGCAAGAATGTAAGCGATCGCAACTGAAATCACACCTGATATCAGCACCATCACTATTGCAAAGAGTTTCATAGAGATGAGCTTGCCGGCTAAAAGTCGAACCCGACCTGGTTGGCGAACCAAGAGATTGCGCAATGTGCCATAGGTGTATTCCTGCGCCGTCTGCGCGGCAAAGACGCAGTAAGCGATGATGCCTAGTAGGCCCCCGACTGTTGAAAATCCAATGACAGAACCTGAAAAGGAAGCAAGCATTTCTCGAGAGACTGGGTTCTCAGGATCAGAGTTTCCTCGAGGTGAATCAATAAGAATGAATAGCAGTGAGGTAAATAGCCCGGTGAAGAAAAGCGCTGCCCCAATGGTTCCTAAGAACAGGGTTGGGCGACGTAATTTGCGCCATTCAGCGCGAATGACACGAATCATTTCTTCTATCCTGTCATTTCAAAGAATGTTTCTTCAAGATTGGGAAGCTGTGGTGATAACTGGGTGAGGATAATTCCTGCATCGAAGGCCTTTTTATTCAAGGTCCCTGCCCAATCTGCTGGCCCTTCAATATGCGCGACGCCAGATTGGATGTGTGCCTTATGACCGTCTGCCGTTGCGATTGCGACGATCTTTTCAAGATCACCGCTATTTTCGCAGCGAACTAACATAAAAGGCTGTTGTGCTTCAAAGAGTTTTTGGATCGGGCCAGCAAAAACAACCTCGCCCTTGCGCAGCATCACGATGTAATCGCTGATGATCTCAAGTTCAGAGAGCAAGTGTGATGAAACAAAGACGGTTGTGCCTTTATCTGCAAGCCCACGCAAGAGGTCGCGGATCTCTTGGATTCCTTCAGGGTCAAGCCCATTTGTAGGTTCATCCAAAATTAAAACTTTCGGATCTGGTAAAAGTGCTGCTGCAATGCCAAGACGCTGCTTCATACCAAGTGAATATGTTTTAAATTTTGATTGCGCGCGATCTGCAAGCCCGACTGTTGCAAGAACTTCGTTCACTTTTTCGTGGCTAAATCCACCTAGGGTTGCGAGTACGTGAAGATTTTCAGCACCTGATAACGCTGGATAAAAAGCTGGTCCTTCAATCATCGCGCCGACATTCTTGAGGTACTCGTCAGGATCGTTAATTGAGTGGCCAAGAATTTGCCCTGATCCACCTGTTGGTGAAATCAAGCCGAGAAGCATGCGAATTGTTGTCGTCTTGCCGGCACCATTGGGGCCAACGAAGCCACAAATACTGCCCAGTGGAACTTCAAAGTTGGCATGAGAGACGGCGAATCTCGAGTCATATTTCTTGCTGAGATCTTGGACCGATATGGCGATTGTTTGAGCGTGCATGTAGTGAATATAGCGTGTGCAGATTAAGATCTCTCCATGTCAGATAAGAACTGGGGCTATCAGCCACAAAACGATCGGCCCGCACCTGATTGGGATCTCAATCCTCAGACCGATGCTGTCCGCGCTGGATTGGCACGTTCTGGATTTGGCGAGACGTCAGAAGCCCTCTATCTCTCAAGTGGATTCACATATTCTTCTGCAGAGGAAGCACAAGACTCATTTACAGATGAAGTAGATCACTTCCTATACAGCCGATTCCACAATCCAACTGTTGCGATGTTTGAAAAGAGACTAGCCGCTATTGAAGGTGCGGAGTTTTGTGTAGCCACAGGTTCAGGAATGTCTGCGATGTTTGCATCCCTTGCCTGCTTGGTTAGTGCTGGCGATCACGTTGTTGCATCTGCTTCGATGTTTAGTTCGTGCCATGTTGTTATCACTGAGTTTCTACCTAAGTGGGGCGTCACCTACGAATTGGTGAAAGGAAATGATCCAAAGGTGTGGGCGAAGGCGCTTTCAAAACCAACTAAGGCAGTATTTATCGAAACCCCAAGTAATCCACTTCTCGATATCGTAGATATCGCAATGGTGAGCGATCTTGCTCACGCCGTTGGTGCAACTGTGATTGTAGATAACATCATGGCGTCAACGATTTTGCAGAAACCTTTAGAGCTAGGTGCAGATGTTGTGATGTATTCAGCAACAAAACACATCGATGGACAAGGACGAGTACTCGCTGGTGCAATTCTTGGTTCGTTTTCCTACATTCACGAACACCTATTGCCATTTGTTCGCCACACTGGTCCTTCAATCAGCGCATTTAACGCATGGATTTTAGTTAAATCACTGGAAACCATGGAGATGCGTGTTCATCGTATGAGCGATAACGCGCTTGCAATTGCGCAATATTTGGAGACACGTCCTGAAATCAAGAGCGTGCGATATCCAGGTCTTGCCTCCCATCCAGAACACGCGTTGGCTATGCGCCAGATGAAAAAGGGTGGCTCTACAATTGGAATTGAATTTGCTGGCAGCGTAAAAGATGCCTACAAAGTTATGAACGCACTTCGCGTCATTGATATTTCAAATAATTTGGGTGATAGCAAGTCACTGATCACCCATCCAGCCTCAACCACACATCGCCGTCTGAGCCCTGAGGTTCAAGCCGAGATGGGCATTACACCTTCAGTAGTTCGATTATCGGTTGGTCTTGAGCATGTGGATGATCTGATTAAAGATTTAGATCAAGCCTTCAAAAGCTGAGCAGCAACTAGAAGTGCTGAAAATAGCGTGAGGTAGGTTATTGACCAGTGGAAAATTTTTGCAGCCACTGAACTGTAGTTATCAGAATTTTCCTTTAGCTGGATCAGTTGGTAGGCAAAAATCAATCCGAGTCCAACCGTGATCACCATCGCCCACCATTGCAACTCGGCCAAATAAATGAGCGCAACTGAACTAGCGATCATTGCTGCGGTATAAAACCACATGTTTTTTACAACAACATTGCGTGCTGCAATCACCGGAAGCATTGGGATTGATGCAGCTTCATAATCATCTTTGTATTTAATCGCCAGCGCCCAGAAGTGTGGCGGTGTCCAGAAGAAAATAACTAGAAAGAAGGCAACGGCGGTCCAAGAGATTGAGTTCGTGACCGCTGCCCACCCAATGAGAACGGGCATGCAACCTGCCGCTCCACCCCAGACAATGTTTTGGGGTGTGTGACGCTTAAGCGCCAGTGTGTAGACCAGAACATAAAATGCAATTGCGAGGGCAGTGAAGAAAGTTGCTAAAGGTGTTGTAGAGAACCAAAAGGTAATCAACGATAAGAAGCCGATGGTTGATGCAAATATTGCTGCATGAGTTTTACTGAGCGCACCTGTGACCAGTGGCCTCTTCGACGTGCGCTTCATTAATTGATCAAGGTCGCTCTCAAGCACCATGTTAAATGCATTCGCACTTCCTGCAGCTAAAGTTCCACCAACTAGCGTCACTAAAACAAGCCAGGCGTCTGGAATTCCTTCTTCGGCCAAAATCATTGCAGGAATAGTTGAGATCAGTAAGAGTTCGACAACGCGCAGCTTCATTAATGCGATATATGAGCGCGCGAGGACCATGGGGCTAGATTACCCAGCAAATCTGATCTCTGTTCTCACCCAACTAGCATGGTGGTGGCCTTACGCCCTTTGCATGACTAAAAACACATTTTTTGGTCACTAGACTATAAAGATGCAGCGTTCACTCATCTCAATTGTCACTACAGGGATGCTTATACTTCTGGCTGCCCCTAGTCAGGCAACAGAGACTCCAACGGCTTATTCAACGCTTCCAAAAATGAAATTGATCGCAACGATCAATGGAAATATCGCACCGAAATCAGTTCTCGCATCTGGAACTGGACTCGTGAGTGCACACAATATGATGTATCGCCATTCAGTCACAATTTATGACAGCAAGGAAAATACTTTGCTTGCTACAGTGCCTGACACTGTTCGACTCTCTGATTTTGGATATAAGAAGTACACCGGCACTTATAGAGGAGCACCTGTTGAGGGTGCATTTAGCCCTGATGGTAAATATCTTTATTTCACCAACTATGCGATGTATGGAAAAGGTTTCAATAAAGAGGGAACAGATAAGTGCAGTCCATCGAATGGATATGACACAAGCTTTCTCAGTCGAGTAAATCTTGATAACTACACAATCGATGCCGTATACCCTGTCGGTTCTGTTCCTAAAGTTGTTCAAGTAACACCAGACAATAAATATGTTCTGGTGAGCAATTGGTGTTCATACACCGTCACGGTGATATCGATTGAGACTGGTAAGACAGCAAAAACAATTAAAATTGGACGTTATCCGCGTGGAATCGCAATCGATAAGTCCAGCACTTTCGCCTATGTAGCTGAAATGGGCGGTTCAGGAATTCATCGCATCGACTTGAGAGATTTCTCAAAAACGTTCTTACCCGTTGGCTCAAATCCACGCGCGGTGGTTCTCTCACCTGATGAAAAAATCCTCTATGTCACCTTGAACATCTCTGGCAAGGTCGCAGCCTGGGACTTAGAAAAGAATGAATTAATAAGGACCGTGACTACCGGTAAAGCTGCGCGAAGCCTAGCAATCTCTGATGATGGTTCTGCACTCTTTGTTGTCAATTACGTCAGTGGGACTGTGTCTAAGGTTCGCACCGCAGATCTTAAAGTCATTCAAACGATAAGAGTTTGTAATGAACCAATCGGAATTACCTTTGATTCGGTTTCACAGAATACGTGGGTCGCCTGTTATGGCGGTTCAATTAAGGTGTTGTCGAACTAATTACAGTAGCAGTCTCTGTAACAACAGGGGCAGGAATAACTGGAATAAGTGGGAGAGCAATCTTTCCCAGATAGCGATCTAAGGTATCTCTTGCAACCTTGGACGCTGAATAACTGCGACTCAAGCGATCGGCAATGACAACGAAGATGTACTCGCGATCTGCTGATTCAATATATCCCGCTAACGTAACTGTTCCATTCAAACTTCCAGTCTTGGCACGCACTAAACCAACTGCTTGGGGTGCTGTTTTAATAAATCGCTCATTTAAAGTTCCATTAATCCCACCTGATGGAAGACTATCGGCAACGAGTTTGTAATCAGGATTCTCATATACTTCAAGGAGAAGGTCACCAAGGAGCTTGGCAGTGAGGCGGTTATCGTGAGAAAGCCCGCTACCATCTTTAACAACGAGCTTCGATGAGTCGATCTCCATTTCCGCTAAAACTTTCTTAAAGACTGCGCGGATTCCAGTTGTGTTTTGTGGGTATCCAGCAGATTTTGCAGCAAGGCGAGCCATACGCTCAGAGAGAATATTGTCGCTCCACTTCATAAAGTAATGAGTCATCTGCAGAACAGAAGGTGAGATGCTATTTATTATCGGTTCTGAGACTAAGTTTTGCGCCTCATTGGCAGAGACTGGTTTGACGGTGACTGCTACTTTTTTGCTTCGCAGATAAATCTTCATGTTTTTTGCTTCGCTGTCATAGATGCCGTTGTAATAGATCGTCATCTTCTTTACCGGAGCGCCGGCCTGCGCCTCAAGTTCAGCATGGCCGCGATATGCCAAATACTTCAACGATGTCTGACCCAAACGTTTTGCGTTGTAAGCGTTAAACGTTGCCCAAGGATCCATATCCCCTTGTATAACTACTGAGCTCGACTCTGTTGAAATAGATAGAGAAGTCTGGAAGCGCATCTTGGGATCGAGGTATCGCGCAACCGAAGCCCCTGCCAGTAACTTAAGAGTGGAGGCGGGCTTTCGTGCTGCGGAAGAATTTGATTCAAAGACAACTTCTTTAGTGCTGGCATCAATCAAGATCACGGAAGGGTTCTTGAGATCTGGATCTTTAGCCAAATTGGTAAAGACTGTTGCTGCCCGTACAGGATCAAAGGCAGATGTCGGCGCACCAAGAAAAACTCCACACAGGAATGCGGAAAAAGCTACGCCGATAATCTTTTTCATAGCACAGGGAATTAGCGCCAGCCGTAAGCGATAAGAATGTTGGTGATGGTAAGTCCTAACATCACTGTAAAAGTTCTATCTGTAAATGTCTTCTTCTTGAGATTGACGAACCCGATAACTAGAAGAGCTAAAACAATCAGGAATTTGATTCCTACCTTCATGTGATTGATCTCTGTGTCATGTCCACCAGACCAGGTAAAGACCATCACAATTCCGGCGAGCAAGGCGGTCGCAGTGGCATGAAGAACTCCTGGATTAAGGGCGCGCGGACTCTTCTTCCATGAGATCACTAAGAGCGCGAGGATTCCAAGGATTGCCACGAGGTGTACTGCAAATGCGATATAAAAAGCGACCTTCACATTGACTCCATTCAAATATCTAATATGCGATTCTGCTCCCCTAGTTTAGGGTGATCTCATGGAAATTAAGAGACCTGCAACTATCGGCCCAGGAGAATTCTTTCCTGTTGTAGGCGTAGGTCCTCATGAAAAGCCTTGGCCAACCGGTGATCAATACGATCCTGAGTTACTTGAAAAGGGCGATAGAAGAAATGTCTTAGATCGCTATCGATATTGGAGCGTTGAAGCAATCGTTGCTGATTTGAATACCAAGCGCCACGGACTGCAGATCGCAATCGAAAACTGGCAGCACGATCTCAATATTGGTTCAGTTGTAAGAACAGCAAATGCATTTAATGTGAGCGCAGTACACATCGTTGGAAAGCGTGACTGGAATAAGCGCGGTGCAATGGTTACTGATCGTTACTTAACTGTCATTCACCACCCCACAATTGCTGATTTCGCAACGTGGTGTTCAGAAAATGAGTTACCCATTATCGGTATTGATAACGTGCCGTCATCGAAACATTTGGAAGGTGCCCAGCTTCCTGAGAAGTGTGTCCTTTTATTTGGGCAAGAGGGCGCTGGAATGTCAGATGAGGGCGTTGAGGTATGCAGTGTTTTATATGCAATCGAGCAATACGGTTCGACGCGTTCCATGAATGCATCAGCTGCCGGAGCAATTGCGATGTATCACTGGGCTTTGCAGCACTTACCTCGTAAAGTTTAGAAAGCTAGTTGCCCAGGCTAACTACCTAGTGGCTCTTGTTCGCCATCGGCGAGAGAGTCACGAACCGTTGTTAAACGTCGCTCTATCTCTGCAGCTTCATCAATTCGACCAAGAGCTCTCATCACATCGGCCATACGGCTCTCAATATCGACGATAAATTCAAAGTCTTTTGGCTCATCTTCGGCGATTATCTGAAGCACTCCATCGAGAGTATTCAAGCCTTCATCTAACTTACCGAGAAGAATCTCTGCCTTGCCGTATTCAAAGAGTGCGAAGGTTTCGCGACTGTGATCATGTGCTGTCTCAAACACATCAACGGCTTTGCGGGCAGCCTCGAGTGCTTTTTCGCCATCGCCTAACCAGTTGTAACATGATGCAATCTTCTGATCACAACGTGCGACGTGTAAAACTTCCTTCTCTGATTTAAAAATTCCACGCGCCTCTTTAAATGCTTCAAGCGCTTCGTTGTATTGCTTAAGTTCGCGATAGGCCATACCCAATAAATGGAGATCGTTTGCGGCGCCCATCTGATTTCCATCAACTAAATGCTCTTGTGCGCACTGAGACATAGTCGCCACAACTTCGCCATACTTCTTCGAGCTGTACCACCACTCACCTAACGTGCAAGCAAGTTCGAGTGCAATCGGTGACTTGCTCTCACGCAAAAGTTCTACAGCCTTACTCATTGCAGTTGCTGCTTCATCAATTCGTTTTAATTGATTGAGGTTGTAGCCAATTGCAGAATATGCCTGCGCCAAACCTTCACTTGGAGCGCTCGCGCCCATCTCCGAGTAAATATCGCGGGCAGTTTCGGCTAGTGCGAGCGCTTCATCGTATTGACCACGGGCAAAGATTCGAGCACTGAGTTCGTAATATGTCTCAGCGCGATCTTGGCCTTGCGTCTGCGGAATTCGATCCCAGAGCATCTCTTCGGTGACTATCTCGTCGTGGTTATCATCATCGCTCATGAGAACCTCCCAATCTGTAGATCAGCCTGGCTTCTAAGCAGACTGTAGCCCTGCGGGGTCGCAATTGTGGGGGAATTTTCATGCGGTGGCTACCCGAGCTATTCGCTTTCATATGGCAGATGCAAACGATTTGCATTAAGATTGGGCCATGCATATTCCTGATGGATTCATCGATATCCCCACCTCTGCCGCCTTTGCAGCGATCGCAGCTGTTGGTGTGGGAGCTAGCCTTAAAGGCGCTGCCAAATCACTCGATGAGAAGACCGCGCCTCTTGCAGGTCTGACGGCAACATTTATCTTCGCGGTTCAGATGATCAACTTCCCTGTGGCGGCAGGCACCAGCGGGCACCTCTTCGGGAGTGTTCTGGCCGCTGTTTTAGTCGGGCCTTATGTGGCAACTCTTGCCCTCAGCGTTGTGTTGTTGCTGCAAGCACTTCTCTTTGCCGATGGTGGATTAAGCGCAGCTGGGCTCAATGTTTTTAACCTTTCACTTGTCGGCGTCTGGGCTGGATACGGAGTATTTCTCCTAGTTAAAAAGATTTTGCCAAAAAATAAGCCATCAATTACTACCGCAGCAGCTATCGCGGCATTTATCTCTGTGCCTGCAGCTGTCATGGGCTTCTTGTTGCAATATGCAATCGGTGCAAACTCAACATTTTCACTTACAGCCGTCTTTACCGGAATGATGGGCACACATGTTCTGATCGGTATTGGTGAAGCAGTGATTACTGCATTCTCAGTCACGGCAGTCATGGCAAGTCGTCCAGATCTGGTCTATGGATATCGCGGGACAAAAACACAACTAGAGATTCGAAAGGCGTAAGGTGAAAAATCCATTAGTTCTTGTCGGTCTTGCGCTTTCTCTTGTGATAGCAGGTGGTATTTCTTACTATGCATCATCACATCCAGATGGTTTTGAAAAATCTGCGGGTGAAATCGGATTCCTAGACACTGCAGAAGATAGCCCGCTCGCAGGTAGCCCTTTAGCTGAATACGGTGTGGCAGGAGTAGAAAATGAGCGGCTCTCTGGTGGTTTAGCTGGTGTGATTGGGGTTGCATCAACTGCAGCGATCTCATTTGGAATCTTCTATGGCCTACGTCGATTCAAAAAGAGCAAGCCATAAAAGCTGAAACAGAGCACCAGCATCATCATGGCCATGATGTAGGAGAACGCCTCTATCTACATCGCCATTCGATAGTTCATAGACTGCCAGCCCATGTAAAGATCATGGCTGTCCTTGCCTTTATTATCGTCTCAGTCTCAACGCCAATCACTCAGTGGCAGGCATTTATCGCCTATTTTGTCGCGATTTTTCTAGTTTCGCTGATTGCAAAAATCCCGACGCCAACGCTATTGGTTCGCTCGCTGATTGAAATTCCATTTATCTTCTTCGCAATTTTGATGCCGTTTTTTGGAACTGGTGAGCGCTTTGAAGTCGGCCCACTCAATCTTTACCGCGAAAGCCTCTTAGCTGCTGCAGGAATTGTTGTTAAAGGCACGTTAGGTGTCTTAAGT
The DNA here is from genome assembly GCA_964576165.1 of uncultured Candidatus Planktophila sp. GTDB lineage: Bacteria > Actinomycetota > Actinomycetes > Nanopelagicales > Nanopelagicaceae > Planktophila. The sequence continues at coordinate 6,169 of CAZNUC010000002.1, read as the reverse complement.
GCGGTGGTTCTTTCAACAACAACAACTGCTCGCGAACTTTTACGTGGCCTTGAAAAACTTCACCTTCCACGACTGATGGTCCAGATCGCCGCATTTATGTTGCGCTATGTCAACGTCATCAGCGATGAGATGGAGCGAATGAAAGTCGCCCGTGAATCACGTGGATTTATCGCCACAGGAATCAAGGATTGGAAAGTCATCGCAACCGCTGCATCCGCACTTTTTATTCGATCATACGAACGTGGTGAACGTGTTCACTTGGCTATGCTTTCGCGCGGATATTCCGGCGTTCTTCCACATGACCAGAGCGAAGGCGCGTCCCTTAAAACTTGGCTACAAGGATTTGTATTACCGCTCTTCGCCCTTTCTATACTTATCTCAACAACTGTGATCGGATAAATAATGACAACTGTTCCAAGCCTTCTTATTCAAGAGTTGGCATTTGCTTATCCTGATGGCAATCAAGCGCTCTTTGGCGTCAACCTTCGCGTTGAACGCGGCGAACGTGTTGCACTCCTTGGCCCCAACGGTGCGGGCAAGACAACGCTTGTCATGCATATGAACGGAATTCACCCGGCAGAGCACGGCAGCGTCAGCGTTGCAGGTGAAGTAATCGACACAAAAGATAAAGATCTGTTGCGCAGAATCCGCGGCAAGGTCGGCGTTGTTTTTCAAGATCCTGACGATCAATTGTTTATGCCAACCGTCGGTGAAGATATTGCCTTCGGTCCTTACAATATGGGCCTTCGCGGGGCCGAGCTAGATAGCGCCGTCGATGAAGCCCTTGCCCTGGTACATATGTCAGAGTTCAAAGATCGTCCTCCGCACCATCTCTCTTTCGGACAGCGCCGCCGCGTTGCAGTTGCCACCGTGTTGGCGATGAAGCCTGAGATCTTGGTCCTTGATGAGCCTTCATCGAATCTAGACCCTGCAGGGCGACGCGAATTGGCCGATATCTTGCGCTCACTCGATGTCACCATTGTGATGGTGACACACGATCTTCCATACGCCTTCGAGCTCTGCGAGCGTGCAGTGATTTTAAGTGGCGGCGTTATCGTCGCTGATGGAAAAACTGGCGATATCTTGCGAGATGCCGACCTCTTGGCAGCACACAGACTCGAACTACCTGTTGGATTTACTATTTAGCGTTAAATCAGAGCAAGACACTAGATCAAAGCCATACTTAGCGCCTTCTTTGCAGCCTCTTTACGATCACTGACAGCGAGCGCTTGATAAATACGCATTGTTTCGTGGCGAATTGTGCTCACGCTAAATCCAAGTTCATTTGCTAATTCGTGATTTGTCTTTCCTTCAACCATTCCGCGCAGGATAGAAATTTGTCGCGTCGAAAGTTGCTCTGATCCGGTATCTCCACGTTCAACAACAAGACGTGAAGTTGATTTTGCCGGATCGTGCAGAAGTGAGAGGTAGAGACTTATCGCCACTGCATAGTTGCGCGCAACCTCTTCAACTCGCTCTGGCGAGGCAACTGGCTCTAAAAACCGAAGCACGAGATATCCGTGCACTGCCCCACGTTCACGAAGTTGAATCATTAATAGCTGCTTCGATGGGTTCCAGGCCTCTGCGCTCTTACCGAGTGCGATCAGTGCTTCATCGTGATCCCATGAGCGCCATACATCGCTAGGAAAAATCTGTTTTGCCTTGCCGGCATCAAAACCGTATTCGCCTAAGAACTCAAGTGAATCATTGGGATGCAGTCGCCCGATGCGAGCGCAACAGGCGCCGTAGAGAGCCATATGCTCCATCACCAACGAGCGTGCGATCTCATCACTTGTTGGGTGATAACTGAGCCATTCAATAAAGGTGCGAATGTCATGCATTAGAGCCACCTCACTTCGTTCTCGGCAATGAATATGACCGGACTTGTTAGACCGTCTCTTCATTCACCGTGTAATGGTCACCTATTTATGCGTTGGATGGTCAAAATGACTGGTCAGAAATGGACTGGTCTAGGTATGGTCAGGAGGCTTCTTCTGCAGGAGTGGGCCCTGTCGGGCTCGAACCGACGACCCACGGATTAAAAGTCCGTTGCTCTACCGACTGAGCTAAAGGCCCCACTGCAACTAAATGCTCGCGAATTCTAGCGGAGTTTTACCAGTTCTAGCGCCCACGGGATGCGCGCAATAAGCGGTCGCGAATGGCGATGGCAAGGCCGCCACCGCTTGGTGGGATGACGCAAATTGTTGAGAGTCCTTGAGAATCAGCATGGCGAAGGGCTGCATACAAGGTGCGTGCATACTCTTCGATTGATGTTGGTGATGACAATCGAATAACACCATCAGGTGTTGCAACATCTTTCATTGCGATGAAACCTTCACCACTTGTGGGTTCTTGATTGAGTACAACCGTGGCCTTTGGTGAGTAATGATTTTCAAGAGAGCCACTAACGCGGATCTCCGATTCTGCATCGGTGACCTTTAAGGCTGTAACTTCTTCAATCATCTCTTGCGTGATTGCACCAGGGCGCAAAATGTGTGGAGTTTCTGTTGTGCAATCAATGATGGTGGATTCAACACCGACAGTGGATGGGCCACCGTCAAGAATTATGTCATCGGCGCTTAAGTATTCGTTGAGTTCTTCGCGGACTGCGTCCGCTGTAGTGGGAGAGACATGGCCAAAGCGGTTAGCGCTGGGGGCCGCGATTCCTTGCACACCAATCTTCTTGGCTGAATCAAGGAGTGCTAGAGCAACAATATGATCTGGAACGCGAAGACCAACAGTGGGTTGTCCCCCGGTGATGAAATCTCTTGCTGCATCTGAACGATTAAGAATCAAAGTCATCGGCCCAGGCCAGAAGTTGCGAGCAAGATCGATTGCATATGCAGGAATCTCTTCCGCCCAGTATGCGATTGCATCCATTGATCCGATATGGACGATGAGCGGGTGATCTGCCGGGCGACCTTTTGCGCGATAAATCTTTGCGACAGCTTCTGGATTGGATGCATTAGCGCCGAGGCCATAGACAGTCTCGGTAGGAAAGGCCACGAGATTGCCTGTTAATAGAGAGGTGGCAGCGTTACTCATCGCATCTGCTGTGCAGCGGGATACGAATTGGCTATCGCTCATGTGCGCAATTATCCCGACTTTTTGCGAGAAGATAACCACATGGCAAAGCAACCGGTCAGGGTCGTGCAGATCATTGCGCGCATGAATGTGGGAGGCCCTGCCGTCATCGTGGCTGATCTGATGAGATCACTCGATAAGAGCGCGGTTGAGCAGACTTTGATCACTGGGTATTGCGATGAGAATGAAGCTGATTATTTAGAGACTGTCGCAACTGATGTGAAGGCAACTCGTATTGCAGGACTTGGGCGATCGGTATCGCTTGTGGCAGATGTGCGAGCATTCTTTGCCCTCGTTGGAATGTTGCGTGAACTTCGCCCCGATATCGTCCATACACATACGGCCAAAGCTGGAGTACTGGGTCGCCTGGCATCGATGCTGGCAGGGAGAAAAGTAAAACGTGTACATACCTTTCATGGCCACTTGCTGCATGGATATTTCAATGGGTGGAAAGTTCGCCTGGTTATTGCGATTGAAAAATTCTTGGCAAAGCGCACAGATATCTTGTTGGCAGTTGGTAATAAAGTCAAAGATGATCTGCTGGCAGCAGGTATCGGAAAAGCCGATCAGTACAAAGTCTTCTTCCCCGGGCTTCAAGATCCAAAGAAATTTGAGAAGACACAGGTTCGTGCGGTATTCGATATGGAAGATGGGGCTACCTATATCGCCTTTGTGGGGCGCTTGACGCAGATTAAGAGACCTGATCGATTACTCGATGTTGCAGCCGAGATTAAATCGCGCGGGCTCAAGGCTAGAATTATTGTCGCTGGAGAAGGTGATCTCTTTGAGCAGTCAAAGGCTCGCGCGCGAGAGCAAGGGTTACCGATCGCCTTCCTTGGTTGGCGCAAAGATATCTCTGAGCTTTTTGCTGCAAGTGATATCGCTGTTCTCACTAGTGATAATGAAGGAATTCCGCTGACTCTTATTCAGGCTGCCCAAGCTGGGTTGCCGATTGTGGCTACTGAAGTTGGGTCAATAGGTGACATCGTCATGCACGAAAGTAATGGTTACCTCACCGATACCTCACCCGCTGCGATCACTGATGCGCTTGAGAAATTGATCATCGACCCCGTGCTGCGCCAGATTATGGGTACTGCTGGGCGAGAGCGTGCTGTGCGGTATTTCTCCCTAGAGAAAATGTCGCAAGATCACACAGAGTTATACCAGCTGCTCCACAGATAATCGTTATAAAGAAGTGCGATACTTACGCTATGAAAATAACAAAGAAAGTTAGCCCAAAAAAGCTTATTGCAATCCCTGTAGCCGTTCTTGTCGCAGCAGCAGCCTTCGCCCTTCCGGCATCGGCAGCCACTCCAACTCGCTACATCACTGTTAATGCAGAAGGCGTCGTACAGGTAACTCCTGATGCGGTTCGCCTCAATGCCACTGTTACAAATATTGCTTCAACTAGTGCAGCCGCGTTGTCTCAGACATCAGCTGCGGCAGCCAAGGTGCGTGCAGCGCTTAAGGCAAAGATGATTGAAACAAAGGATGTAAAGACAACGAGCATCAGTGTCTATCCTGAGTACAACTACACCCAAGATAAGGGTTCAGTGCAGATCGGATATCGTGCTAGCCAGAGCTTTGAAGTAATCATTCGCAATGCAACAAATGCAGGTGCAATCGTTGATGATGTTGTCGCTGCAGGTGGCGATACAGTGCAAATTCAAGGTGCAACACCATTTGTTCTAGATTCAGCAAAGGCAACAGCATCTGCTCGCGCAGCAGCAGTTGCAAATGCGCGTGCGAAGGCTCGCTCATATGCCCAATTACTTGATGTAAAACTTGGCAAGGTGACATTCCTTGTAGAAAATTCAAGCCCAATTTCATATCCATCATTTACCGGTGTGGCAAAGGCGGCGGATTCCATGTCAACTGAGATTGATCTTGGAAAGCAAGATGTCACAGTCTCCATCACGATTCGCTGGAGCTTGGGTTAATTCATGTCTGATGCTCGCAAGCTTGATGCGGCGCTCGATGGACTCGTACAAGACGGGTCTTTGAGCGCCGATCAGGCCGAGCTTGTTCGTTTGCGCTTTAAAGGTACCCAAACACCATCAGATTCGCGCACCAGCGTCTTGGCAGAAATTGCCGGATATGTCGGTGGTGCATTTCTTGTGATTGCGATTGCAATTATTACTGCTAATAAATGGGATGCCTTTACTCAGTGGCAACGCGCAGTTCTATTCGGTGCTCTTGCTGTAATCCTCTTTGTGCTCGGGCTCTTTGTAGGCTCGGCTTCACCTGTTAAATCTCGTTTATCGGGTGTGCTCTATGGACTTTCTGCAGCAAGCACGACTGCAACAATTGCAATCGTCCATCCGAAAAATGATGCACCTACTCTGGCTTTCTTGGGTGGAACGGCTATTGCACTTATTGGGTTCTACTTGGTGCAATCATTCGTTGGTCACTTCACTCTCTACGGATTTATCTTTATCTCGGGAATCATGGCAGTCTCAGATTTATCGCCACCAGGCAGTGAAACCGCAGTTTTTATAGCAATCTATTTTCTTCTCCTTGGCACTGGCTGGTTGGCTCTGACGTACTTTAAATATGTCGATGAATTTTTGGGCTATATTTTTGGTGGAGCAACGCTCTTTATCTCAACGCAGATTTTCTTTGTCGACTCCGAGCGATTAATTTCATATCTATTGATGATCTATGTTGCAGCTCTAACAACCTGGCTCTATCTTCGCGTCAATCGTTGGCCGATACTTCTCACAGCTGTGCTGACAACAACTGTTGGTGTCGGAGAATTTGTTGCATCAACGTTGGGTGGCTCACTCGGTTCGGCCCTTGGCCTCTTTGCAGCTGGAGTCGCCCTTGTCACCAGTTCACTTTTAGCCCTGCGAAATAAGCGAGAAAAAGCGTTAGAAATAGCGGAGTAAAACTCGTTTTGGTTTTCAGTGTGAGTCACGGGTACGATAGGTCAGCCTTTAACGTCCCCATCGTCTAGGGGCCTAGGACATCGCCCTTTCACGGCGGTAACACGGGTTCGAATCCCGTTGGGGGCACGAAGATGTACAAGCTAGGCCCAGTAGCGCAGTTGGTTAGCGCGCCGCCCTGTCACGGCGGAGGTCGCGGG
>CAZNUC010000001.1:0-63489 GCA_964576165.1 uncultured Candidatus Planktophila sp. | reverse complement strand
AACAGATGATGGCTCTGAAACTGATTTAGATATTGGTCATTACGAACGCTTTTTGGATCGCAATCTTCATGGGTCAGCGAATGTAACAACTGGCCAAGTGTATTCCCGCGTTATTGCGCGTGAGCGACGTGGTGAATATTTAGGTGAAACGGTTCAGGTCATTCCCCACATCACCAATGAAATTAAAGAACGTATCCGAGCTATGGCTGAACCAGATATTGATGTCGTGATTACAGAAATTGGTGGAACGGTTGGGGACATTGAATCGCAGCCATTTCTCGAAGCGGCTCGACAATTGCGTCAAGAAGTAGGACGGGATAACGTTTTCTATCTCCACATCTCACTAGTTCCATATATCGGTCCATCAGGTGAACTCAAGACCAAGCCAACTCAACATAGCGTTGCTGCACTCCGCAGTATTGGTATCGCACCAGATGCGGTAGTCCTCAGATCAGATCGTCCTATTCCCGAGTCGATCAAGAGAAAGATTTCGCTCATGTGCGATGTTGATGTAGAGGCTGTAGTTGCCGCCGTTGATGCGCCAAGTATTTACGACATTCCAAAGGTCTTGTTCAGCGAAGGGCTAGATAAGTACGTCGTTGATCGTCTGAGTCTGGGTGGCCATGATGTTGTCTGGGGCGAGTGGGATGATCTTCTTGGAAAAGTTCATCAACCAAAACACAACGTAAAGGTCGCACTTGTTGGTAAATACATTGACCTGCCGGATGCCTATCTCTCTGTATCTGAGGCGTTACGAGCAGGTGGCTTTGCAAATAATGCGAAGATCGAACTGATCTGGGTGCCAAGTGATCAGTGTGCAACTCCCCAAGGAGCGGAAGCGGCACTCTTTGGCGTTGATGCGATTTGCGTGCCCGGTGGTTTTGGAATTAGAGGAATAGAAGGAAAACTTGGCGCGCTAACTTATTCACGAGAGAAGAAGATTCCAACCTTGGGTTTATGTCTCGGATTGCAATGTATGGTGATCGAGGCGGCGAGAAATCTCGCTGGCATTAAAGATGCTAACTCAGCAGAATTTGATCCCGAAAATGGCACACACGTGATTGCCACGATGGCTGGCCAAGAAGATGTGGTGGCTGGAGATGCTGATATGGGTGGTTCAATGCGTTTGGGCCTCTACAAAGCTGAGCTCACACCTGGTTCGGTCGTGGCTGGAACATACGGAGCAGCCTCGATCTCTGAGCGTCACAGACATCGCTATGAAGTGAACAATTCTTATCGAAGTGCGATCGCAGAGGCTGGTCTAGTTTTCTCTGGAATAAACACTGAGTTAGATCTTGTTGAGTTTGTCGAGTTGCCTCAAGAGGTACATCCTTACTACGTTGGAACCCAGGCGCACCCTGAATTGAGATCTCGTCCTACGAGACCTCATCCACTCTTTATCGGCCTCATTGCCGCCGCTATTCAATCAAAGGGATAAACATGCTCGTTGGAGTACCGAAAGAGATTAAAGTCCATGAATCGCGCGTAGCTCTCACACCAGAAGGTGTCGCTGAGTTTGTTCGCGCCGGACACTCTGTTCTCATCGAAAAAGGTGCTGGGCTTGGATCTGCAATAACGGATCAAGATTTTAGTGCAGCAGGTGCAAGCATTGAGTCAGATGTTGAAGCGCTCTGGCAGAAAAGTGATTTGATCCTTAAGGTTAAAGAGCCAATTGAGATTGAATACCCACGGCTACGTCGGGGACAGATTCTTTTCACCTACCTTCATCTCGCCGCCTCAAAACCCTGCACTGATGCTCTCCTTGCAAGTGGAACAACTGCAATCGCATACGAGACAGTGGAGCTCAACGGAACTTTGCCGCTGCTTGCACCAATGTCCGAGGTAGCGGGAAGACTTGCCGCACAAGTGGGAGCAAGTGCGCTACAAAAGCCCAACGGTGGTCGGGGAGTTCTTATGGGTGGAGTTCCTGGAGTTGCACCTGCAAAAGTTCTAGTAATTGGCGGGGGAGTAGCTGGATTAAGTGCTGCCGTTATAGCAATGGGGATGGGGGCTGATGTCACAGTTGTTGATCGGTCTCTCCCACGACTTGCCTATATTGACTCGCTCTACAGCGGACGCATCAAGACTCTCGCTTCATCCTTTCACGCTATTGATCGTGAACTTAAGGGTGCGGATCTTGTTGTCGGAGCAGTTCTTGTCCACGGAGCCAAGGCTCCGCGGCTCGTGAGTAATGCTCAAGTAAAAGAGATGAAACCTGGCTCCGTGCTTGTTGATATCGCAATTGATCAGGGTGGGTGCTTTGAAGATTCCAGACCAACAACACACGCCGAACCAACGTTTGCGGTGCACCAATCTATTTTCTACTGCGTTGCGAATATGCCTGGAGCAGTTCCAGTCACATCAACCTACGCTCTCACCAATGCAACGCTTTCCTACGCGCTCTCACTTGCAACTCACGGCTGGGAGAAGGCGATCGCTTCGGATGATGCACTTGCTGCAGGACTGAATGTTCACGATGGAAAGATCATGTACGAAGCTGTAGCCGTTGCACATGGCTACTAACCTTGATCCTCAATCAACCAATTCGGCATTTATTGATCACCTTCGAATAGAGCGTGGTCTTTCTGAAAACACAATCTCGGCTTATTCGCGAGACCTCAGATATTTTCTGGATTATCTTCACGATAATAAGAAGTCAATAGAGTCGATTACACCCGACACCCTCGTTGCTTTTGAGGTCTCACTGAGGGATCGATCGTTATCGCCGTCAAGTATTAACAGAACAAATTCAACAGTGAAGTCATTTCTTATCTATTGTGCGCGCGAGTACTCACTTAACCTTCCAACCGGAGAAATTACATCTCACCGAATCGCCCGCAAGTTACCAAAAGCTCTCACAATCGAAGAGGTGAGTTCACTGATCGGTGCCTGCACTTCCTTGAGTCGAGTGAATGCGCTCCGAGATGTGGCACTCCTCGAACTCTTGTATTCAACTGGAGGACGGGTTTCCGAGATCATTGGAATCAATGTGAGCGATCTGGCGAAGGTTGAAAGCGATAATGAAGTAATTCAAACGATAAAGCTCCGTGGAAAGGGATCTAAGGAACGTGTGGTGCCTATCGGAAGCTTCGCACTCAATGCCCTTGATAATTATTTGATTCGATTACGACCTGCGCTAGTGGCACACGCAAAAAGCGATAATGGTGCACTCTTTCTCAATTCTCGGGGTGGTCGGCTTTCTCGTCAGAGTGCTTGGACAATTGTTTCTCATGCGGCGAAATCGTGCGGACTTGAGAACAAAGTCAGCCCACACGCGCTGCGACACTCTTACGCCACTCATCTACTGGATGGCGGTGCTGATATTCGCGTCGTGCAAGAATTACTGGGCCATTCGTCTGTGACAACGACGCAGATATACACCTTGGTAACAATTGATCGCTTACGTCAGAGTTATGCAAGCGCCCATCCGCGCGCGAGATAAGTCTTAGATACCGCGGAGGCGGCGAGCAAGAATGCTCTGATCACCTTTTTGTTCTAAGTCAGCGATGATGACGGCGATTGATTCGCGAACAATGCGTCCACGATCTACTGCAAGCCCCAAGTCACCGCGAAGTGAGAGACGTGCTTGATCGAGATCAAAGAGTTCATCTGGAGAGAGATAGACAGTGATCTTTTCATCATGACGTTCACGACCTGATGGAGATTTATCAACACTAACAACTCGACGGCGTGGGATTGATCGAACACCCTTTTTTGCTTTCGGGGAAGAAGCAGTGCTTGACGTTGGGGGAGTCGTCGTGGCAGGTGCCTCATTAGGAACTTCACGGACTGCGCTAAGCGCTGGGCTATTCTGCTTAAAAAGTTCATCAGCCCCCGGCAAGCTGGCTCTACGTGTCATCGTGCTCCTCCTCGTGCAATTAGTTCTCGCGCAAGACGTCGGTATGACGCAGCGCCTCCTGAAGATGATGCATAACTGGTGATTGGTTCACCGACAACTGTTGTCTCTGAGAAACGAATAGTTTTGGCAATGATCGTATCAAAGACATCATTAGGATATTTTTCGAGAATTGCGCTCAATACTTCGCGATTGTGCAGTGTTTTGCGGTCATACATTGTCGCGAGAATTCCAATCAGTTTTAAGTCTGGATTGAGGAACGTCTTTACTTTTTCGATATTTCCACTCAATTCAATAAAACCGTGAAGTGCAAAGTACTCACATTGCAACGGAACGATCACTTCATGTGATGCGACAAGTGCGTTGACTGTTAACTGACCCATCGTTGGTTGGCAGTCAATGAGAATCACATCGTAATCATCGGTAAGCGTTGCTAATGCACGCTTAAGAAATTGTTGTCCTCCGATTTCAGAGGGCAACTTGGACTCAGCAGCGCCGAGATCGCGGCTTGCGGGTAAGAAATCAAGATTGGCGACGGAAGATTTCAAAACGATCTGCTGAATATCAGCGGCTGGATCCATTAGAGCGTGATAGACAGTGTTCTCTAATGGAAGTGCATGAGCGTTCACACCAAGACCAAGCGAGAGACCACCTTGAGGATCAAAGTCCACGAGAAGTACGCGTCGACCAAGTTCTGCCAGCGCTGCACCGAGGTTGATAGTCGTAGTTGTCTTACCAACGCCACCTTTCTGATTGAAGATCGAGATGATGCGGGCGTTGCCATGATCTTCCAGCGGTGCCGGATTGGGAAATTGCGCCACCTTGGCCCCTGTAAGGCTAGCCGTGGTTACCACATCATCATCTTTTGTCGATATAGCGCTCAATCGAGAAACCTCTTTCTTCCAAGGCGACTCTACGCGTGAAGGCGGTGTAACAGCAAGTATGGTGTGAGAAAAACAAGTATCGTGCACCCGTGGATATTTCCGTAGAAACTGCTGAGCAGATTGCTCCTGAGAGCGGCTTTAACGTCCACCTTTCAAACTTTGACGGCCCCTTTGACCTGCTACTGCAACTGATCTCGCGCCACAAGCTAGATGTCACCGAAGTCTCGCTCAGCCTTGTCACCGACGAATTCATCGCCTACATCCGTGCTTTAGAGATCTCCGGCGAGGGGTGGCAGTTAGATCAAGCCACCGAGTTTCTTGTTGTAGCTGCAACCTTGCTTGATCTCAAGGCTGCTCGATTGCTTCCAAGCGGTGAGGTCGAGGATGAAGAGGATCTGGCCCTGCTTGAGGCTCGCGATATCCTCTTCGCCCGTCTCTTGCAGTACAGAGCCTTTAAAGAGATCGCCTCTTCATTCCAAGAGATGATCGAATTGGCCGATAAATCCTTCCCTCGCGTAGTCGCTTTGGATCCCGCTTTGGCAGCCCTTCTCCCTGAGGTGCTGATCGGGGTAGGCGCGGAACGTTTCGCTGCCATCGCTGAGCGGGTCTTGACCCCGAAAACCCCGCCGATCGTGGCTATTGAGCACCTCCACACACCGCTAGTGAGCGTCAGCGAGCAATCTAAGCTTGTAGTTGAGGCTCTACGCCTCTCCAAAACCATGAGTTTTCGAAGCCTCTGCGTGGGCGCTGAATCCACGCTGGTCGTGGTCGCCCGATTTCTTGCCCTCCTCGACCTGTACCGTCAAGGCAACCTTAGATTTAACCAGGTCATCGCTCTTGGTGAACTCCAGATCAGCTGGACCGGCTCTGAATCTGGTGAGGTCGAGATTACCGACGAATTTGATATTCCAGTAGTGCTGATTGACGAGACAAATGAGGGCAATAATGTCTAATGCAGAAGTTGATAGATCGATCGAAGCCATCTTGATGGTCGTGGATGAGCCTGTTACTGAGCTCACCTTAGCGACCGTTCTCGAGGTCACAGTCGACGTGGTCGTGGAATCGCTTAATCGCCTCGCCCTCTCATATGACGATCGTGGCTTCACGCTCAAGGCGATCAATGGGGGATGGCGCTTCTATAGCCACCCGGATTACGCTCAGGCAGTCGAGAAATTTGTCCTTGATGGTCAGCAGAATCGCCTTACCCAGGCTGCTCTCGAGACCCTAGCTGTGATTGCCTACCGCCAGCCTGTTTCAAGGGCGCGAGTCTCGGCCATTCGTGGGGTCAACGTGGAAGCGGTGATGAAGACCCTCGTCAATCGCGGCCTGGTTGAGGAGTACGGCGTAGAGAACGAGACTGGTGCGATCTTGTACAAGACCACCAGCTACTTCCTCGAGCGTTTAGGTCTTAAATCACTGGAAGACCTCTCGCCACTAGCCCCGCATCTGCCTGATCTAGATGGTCTCGATGAGATTCTCGAGAGCTTGACCGAGTAAAACTGTCTTTGCTTTACCACCCTGGCTCGCGGTAAAATCGGCCCGCGCCTTTCGGCGCAGCAATACCAAGACTGTCGAGAATGGATAGCCTACACATGAATCTACTTCGCCTGAACAAAATCATCGCCGACGCCGGGGTCACATCCCGCCGTGGTGCCGACGAACTCATCATGGATGGACGAGTCAGCGTCGATGGCCACATCATCAGAGAGCTAGGAGCTAAGTTTGACCCAAATAAGGTCAAAGTCGAGGTTGATGGTGAGACAATTACTGCAATATTGACTAAGTCTTATTTAGTACTTCATAAACCAAAAGGTGTTCTGTCTACGATGTTTGACCCAGAAGGCCGCCCATCGCTAGCTGATTTCCTAGACTTCCGTAAAGAGAGACTCTTTCACGTAGGGCGCTTGGATAAGGATTCTGAAGGGTTAATTCTTCTCACAAATGATGGAGATTTGACCTTCCGAGCGACCCATCCTTCCTATGGTCTAGTCAAGAGCTACCTGATCGAGTTTGAAGGTCAATTGCCGCCGGGTGTCGATAAAATCTTATTGAAGGGGATCGAACTCGAGGATGGAATGGGTCGGGTTCTCTCATTCAAACATCTCTCTCCACAGTGGATCGAAGTCAGCATCCACGAAGGTCGATATCACATCATTCGCCGCTTGATGGAGGCAGTTGATCTCCGCCTGGTCCGCCTGATCCGCACCAACTTTGGTCCCATCAGCTTGGGGGATACGCCTGCTGGTCGATGGCGAGATCTCAATGACGGTGAATTGGCAAATCTACGAAGCGCTTTACATATAAATTGATTTATAGATTTTAAGGCAATAAAACTATTTATAGATATATTAATAATAAATCCAATGAGTCGCTAATAATTGTTTTATCGACAATATCGACAATACAAGAAGCGTGTTTTTTTAAAGAAAAACACATTTATCGATATTTCTCTCGGACATCGCATTGGGCAGTGGAGGCGTCATGGCGATGAGGCCGTTGAGCAATACCTTTTAAGCCACCTATTTACTTATCGATAAACACGTATACAGAGATCCGCCGCGATCTATCGTCAGGGGTTATCCTTATCTCATGAGCCAGGTTCGTGCCATTCGTGGTGCCACACAGGTAGAAGCCAACACCGCCGAAGCGATGGGCGCTGCCACAAAAGAGCTCCTTCTTGCAATGCTCTCAGCAAATGAACTAACTCCACAGGAGATCATCTCGGTCATCCTTACCGTTACCCCAGATCTCAACGCGGCTTTTCCAGCAGCCTATGCTCGAGAAGTGGGCTTTGAATCTGTCCCGCTCATCTGCGCGGTGGAAATTGATGTTCCGGGGGCTCTTCCGCGAGTCTTACGCGTAATGGCCCACTGCAATACCCAGCGTGGACTCAACGAGATTTCCCATATCTACCTTCACGGTGCCAGCGCACTGCGAAGAGATATCGCTCAGTAAGAATTGGCGGAGAAAAGTGGCCCACAAATGACCCCGAAACTCTCGCGTGTACGCATAGTTGGTGCTGGCTTGATCGGAACGTCGATCGCTCTGGCGCTCAAATCCGCGGGGATTCATATCTCCATGGCGGATTCAGACCCACGAGCACAGAGTTTGGCGCGCGACTTGCTTGGGGATAGCAAGGTTGGGGATAACACAAGAGATGTTTCAGAAGTCGAAGACCTCTGCATCATCGCAACGCCGCCAGATGCTCTTAGCCAGGTCATAGCCGCCGAAATTCAACGCAACCCTGAGTTGAGAGTTATGGATATATCGAGCATTAAGACTAAACCTCTACTTGATGTATCAAAAAGTGCGCTCTCGCTTTCACGATTTGCGCCAACCCATCCGATGGCCGGACGAGAAGTGAGCGGACCAGAGTCAGCGCGAGGAGATCTCTTTACAGGCAGACCTTGGGTTCTGGTTCGAGAAGGGGTGGATGAAGACCTTCTTTCTCACGTGGAGGAGGTGATTGCCATCTGCGGTGGTGTGCGGATGAGCCGAAGCGCTTTCGATCATGACAGGGCGGTGGCTCAGGTCAGCCATCTTCCCCAAATTGTGGCTTCGCTCTTGGCCAGATCGCTTGCATCGGCAGATAGTTCAGACCTTGAGCTTGCTGGCGCAGGTTTGCGCGATACCACTCGGTTGGCAGATTCAGATCCAGAGTTATGGGGGCAGATTATTGCCGGAAATGCCCACGCGATTAGGCCATTATTGATAAGTCTACAAAACGATCTCGCTTCACTCTTGGAAGGTCTCGACGAGAGTGAGAGCGCTCAAGCCTTTATTGCCGGTGGAGGTCAAGGGAGGGCTCGTATCCCAGGTAAGCATGGTGGGCAACCACGGGAATACTTCAACGTCACCATTGTTATTGATGATAAACCGGGTCAGCTCGCAGCAATTATTGAATCGTGTGCCCAGATCGAGGTGAACATTGAAGATCTACTCATCGAGCACACGCCAGGTCAAGATACCGGTCTGATTACTCTCTCATTTCTACCCAGCGATGGTCCATCTGTGATGGCGCATCTTCATCATGAGGGATGGAAGGTTCATCCTTCTCGGTAGAATAAGTGCGATACACAAGTGTGCGCCCGATGATTTTCGTGATTATTAATGAAGAGAGCTCCTAGATGATCGTCATTGCAATAGATGGTCCAAGTGGCGCAGGAAAATCAAGTACCTCCAGAGAAATCGCTGCAAGGGCGGGCTGGAATTATCTCGATACTGGCGCGCTCTATAGAGCGGTCACGTGGTTATCACTCTCTTTGGATTCACAAGTACCTTCAGTCATTCTTCAAGGGTTGAAGACCTCGCCGATTAGGTTCATTTCCAACCCAAAGAACCCTCAGATCTTTTGCGGCGATACCGATGTAACGCAAGAGATTCGGACTGAACGCGTGACTGCTGCGGTCAGCACCATCAGTGCCATTCCGCAAATCCGGACTGAACTTCTTACCTTGCAGCGCGCAATTATTAATAAAGCTGATCGCGGCATAGTTGTTGAAGGTCGCGATATCGGAACTGTTGTCGCACCAAAGGCCGCGATGAAAGTTTTTCTTACTGCAGATCTTCAAGCGAGAGCGCAACGTCGTGATGCCGAGCTCGGTTCAGAACACGGCAGTGAAGTTGTAGGTAAGTCATTAAGCGAACGAGATCACGTTGATTCGACGAGAGCGGTATCTCCGTTGAGCGCTGCAAGTGATGCGGTGATAGTCGATTCAACAACACTCAATCTTGAAGAAACTATTGAACGTATCTGGGAACTTCTTAAGGAGCGAAACCTGCTAGGGCTACCGATCGTGGCTATCTTAGGTCGCCCGAATGTTGGAAAATCAACACTCATTAATCGCTTTCTTGGTCGTCGCGAAGCGATTGTCGAAGATACTCCCGGAGTTACTCGTGACCGAGTCCAGTACGAGTGCGAATGGAACGGTCGCAGATTTATCATTATGGATACCGGGGGATGGGAGTCAAAACCCGACGGTATTTCAGTACAGGTATCGGCGGGCGCAGAACTGGCAATGAAAGAAGCAGATGTTCTCGCATTCGTTGTTGATGCTCATGTAGGAGCACTTGATGAAGACGACATTCTCGTGCAAGAACTTCGCAAGGCAAAGAAACCAACGATTTTGGTTGCAAATAAAGTTGATGGGGATTCGGATGAATCGGACGCTCACGCGCTATGGAATTTAGGTCTTGGGCAGCCATGTTTTGTCTCCGCTCTTCATGGTCGTGGTAGCGGCGATCTATTAGATTTAATTGTCAGGCAACTACCTGAAGTAGGAGGAGCGCAATCACAAGATGGTTATCGTCGTATTGCATTGATCGGACGTCCTAATGTTGGTAAATCGAGTCTTCTCAACGCACTCGCTGGGGAGGCGTTATCAATCGTTGATGATGTTGCAGGCACTACACGCGATCCAGTCGATTCACTTATTGATTTCGGAGGATCAATTTGGAGATTTGTTGATACTGCAGGATTGAAGAAGCGAGCAAATCAAGCCAGTGGCACCGACTACTACGCAACGCTGCGTACCCAAGCAGCACTCGAGCGATGCGAGTGTGCAGTTGTAGTACTAGATGCATCTCAGCCCATTTCAGAACAAGATTTACGTGTAATCACAATGGTTGAAGAGGCTGGTAAAGCACTCGTCTTGGTGATGAATAAGTGGGATCTGGTTGATGAAGATCGTCGTGATCAATTAGATAGAGAGATTGATCGCCATTTAGATCAGGTCGAATGGGCCCAACGCGTCAACGTTGCAGCAAAGACAGGATGGCATCGTGATCGCCTCGCACCCGCCCTTCGTACCGCACTTGACTCATGGGAGCGACGTGTACCAACGTCAAAGTTGAATTCATTCCTTGGCGCATTGATTGGAGCGACGCCTCCACCAGTACGTGGTGGAAAGCAACCAAAGATTTACTACGCTACTCAGGCAGGAATCTCGCCGCCAAAATTTGTTATCTTTTCAAGTGGCTGGATTGAGGCATCGTATCGTCGCTTTATCGAACGTCGCTTGCGAGAAGAGTTTGGATTCCCGGGGACCCCTGTTCAAGTAGCGATTCGCGTCAAAGAGCGCGATAAAGAACAGAGTTAATGTGATGACAGCATCCGCCTCACGGCCTCCAATTCTGACCTGGCCGAATGCGCTCACGGCGTTGCGAGCACTTGGTATTCCGCTCTTTATCTATCTTGCTCTTGTTCACGAGGCCGATGTCTGGGCGATTGTGGTGTTGGCAGTAGGCGGTGCCACTGACTACTTTGATGGAAAGTTGGCCAGAGCGCTCGGGCAGGAGTCCAAACTAGGCGAAATCATGGATCCGACGATTGACCGCCTCTACATCGTCTCTACTCTTATTGTCTTAGTGATGCGAGATGCGATTCCACTGTGGTTGGTGCTAGTTCTCGTTGCACGAGATGCACTTCTTGCCGTGGTCGCTGGTGCTCTAGCGATAGCAAAGAAACCTCCGCTCACAGTTACCTTTTTGGGGAAGGCAGCAACTTTCAACCTCCTCTACGCCTTTCCATTCCTATTGCTGGCGTTAAACACCTCATGGATTGGAACCGCGGCTTTTATTCTGGGGTGGGCTTTTGCCTTGTGGGGGGTCGCTCTTTATCTGGCTACGGGAGTTTCATACTTCCTCACCGCCATCAAAACTATTAGAGTGTGACGCTGCGCAGATAAATATCGGGGGAGAGATACATGTCGTTGATTCCAGATTCACTCAAATATACAAAAGAGCATGAATGGGTCTCTGAAAGTTCACCCACTCTCATCCGCATGGGCATCACTGACTTCGCTCAAGGAGCGCTCGGTGACATTGTTTACGTGCAACTTCCTAAGGTTGGCGACATTGTCGTTGCAGATAAAGTGTGTGGCGAAGTTGAATCAACGAAGAGCGTGTCAGAAATATTCTCTCCAGTCAGTGGCACGATCGTCGCTGTCAATGATGGATTAAATCAAGCACCCGAGCTACTCAATAGCGATCCGTATGGCCAGGGCTGGTTGGCTGAGATCGAAGTCACCGACACCCCTACCGCCCTCCTCACAGCCGAGCAGTATCGCCAAATCACCGCGTAGTTTTCATCTGTTTCAGCGCTCATCCTGCGCTTGATTTATCTATCGACTCAATCTAGTGTCAGCCTCCAGTTGATCTTTATATTGTGATCGAGAGGCGGTGACAGATGAATTCTCAGAACGAGAATGAGTTGACCACGACTCTCAGACTGGGTGGCAATCCTGCCGATCAGAAGACATCCCCGCTTCTATCGGAGTTCTTAGAATCCATTACAGAATCTGAGCAAGAGACTGTTGCCCAGATTCTCAATGGTTCACCGGATAAAGCGATGCTCATCATTCATAGAGGACCAGCTAAGGGGTCGAGATATCTCATCACGACCGATGGCTGCACAATAGGTCGTTCACATGAGAGCGAAGTCTTTCTCGACGATGTGACGGTATCCCGTAAACACGCGGTCATTTCGTTTCTCTCGGGGGAGTCCCTCTTTGAGATCACCGACTCATCAAGTCTTAACGGAACATATGTAAATTCAGAGAGTATTGAACGTAGAAAGTTATTCAGTGGAGATCGGATCCAAGTGGGAAAGTTCCACCTGGTCTTCATTACAGGTAAATCTAAGTTGATAGGGGAGAGATAGTGAGCGTTCCAGCCCGTGCGTACCTAAGTATTGGTGAAGTTTTGTCAAAATTGCGTGGGGATTTCCCAGATGTGACGATCTCCAAGATTCGTTTCCTCGAATCTGAGGGATTGATCGAACCACAACGCACTCCTTCCGGATATAGAAAATTCACCAGCGTTGATCTTGAACGTCTTCGTTATGTTCTGCTCGCTCAACGCGATCAGTACCTACCTCTTCGCGTCATAAAGGAAAACCTTGATGCAATGGACCGTGGGCTAGAGCCGTCTACAGTCGGTGGCGCTGCAGCACCTCGACCGGCCTTAGGACTTGCCACCGTTGATGGCGAACTCTCTGCTGCAAACTTTGCTCCATCGCCAGAGATGCGCCTTTCTCGAGAAGAGTTGGTAAGCGCTTCTGGTTTGAGCGATGGCGCGTTGACAGAGCTTGAGAGCTTTGGCCTCATCACAATTCGTGGACGACACTATGACGCTGACGCGCTATCGGTAGCAACAGCAGTTGCTCAGATGTCTGCCTTTGGAATCGAACCACGCCACCTGCGTTCATTTAAATCGGCGGCGGATCGTGAAATCGGTCTGATTGAACAAGTTGTTACTCCATTGCATCGACAAAAGGGTAGTGATTCAAAGGCGAGAGCAGAGGAAGTCTCCAAGGAGATCGCCGCTCTCTCGATCAGATTGCATGCTGGCCTTGTCCGAGCAGGATTGAATCGTCCGCGTTAGACTCAATTCATGAACGCTGAGAGCACTCCCTTTATCAGTATGGAAGTTGTGGGTGTTCGAATTGAGATGCCTTCAAATCAACCGATAGTGCTCTTGAAAGAAATTGATGGAGATCGTTTTATTCCAATCTGGGTCGGTGCGACCGAAGCGACATCTATAGCCTTCGCCCAGCAAGGGATAAATCCGAGCCGGCCCTTAAGCCATGACCTCATGCGCGATATTTTGCACACTCTCGATGCCACATTGTTGGCCGTTCAGATCACTCACTTGCGTGATGGAATCTTCTTCGCAACTCTGCAGATCCGTACGAGCGAGGATGCAGCTCTAGCCATCTCGGCTCGTCCATCTGATGCGATCGCCCTGGCTCTTCGTAGCCAGAGCAATATCCTCGCCTCGCGCGAGTTACTCGAGCAGGTTGGAATCGAGATACCTGAACGGCTCATCCAAGAGATGGACGAGAAGGGGCAGCCAATCGATGCGGCTAACGCCGATCTGGATGCTTTCCGCGATTTCCTTGACCAGATCAATCCGGAGGATTTCGCTGGATAAGTCTCACTCTTTACTTGAGGTTTGCATCGTGTCGGTCATTGTTTCACCCCTATCCCCAGCGTATATTTGAGCTCATCCCCAAGAGAGAAGAGTTTTCCGTGTCCTCCCCAGCCACGCCTGAGATTGGTTATCGCGGCGCTACCGCCTGTTCTGCCGCTGGAATTTCATATCGTCAACTCGATTACTGGGCGCGCACCGGATTGGTAGAACCTAGCGTTCGAAGTGCGACGGGTTCTGGAACTTCTCGACTTTATGGCTTCCGCGACATTCTCGTACTTAAAATTGTTAAGCGTCTGCTTGATGCTGGAATCTCACTGCAGAATATTCGCTCTGCTGTCAA
Source organism: uncultured Candidatus Planktophila sp. (assembly GCA_964576165.1). Taxonomy (GTDB): domain Bacteria; phylum Actinomycetota; class Actinomycetes; order Nanopelagicales; family Nanopelagicaceae; genus Planktophila. Next base: position 49,478 of record CAZNUC010000001.1, on the reverse strand, counting down.
TCACCTTCGTAATCGCGGAGTTGTAGAACTTGAAAGCATCACCTTAATGAGTGATGGCGCATCTATCTATGAATGTGCAAGTCCAGATGAGATCGTTGATCTCTTGGCTGGAGGACAAGGTGTATTCGGTATCGCTGTTGGAAAAGTTTGGCATGAGGTGGAAGGTTCACTTGCTAACCTTCAAGGCGAAGTTGATGGTCAGATGACTCGAGTTGATAGTGATGATGAACTCTCTCTGCGACGCAAAGCTAAAGGCGCATAAAGCAGAGAGATAGCCTAATATTTCCCCGTAATCAAACGGGGGAGTGGCGGGATGAGTATCTCTGGATTCGAAGACCGCCATATCGGTCCAACGCATAGCGACGAATTAGCAATGCTGAAGGCACTTGGCTATACAAGCCTCAGTGCATTCATATCGGATGTTCTGCCAGCCAATATTGCAATCTCTGGTGTCATTGAGAAGGCAATTGGTTCTGGAATCAGCGAGGTCGCAGTTCTCGAGGAGCTACGAGCCCGCGCATCTAAGAATAAAGTTTTAACCTCCCTCATCGGCAGCGGGTATTACGGCACCAATGTTCCTTCGGTGATTAAGCGAAATGTTTTAGAGAATCCCGCCTGGTACACCGCTTACACGCCGTATCAGCCAGAGATTTCACAAGGTCGACTAGAAGCTCTCTTCGCATTTCAAACGATGGTCTGTGAACTTACCGGATTAGATATTTCCAATGCTTCGATGCTTGATGAATCGACAGCCGCAGCGGAGGCAATGACTCTCGCGCGCCGAGCATCGAAAGCGCCAGATGAAGCGGTCTTCCTCATCGAAGAGCATCTGCATGCGCAAACTAAGGCTGTCATCGCAACACGGGCTAAGCCCCTTGGGATCACTGTTGTTGAAGTTGACTCAGGCCACGTCGCTCGAGAAGGCTACGACGGGGAATTCTTTGCAGCGATTGTTCAGTACCCAGATACCACTGGTGAGATTATTGATTACAGCGAATTTGCGAAGTACGTGCACTCGCGTGGTGCGCTCATGATTGCAGCGACTGATCTTCTCGCCTTAACTCTCATCACACCGCCAGGGGAGTGGGGGGCAGATATCGCCGTCGGAACATCTCAGCGCTTTGGTGTGCCAATGGGATTTGGTGGCCCTCACGCTGGTTTCCTCTCAGTCAAATCTGGCTTAGAGCGTTCAATGCCTGGCCGCCTTGTTGGACAAAGTATTGATAACACAGGAAATCCAGCCTTTCGTCTTGCACTACAAACACGTGAGCAACACATTAGACGCGATAAGGCGACATCAAATATTTGTACTGCTCAAGCGCTACTAGCAAATATGAGCGCCTTCTATGCCATGTGGCATGGTCCACGTGGATTGCAAGCAATTGCAGAGAGAGTTCACTCCTTCGCATCACGTTTGCAACAGGCATCTCATTCCCGAAACGATAATGTTTTCGACACAGTAACCGTAGATGTGCCAGATGCCTCGATCGTCCACAAAAGAGCCAATGACGCTGGACTTAATTTTGCACACGTTTCATCAACCGCTATTCGTATCTCCTTTGACGAAACAACAACGGAAGAAATCTTCGCAAAAGTACTTAACGTCTTGAGTCTTGAGGATTGCAAAGCGCAAGAAATTCCATCTGAGTTGCGCAGATCTTCGAAATATCTGACACATCCAGTTTTCAACTCTCATCATTCAGAGACTGCCATGATGAGGTACTTACGAAACCTAGCCGATCGTGATCTCGCACTCGATCGCACAATGATTCCGCTAGGTTCGTGCACCATGAAACTTAATGCTGCCACTGAGATGGAAGCTGTCTCATGGCCTGAGTTCTCTGGGCTACATCCATTTGTACCTGCTGATCAATCAGTTGGATCGCGCCAGTTGATTGCCGAATTATCGGATTGGCTAGTTGCTATCACCGGATATGACGCTGTTTCTCTGCAACCAAATGCTGGAAGTCAGGGCGAATTTGCGGGCTTACTCGCAATTCGCAATTATCATGATTCAAGAAACGATCAGCACCGAACAATCTGCCTCATACCTTCAAGTGCTCATGGAACAAATGCTGCGAGTGCGGTAATGGCGGGTATGAAGGTTGTTGTCATTGAATGTGACGAGCAGGGAAATGTCAGCGTTGCAGACATTAAGGCAAAAATTGCACTTCATGGTAGCGAGTTAGCGGCGTTGATGATCACCTACCCGAGCACCCACGGTGTCTTTGAATCTGCGGTCTCAGATATCTGCGCACTGATACACGAAGCGGGTGGCCAGGTATATGTAGATGGAGCCAACCTCAACGCACTTGTCGGAACGGCACAACCAGGAAAATTTGGTGCTGATGTTTCTCACCTGAATCTTCATAAGACTTTTGCTATTCCTCATGGTGGTGGGGGACCAGGCGTAGGACCTGTGATTGCTCGCGCACACCTTGCACCGTTTCTACCTAATCATCCACTTGATAAGAACGCTGGCCCAGAGAGCGGTCCTGGTCCTGTTTCAGGTGCACCATTTGGTTCGGCAAGTATTTTGCCAATTTCCTGGGCCTATATTCGTTTATTAGGAGGAGCAGGGCTCACTCACGCGACTCACGTCGCCATACTTTCAGCCAACTACATCGCTGCGCGTTTGGGAGATGCTTACCCAATCCTTTATACGGGTGCTAATGGACGTATTGCGCACGAATGTATTCTCGACATTAGACCATTAACTGCTCAGTGTGGTGTGAGCGTGGATGACATTGCAAAGAGATTGATGGATTACGGTTTTCATGCACCAACCATGTCTTTCCCGGTGGCCGGAACACTGATGATTGAACCTACAGAGTCAGAGGATTTGAACGAGATTCATCGCTTCATCGATGCAATGCTCGCTATCCGGGGCGAAATCCAACAGGTAATCGACGGCGTGATTGCCATTGAAGAGAGCGTTCTGCGTTGGGCCCCCCATACAGCGCGAATCACAGCCGGAGATCAATGGAATCGCGGCTATTCTCGTGAGTTAGGTGGTTACCCAGCGGCACTCGATGGTCTTGTGAGCGGTGAGATCATCGGACAACGAATGAAATATTGGCCACCTGTGGGTCGCATTGATGGCGCACATGGAGATCGGAATCTGGTCTGTAGCTGCGCGCCAATCTCTGATTACGCCTAGCCCTTCGCGGGGAGCGTATTTCAGAGTTACTTTACATAATGTAACTTATCGGCGTAAGGTCTGAGCCTACGAGTAAAACCCCAGCGCGTTGTCTGGATCATCGCCTCAATGACTATTGCTCTGCTCATCTTCGATACGCCGTTAATTCTTTCTACAAAGGTGATCGGAACCTGGGTCGCACGAGCGCCGGCTAAATGAGCTGCCAGAGCCATCTCGATTTGGAAACAATATCCAGTGGCGCTCATTTGATGGAGATTAAGTGCGTTGAGTAGCTCTCGGCTATAGATCCTAAATCCTCCTGTGAGATCGGCAAGATTGATGCCTAGCGCGAGAGATGCGTATCGGGTTCCAGACCGCGAGAGTAGCTGTCGACTTTTTGGCCAATTCACAACACTGCCACCCTTGATCCAGCGAGTTCCAAGGACAATCGAGAGACCAGGTCGCGCAGCACGAAACATCAGCGGAAGATCTGCAACACGATGTGAACCATCGGCATCCATGGTGACGATCTGGTCGTATTGTGGTGTCGCCAGGATATCGACAAATGCTGCACGATAGGCATTGCCTAAACCATCTTTACTAGGTCGCTTAAGTAGGCGCACCCACTCGTAGCCCATCGCCTGAACAATCTGCGCCGTTCCATCAGGAGAATTGTCATCGATGACAAGAACATCAAAATCGAATTCCCTTGTCTGGCGAAGTTGGGCAAGAGAATCTATCAACTCAGGAATCGATGTTGATTCGTTGTAGGTCGGTATCAGGATTGCAAACTTCATGATCTACGTATTCTACGCATGATAAGTGGGAAAAGGCTCAGGACAAGGGTCAGCGGCATTGCCAATGTACCAAGGCGTGATGCGAGCGTGGTATTTGAAACACCTTGCAGATCACCTTCTAAGATGGCCTGAACATTTTCGTCGGTACGGCTGAGTACATTTCCATTGATATCGATGTGCGCCGAAATTCCGATCGTAGAAATACTTACTATTTCACGAGCATTTTCAACCGCTCTCACCCGAGTGATCGCAAGTTGCTGGGCACTCTCTGATGTTCCCGAAAATGTAGCGCTATTTGTTTGAACCACAAGGGCTTCAGATTTCTGCGCTGCATTCCTTACTAGTGAGTCAGAGAGCAATTCATAGCAGATTACAGGAGCGATGTTCATTGAATTAATGTTATGAAGGTCAACACTCTTTCCGCTTGAAAAATCTGAAACGTTGTCAACATACTGAGAAACAATTCGTGCAATTCCTCGCAGAGGAATGTACTCGCCAAAGGGCGTCAGATATTGCTTGGAATAGACCGAGACCACTTCCCCACCGACGTTATACATAATCGAGACATTCTCAAGTTGACCAGTATTTCGAGTGACAGCTCCAGCGATAAGCGGCGCTGAAAACTTCACAGTCACGCTCTCGATCGCACTTAACACATCTGAATTCATATATGGATCAACATCGATCGAATTTTCCGGCCAGATTATGACATCGGGTTGCCCTGAAATCAGATCCATCGTTGTCGAAACATGGAGATTAAAAACCGCCTGTGCACGGTCGTTAAATCCAATTCCCACAGATGGAGTATTTCCCTGTATCCCCGCATATGAAATTTTTCCTGTCGGAGAATAGGAATTGGACAAAAATGTTGGCACGAAGATAACCAGAAGCATCACAAGAATTTTTCTCAAACTTACTGCAGTGAGTAGATAAGAAATTATCAAAACCCATAGTGAGAGGAGAGTCACTCCCCCGATAGAGACAATCGATAGGTAGGGTGAATCGGCTTGAGAAAATGCGATACGCATCCATGAAAATCCAGAGAATGGAAAACGGGCGCGAATCTCTTCAATAAGTAAAATCGCTGGGATGAACCAAAGAATATTCCCTGTGTAGCGCCTTAGTGTGGCAAGCGGAAGATAGAAGAGTCCATGGAGTAAGGCAAGAAAGAAGAGCGGAAGAAGGCCCACATACTTTCCAGCCCAGATAAGAGTCACTCCCGCGCTAATAAAGGCAAAGAGAAAGACCTGAAGATAGAGTTTTGGTGTACTAGATGATGCAACTAGTTTTCTTAAGAGGAGTGCGTAACCCAATGGTGCGCCAAACCACCAACCTAGCGGTTCAAATGAGGAGGCAAAGGCAAGGCCTGCGAGCACGATCACCACTTCAGTGCAGAGATCAATCTATCGACACTGGCTCCGAGTGAATACTTATCCTTGAGTTCATATATGCGAGAGAGATCGCTAGGAGCTGCTGGAATCGCGAGTTCAATCTGAGGAAGTGGAACGTTGCGTGCACAGTTAACTACCGTTGGAGCAACAGATAAGTACTGCTCCCCCGCAATAATCTTTCGTGCAAGGGCTGCAGGAAGACGCTGATCTGAATCGTGAGCAGCGCTGATTGCATCATCAATGGTGGCAAAGTGCGAAGCAATAAGCGCTGCTCCTTTTTCACCTATCCCCTTCACTCCAGGGAGTCCATCTGAGGCATCACCACGAAATGTTGCAAAGAGGGCGTAACGATCACCGGGGATCGAGTACTTCTGAGAAATGAATGCCAGATCAACAAGATCATGCGCCGAAATTCCTTTGGCAAGGTAGGCGACTTTTATATCTCGTGCATCGTCTACTAATTGAAAGAGATCGCGATCCCCAGTGACAATTCGAGTCGGTCCTGGGAGCGTATGAGCATACGTCGCCATCACATCATCTGCTTCAAAATCATCTACGCCGACCATTGCGATACCGAACTCATCAAGAAGATCAAGCAGGATTGGAATCTGTGGCGTCAAAGTATCTGGTTCGGCCTCTTCTTCGCTCTCTTCATCTTCTAAACGATTGGCCTTATAGCCAGGAAAGAGCTCTACTCTCCATGACGGGCGCCAATCTCCGTCGAGGCAGACAACTAAGCGATTTGGATTGTAGGTAGTAATCAGGCGAGCACTCATATCTAGAAACCCACGAATTGCATTTACTGGTGTTCCGTCAGCGGCGGTAAGGGTGTCAGGCATCCCGTAATACGCTCGGTACCAAAGCGATCCACTATCTAAAAGCATCAGTGTCATAGATCCTCCAACATATAGGAGATTACCCCTCGATCCAAACGTGCGATACCTTCGCGGCATGTTTTACGGAGCGCCGGGCTTGCACCCGCAATTTGTGTGAGCAGATCAATAATCTGTTTAATCGATCGGACGAAATCTCCCACCCCTAAGTCACTACCTTTAAGAACGCTTTGCAAGGAGTTTCCTTGAGCCCATTTATAAGAAATAAATGCGAATCCAAAGTCAGGCTCGCGCTGGGTCTGTACCCCAAAACGTTCTTCGATCTCTTCAAGCTCATTCCATATTGAGACAATGGAAACCAGAGCCTGGGCCACATTGTTATGCGGCATCTTTGGAGCGTAATTCTCAGTGGTGCGAGATTGAAAAATAACAGCAGATGCAACAGCGACTAGCTCTTGAGCAGAAAGTTGGTCCAGAACTCCTCTACGTATAGCCTCGGTGAGCAAGAGATCAGACTCTGCATAGATCTTTGCAAGAATCTTTCCTTGCTCTAACGTCTTTTCCCCTTCAATATAGTTTAGATGGGTGAGAACATCACAGATTCGATCAAATGTCTTTGCAATGACGTGTGTTCTATTCTCAACTCGGGCCCGCAAGCCATCGGATTCGCGTCGCACACGCTCAGCGCGCTCTGCAATTCGTGCGTGAGATTCTCGATCATTACAGGGATGACATGGGTGAGACCGAAGTCCTTTTCGTAAACCTTCTATCTCTGACTCAAGGAAACGACGCTGCTTTTGATCTATCGTTCTCCGGGCATCCCGTTTGGAGAGAAGCCGTTCGATCTCCTTGATATCACTGCGCATACGGGCATATTCGGCGAAATCTCCGAGGTGACAATTGACATCCTGCATTAAGTCTTGAATTGCCGATTCATTTTTTTTGATCTGCTTCACAAGACCCACAACAGCTCTGTCGGCTTGGAACTGTGCAAATGATGACTCGAGACTTCCACGTGCGCGCTCACGTCCGAAACGATTAATCAAGTTAATTGCCATGTTGTAAGTAGGGGCAAAGGATGAACGAAGTGGGTAAGTTCGAGTTGAAGCCAACCCTGCAACCATTGCACTATCAGTTGTTGGTGACCATTGCACAATCGCATTTCCTTCAATATCTATTCCACGCCTACCGGCGCGACCCGTCAATTGTGTGTACTCCCCCGGAGTTATAGGAACATGCGCTTCCCCGTTCCACTTTGTTAATTTTTCTAAGATCACAGTCTTTGCTGGCATATTGATACCCAGCGCCAAGGTTTCGGTGGCAAAGACGGCTTTCACCAACCCGCGCTTAAAAAGATCTTCAACGGTCTCCTTAAAGCTTGGCAAAAGACCGGCGTGGTGGGCTGCAATTCCCCGCTCAAGAGCTTGAAGCCATTGGCTATATCCGAGTACATCTAAATCTTCAGGAGCAAGATGTTCGTTTAATCGTGATGCGGTCAGAAGAATCTCTTCACGTTCAGCAGTGTTGGTTAAGCGAAGTCCGGAAGATAAACACTGATTGACTGCAGCATCACACGCAGCACGAGAAAAGATAAAGGTAATTGCCGGCAAAAGACCCTGTCTATCAAGAGTTTCTATGATCTCAGGTCGCGAGAGCTTGCTCTCGCTCTCATCAAAACCTTCTCTGCGGTGACGAGGCACCCTAATCTTACGCATCGACTCACGTTCGAGTGCAAGTAGCTCAGGATTGATCTTTCCTGTCTCTTTAAAGAGATCCACGAGGCGATTGCCGATCAGAACATGTTGATATAAAGGAATTGGTCTAATTTCTGAAACGATAACATCAGTCTTGCCTCGAACCGTTCCTAGCCATTCCCCGAACTCTTCGGCATTAGAAACTGTCGCCGAAAGCGAAATCACCTGCACCGATTCCATCAAATGAATGAGGACTTCTTCCCACACAGCGCCTCGAAACTTATCCGCTAGATAGTGCACCTCATCCATGACAACTGACTGCAAGTTTGTGAGAGAGGAGGAGCCTGCGTAAAGCATATTTCGCAGAACTTCTGTGGTCATTACAAGAACGGGTGCCTCAGAGTTGATGTTGGTATCTCCTGTAAGAAGGCCGACATTCTCTTCGCCAAATTTTGCAACAAACTCAGTGAATTTCTGATTTGAAAGTGCTTTTATCGGCGTGGTGTAGAAACATTTCTTACCTTTTCGCAACGCTAAGTACGCCGCAAATTCACCCACTACCGTCTTACCCGCACCAGTTGGAGCAGCAACTAACAGTCCATTCCCGTCTTCGACGCAGTGAAGAGACCTGATCTGAAATTCATCGAGTGGAAAATCAAATGATTCCGAGAACTCAACGGTTATCGGATGCGACCCTCTAGCCTTTGATGCTGCCATCCGTTCTGCTGGAGTACTCATAACTCCTCATGAGAATTACTATTACAAAAGCGCAGCACGGTTCGCCTTCTTTGCTCGGCGACGATCATTAGCAAGTGCGATCAAACCGGCAAGGAGGTAGAGACCGATGAGCGGAAGGGCGAGGGCAATCATTGAGAGAGGATCAGGACTTGGTGAGAATCCAGCCACAAAGAGTGTGATGCCAAAAATCCAGAATCGCCAGGGTCGCAATATTCCGCGACCGCTCAGCGCGCCACCAAAATTGAGCGCTAAGAGAAAGACGGGTAATTCAAATCCTAAGCCAAAGAAAAACATCACTTTAGTTACAAAATCTAAATAGTCATCAAAAATCACCAAGTTGTTGAGCGCATCTGGAGTGAAGCCAAAGAGAACCTTGATCGCCATGGGGAGAATCGTGTACCCAAAATACGCCCCAAAGGAGAAGAAGGGTGTGGCTGCGATAATGAAGAGAATCGAATTCCGTTTCTCTTTTCTATGCAGAGCTGGCGCGATAAATGCCCACATTTGGTAGAGCCAGATCGGTGCTGCAAGAAGAATCCCCGTCAGAATCGCAATCTTAATTTGAAGATTGAGTGGCCCAAGAACACCGCTAATCGTGAGAGCCCCGCAATTATCTGAACCCGTTTCACGGGCAAGCTCGAGATCGCAGACCGGGCTCGCTAGATTTGTGATGATATCGGTATAGAAGTACCAGCCGACTCCAGCAAATAATAGGATCGCAAGAGCGCTGCGAACAACGCGCTTTCGAAATTCACGCAGATGTTCAAGAAGCGGCATGCGACCAGCGGATGTGGTCGACATAGGTGTTAAGCCGAGGCAGAACCGTCTTGGTCTGTCTTCTTCTCGTCTTTCTTATCGCTCATCTCAGATTTGAATATCTTGAGTGACTGTCCGAGTGAACGCGCAGAGTCAGGAAGTCTCTTTGCTCCGAAGAGCAGAACAAGAACCACGAGTACGAGCAAGATGTGGCTTGGCTGGGTCAGATTCACTAGATCTCCTTCATTTACGTAATGTTGGTGCTAACGGTATCGCACCCTCTTCATAAAGGGCTAGCGTAGATTCAACCGATTGGACAATCCTCCTACGAATCTCATCGGGAGAATCGATGACCAGATCCCCGCATGAGCCGAGCGCCGTTCGGGCGAGCCAATCCATTGAATATGCCGAGAGGGAAATCGACTCTCCGATTGTGACCTGGCCCGGGCTAAGTCCCAATGACTCCGCCGTCCAACGATCGCCCCGCATGATCCGCGCCTTCGTACTTTGTGGCGGTGAGTTCTTCGGGGATGAGACGGATTCTTTGGGGGAAGAGTTCAGTCGAGGCAATAAATCAGGTGAAATCGAATTGATACGGTCGAGACGAAATGTTCTTGTTGCGCCAGCTAGATCACAGAAGGCCTCAACGTATTCAAAAGATCCTTCTGTAAAGAAACCAAATGGGGAAATAATTCTCTCTTTCACTTCATCGCGCTGTGGGGAGAAATACGCTATCGAAACATTTGCTCTCTCTGCTATCGCACGGTCTATGACTGCACGTACCTGACTCTGCGCGGCTTCAGTGATCGTTATCTGCGAGCCAATTACAGACCGAACGCGTTCTGAGAGTTCAACAATTCGATCCGTCACTTCAGGCGGCAGACCTTCTAAACCATTAAGCAACAAATCAAGACCTAGAGCGAGAGTGACCATTTCGGATCCACTGAGTGCCCTCACCTTTGCTAGCGGATCGGCATTTCGGATCGTGACATAACCAGAGTCGAACTCAAGATCTATGAGCTCTAGCGGTGTATACCCAGGAAGTCCGCACATCCACAACGTGTTGAGATCATCGAGGATTACTTCTTGGGTCACTCCAAATTGCTTCGCGAGATCTTCTAGCGCGATTCCTTGATGGGTAAGAAGGAAAGGAACCAGATCAAGAAGGCGCGCCGTCTGTTCGATGGGAGTCGAGGTTTTCTTAACCATGAGCACTCTTTACTTTCTCAAGAGTTCGTATCGTTTCTTGCCTCAAAGATTCCGGTTCTAAGACCACCACATCATCGCGGTGCCAAAGAATGAGTGAAAGAATCCAAGAACTAGAAATGATCGGAACCTGAACTGTGTCCCATTCGTCACCTGTGACAATTGATTTCGACTTTGATCGAAACTGATTTCCTCTGTTCTTACGGAGAAGAAGCGTTGCCATCGGTTGATCTTCAAGTGGCTCTTCATGAAGGGATGATGGCGGGGCGAAGGCCTCACTTTTCTTTCCAACGGTGACTTCACCTGAGATTCGATCTAAGCGAAATGTACGCTGCTCGCCTTTATTCACATCGAAGGCGATAAGAAACCATGAGCCAGCTCGCCCTCTCAGGGCAAATGGATGGAGTTCACGAGAGCTCACCGACAAATCCGCCGAAACATAATCGAAGGTGACAACTGCTCGCCTCATAATTGCATCGGTAATGATTGTGAAGTGAGAATTAGTTGCGCCAATACGAGGCGAGAGTGAGATCGACTCTAGATCGGCATCGATACCAATCGATTCGAGTTTGACTAGCGCTGATGTAGAAACCTCTTCCAGCGCTGCGCCAGACCACGATGAAGCAGCGAGAGATAAAAGCGCAATATCTCGACCATCGAGATTCCCAAGATCCAGTTGATAAGAAGACGGAGTGATTCGGTATCCCGCCTCATCTTCAAAGAGCGGATCGAAGGTTCCTAATTCAATGACAATGCCCAACCCTCGAAGATCATCCTTATCTCGTTCAAACATTCGCTCCATAGCGTCAGCCGAACCTTCATAACCTTCGACCGTTCTGAAGATCTCAGATTTAGTGAGATAGCGTTTTGTTGCTAGGAGTGCAATTGTGAGATTAACCAGACGTTCACTCTTCCGCGACACCGTATGCACCCTTTGCTGGCCTACGTCTGCGCGCGAGGACATCAACACCTGGAGCCATTCGCCTGCTCTGGATAAGAAATCCTGTATGGCCAATCATTCGTTGCTGAGGTCTGACAGCCAAGCCTTCATGATGCCAACCACGAACAATTGTTTCTGAACTCTCTGGTTCGGTGAAGTGACCATCTGCTTTAAGCGCTTCTGCTGTTGCCGATAACTGCGTCGTCGTTGCAACATAGGCAAGAAAAACTCCCCCGGGACGCAGTACCTTTGCCGCCATCTCAACGCACTCCCACGGAGCTAGCATGTCTAGAACAACACGGTCATATGTATGTGTGTGCGGATGATCTTGAACTGATCCTACTGTAAGAGTCCATTGGTCAGGGTGGATACCAAAGTACTCAATTACATTTTTTCTTGCGATCTCTGCAAAATCATCTCGACGCTCAAATGAGTCGAGTGATCCTTCACTTCCTACCGCTCGAAGAATCGAGAGCGAGAGCGCTCCACTACCAACGCCAGCCTCAAGAACTCGCGATCCGGGATAAATATCTGCGACCCCAATGATCATGGCCGCATCCTTAGGATAAACAATTGTTGCACCACGAGGCATTGAGAGAACATAATCGGAGAGAAGAGGAATGAAAGCGGTGAACTTTAATCCGGCGGTAGTTGAGACTACCGATCCTTCCGGCAAACCAATAAGTTCATCATGAACTATCCAGCCCTTATGTGTATGCCATTCTTTGCCTGGCGTAATCGTGAAGCTGTATAGCTTGCCCTTTGGATCTGTCAGTTGGATCCGATCCCCTGCCGCGAAGTAGCCTGGCGTTCTGGCACCTGAAATTGAATTTTTTATGGAATCCGACACAGCCCTATCTTATGGTGAGAAGTATCGATGTGTGGGGGTATCGTCGCCAGTGTGACTTCGATTCGCCTCTCCCCCAGCCGAGTCTCTGAATTCAACAATTGTCCTCGACTTTATAAGTATCGGGTGATCGAACTTCTGCCTGAACCACCGAGTATTGATGCCGAACGCGGAACTTTAATTCATACAATCCTAGAAGACCTCTTCGATCTTCCTGCGCAAGAGCGCAACCATCAGAGTGCTACCGCAATGGCACCTTCGCGGTGGAAGGATCAAATTGAGGCAAAGCCAGAGCTCGCTCACCTTGTTCTCAACGAAAAAGAGTGGCTAGATCGAGTGGAGGCGCTTCTCAAGAACTACTTTCTCCTTGAAAAGCCTGAGTCATTCGAGCCAACTCATCGAGAGATGCATCTTGAACAGGATCTCACCACAAAGGTTTACCTCCATGGCTATGTTGATCGCATTGATATTGCCCCGACCGGTGAAGTGCGCATCGTTGATTACAAGAGTGGGAAATCACCAAAACCAGGATGGGAAGAGAAAGCGCTCTTTCAACTTCGCGTCTACGCTCTTCTTTATTGGAGACTACATGGTGTTATCCCAACGCTTCTTGTGCTGCATTATCTAGGTGATGCGCGAACGGTAAAAAGTTCACCGAAAGAGGCGGAGTTAATCTCAACCGAGAAGAAGCTGCTCGCAATAGCTGCTGAGATTATTGAATCTATTGAGAAAGATCACTTCCCACCTAAGCCAAGTCGACTATGTGACTGGTGCTTCTTTAAGAACATCTGTCCGGCACACAATTAAAGGCTATTATAGAAATCCTGCAGAATTGTTGCGTTGACTTCGTGCAGACTTTGCGCCACTTTTACAGAGCGAGATTCGATAACTTCTACATAGTGAGGTACTGCGACAACAGCACAGCCCGCCTCTTGCGCAGAAGAGATCCCTGTAAGTGAATCTTCGAAAACCACGCACTCGCTCGGATAAACGCTCATCCGTTTAGCTGCCTCAAGATAGGGATCTGGGAAAGGTTTTGTTCGCTCGACATCATCTGCACTAATCGTAAATGAAAAGAATCCCGGTGGAAGTGAAGAGAGAGCAGCGTCCATCAAATTTCTTGGACTGGCGCTGACTAGCGCCACCGGCATTACCTCTCGGACTCGATTAACGGCATCAAACGCCCCTGGCATAAGGATTGCTTCACTCGAAAGCTTTGCGAGCATCATCTGAGTGAGTTCTTCGACAACATCTGCACCAGACATATCATGAGCGCACATCTGCGAGATATAGATACCCACACGAGAGAGTGGCCCCCCGATACAGATTCGTTGATCCTCGTCATCCCACAAATATCCGTAACGAGCACAGAGTTCTTGCTGAGATTGGTGCCACTGTGGTTCTGAGTCAAGAAAGAGGCCATCCATATCAAAGAACGCTGCCTTAAAAGTCATCGATCAGACTTTAATTCGCGTTGAAGTATTTTGCTTCAGGATGATGAACAATAATTGCAGAGGTAGATTGTTCAGGATGCAACTGAAATTCTTCCGAAAGTTCCACACCGATTCGGCCTGGCTCGAGAAGTTCGCAGAGTTGAACTTGCTGTTCGATATCGGGACAGGCTGGGTATCCGAACGAGTAGCGAGAACCTCGATAACCTTGATCTAGAATTCCGGCAATATCAGGTGAGTCTTCGTGTCGAACATTGAGTTCTTCTCGGATACGAGCGTGCCAATGCTCAGCAAGCGCCTCTGTCAGTTGGACCGAGAGGCCGTGCAACTCCATGTACTCGCGATACTTATTTTCCGCAAAAAGTTTTGCTGCCGCTTCAGAGACAACGCTTCCCATCGTCACCACATGGAAGGCAACGACATCTGTCTTTCCACTGTCTTTATCTGCAAAGAAATCAGAGAGGCAAAGACGGCGATCACGACGTTGCCGTGGGAACGAGAAGCGAGTGCGTTCTTTTCCTTTATCAGGACCCTCGTGATGCAGTATGACTAAATCATTTCCATCGCTTACACAAGGAAAATATCCATAGACAACCGCTGCGTTGAGCCAACCTTGCGATTGAACTTCATTAAGCAGAGAACGAAGACGTGGTCGTCCCTCGTTTTCAACCATCGCTTCATACTCACCACGTCCACCCTTAAGACCCCACTGGCCCATAAAGAGCGCACGTTCATCGAGCATTCCAACATAATCGGCTAGCGGGATTCCCTTAATAATTCTTGATCCATAAAACGGAGCATCTGGGATTGAGCAATCGATGGCAACATCACTGCGCCTTGTGTCGATCGGTTCATCGACAATGACTTTTGATACTGCCTTGACCTTGCGTTCTCGTAGAGCCGGGAGTGCAGCACCGGGTACACCCTTTTTAACCGCCATGATTGCATCCATGAGATGAAGCCCTTCAAAGGCATCTCGTGCATAACGCACTTCGCCAGGGAAACTTTCGGCTAAATCAACTTCAACGAAAGCTCTTGTAAGAGCAGCGCCGCCAAGGATGACCGGCCACTTTTGATCAAGGCTGCGCGCGGTGAGTTCCTCTAAATTCTCGCGCATAATCACTGTCGACTTGACCAATAGTCCAGACATTCCGATCGCATCGACATCAGATTCCTGAGCAGCGTCAATGATCTGGTTGATGGTCTGTTTGATTCCAATATTAACTACTCGGTATCCATTATTTGAAAGAATAATGTCGACAAGATTCTTTCCAATATCGTGAACATCTCCCTTTACCGTTGCAAGTAGAATTGATCCCCGACCTTCATCATCAATCTTCTCCATATGTGGCTCGAGGTATGCCACAGCCGACTTCATTACCTCAGCAGATTGGAGAACGAAGGGAAGTTGCATCTCTCCTTTACCAAAGAGCTCACCGACAACTTTCATTCCTTCGAGGAGATGATCATTGATAATTGCAAGAGGCTCGATTGAAGATGCCATCGCCAAATCAAGATCATCAGTGAGGCCAACTTTCTCTCCGTCGATAATTCTCCGCTGTAAGCGCTCTTCCAACGGCAGAGCAGCAAGTTCGGCGGCTCTTACATTTCGAGAGGCAGCGAGTTCTACTCCTTCGAAGAGTTGAAGGTAGGCGGTCAGTGGGTCATAGACGCAGTCCTCCCCCTCAAATCTCCGGCGATCATAGATGAGGTCGAGTGCAACCTCTCTCTGCGCCTGATCGATACGGGCAAGAGGCATGATCTTAGAAGGATGAACAATTGCCGAATCTAAACCAGCCATCACACATTCATGGAGAAATACTGAGTTCAGCACTACACGTGCCGCAGGATTCAGACCGAAGGAAACGTTGCTTACTCCCAGAGTAGTTTGAACATCTGGGTATTCACTCTTAAGTGTGCGAATAGCGCTAATTGTTTCCAATCCATCGCGTCGCGTTTCTTCTTGCCCAGTAGCAATTGGAAATGTAAGAGTGTCAATAAGAATGTCACCGGTCTTGATACCCCAGTTCTCAGTCAGATCTTTAATCAGTCGTCTAGCGACACGAAGTTTCCATTCGGCAGTTCGGGCCTGTCCTTCTTCATCAATAGTAAGTGCCACTACCGATGCGCCGTGTTCAACAACCAACGGCATGATTCTGGCAAAGCGGGAAGTTGGACCGTCTCCGTCTTCATAGTTAACGGAGTTGATAATGCTGCGTCCTCCCAGTTGTTCAAGACCAGCCTTGAGCACCGCAGGCTCTGTTGAATCCAACACGACGGGAAGCGTTGACGCCGTCGCAAAACGTTTGGCGATCTCAGTCATATCTCTGACTCCGTCGCGGCCTACATAATCGACAGAAAGGTCGAGCATATGTGCGCCATCGCGAATCTGATCGCGTGCGATCTCTACGCAGGTTTCCCATTTCTCTTCAACGAGAGCATCACGGAAGGCTTTCGAACCGTTGGCATTGGTTCGTTCACCAATGGCCATATATGTGTTGTCCTGTCGAAAGGGTACGTACTGATAGAGAGAAGAAGCGCCGGGATCAGCATACGATGTGCGACGCTCTACAACTTTGCGGTCAAGACGTTTAACAACAGCAGCGAGATGTTCAGGTGTCGTTCCGCAACAGCCACCGATGAGGGTGATTTTGTAATCGTTAACAAAGGTTGCAAGTGCATCCGCCAGCGCGTCAGGCCCGAGAGAATATGTAGCGCCTTTTGGTCCCAACACGGGTAGGCCAGCGTTGGGCATTACTGAGATTTCGCACTGAGCGTTCTTGCTGAGGTAGCGCAGATGCTCAGACATTTCTGCAGGACCGGTAGCGCAGTTGAGGCCAATCAAATCGATATTCAGCGGTTCTAACGCGTTGAGCGCCGCGCCGATTTCAGATCCTAAAAGCATGGTTCCTGTTGTTTCAACAGTTACCTGCGCAATTAGTATCAGGTCACGATCTGACTTATCTATTGCAGCCCGTGCACCGTTGACTGCAGCCTTGGCTTGTAACAAGTCCTGGGTGGTTTCAATCAGAAGAGCATCCGCACCTGAATCAACGAGCGCCTGAGAAGCGGTCTCGTAAGCATCACGTAAGAATGAATAAGTTGTATGTCCTAAACTCGGCAACTTTGTCCCAGGTCCCAAAGAGCCAAGAACAAAGCGAGGCTTATCAGGCGTTGAAAAAGCATCGGCAGCAGCACGGGCGATTACACCGCCCGCGTAGGCGAGTTCGTAGATTCGGTCTTCGATCCCATACTCGGCCAAATTGGCCCAGTTGGCACCAAAGGTATTTGTCTCAATCGCGTCAACGCCCACTTTGAGATACTCATCATGCACCGATCGGACGACATCCGGACGAGACACATTCAATATTTCGTTACAGCCCTCATGCCCCTGAAAGTCTTCCAGCGATGGGTCAGCCGCCTGGAGCATTGTTCCCATCGCACCATCTGCGATCACTACGCGGGAGGCGAGAGCTTTTCTTAGCTCAGAGGGTGTTTTAGCGTTCGTCACGACACAAAGGTTACCTTAAGGTGGGAGATATGGAGATTTTTACAATCCCACATCTCAGGCGACCAACGATGATTGTCGCCTTCTCTGGCTGGAGTGATGCAGGTGAAGCAGCAACTGGTGCACTCACTCATCTGCTTGAGAACTTAGATCAGAGCGAGGATCCTCAGGAAGCGATACTGATCGCTGAATATGACGTTGAAGATTTTTATGACTTTCAAGTGAATCGACCAATGATCTCTGTTGATGAATCGATGGTCCGTAGCGTTAATTGGCCATCAACACAGGTCTATGGAGTACATACATCTCATCTCGATCATGATTACGTACTTGTCTTAGGTGTCGAACCATCTATGAAGTGGAAGACGTTTACATCACTGCTACTTGATTTAGCCGATGATCTTGAGGTGGATCTCATAATTACTCTCGGTGCAATGTTGGCTGATACTCCACATACTCGACCAATTTCAGTCAGTGGCAGCGGTGGACATCCAGATATCGCTGCGCGACTAGGAGTTGAGATAAGTAAGTACGAGGGTCCGACAGGAATTCTCGGGATAATTGCAGACGGTGCGCTCAAGCGAGAAGTCGACTGTGTTTCGCTGTGGGCCGGGCTGCCTCACTACGCTTCAAACTCTCCATCGCCAAAGGCGACACTTGCACTGATCAATGCTCTCGAAGATTTCCTTGAAATTTCACTTCCATTGGCTGACCTCGTTCATCAATCGCAAGAGTGGGAGAACGAAGTCTCAGAGATGGCTCAGGAAGATACGGATGTTTCAGAGTATGTAAAAGCTTTGGAAGAAAGTAAGGATGCGGCTGAATTTAAAGATGTTTCGGGGGATGAAATTGCTCGCGAACTCGAACGATTCTTGCGTCGCCAGAACGAAAATTAACTAGAAGGCTATCCCTAAGAGATCATCTAGTACACGAGATAGCTCCCCTGGACTGCCGCCAACATAACCAGCATCACACCCATCACACCAGGCTTTCAGCGCTGCGATTGCGCGAGGTGTATCCAAATCCTGAGAGAGTGCAGAGACAATAAGTTCAATCACCGAACTTGTTGGCGCAACTTCGACGCGAGATAAGTTCAAACGAAGACGATCAACAAGGGCCGTCGCTTGATCAATCTCGGAAGCTCCCCACATGTGATCACTTCGGTAATGGTGACCCATCAGAGCGATTCGAATAGCCATCGGATCTACTCCCCCATCAATGAGACGCGAAACGAAGAGAAGATTGCCGAGTGACTTACTCATCTTCTGGCCGTCAAGACCGATCATTCCTGCGTGAACAAAGAACCGAGCAAATTTCTGACCAGTTGCAATAACTCCTTGCGCCGCAGACATATCGTGATGAGGAAAAATCAAATCACTTCCCCCACCCTGAATATCGATTGCGAACTCATCATGGCTATCGGGATTAAGAAAATGTAGCGCGATCGCCGAACATTCGATATGCCATCCTGGTCTTCCGATGCCGAAGGGGCTGGGCCACCCTGGCTCTCCTTCACGCTGGGCCCTCCACACAAGAGCATCTAATGGATCTTCTTTGCCTTCACGGTTGGGATCTCCTCCGCGCTCTGAAAAAAACGAGAGAGCGGTCTCGAGTGAGATATGACTACGTGTCAGGAAGTCAGGATCTAACCGCACGCGGAAATAGAGATCGTCATCGACAGAGTAGAGCGCACCCTTAGATTGGAGTGCGAGTATCGAAGAAATGATTTGATTCATCGCCTCAACGACTCCGATGTAATGATCAGGTGGGAGGACTCGCAGGGCAACCATGTCACCTCGGAATAACTCGATCTGCGAGTGTGCAAGATCTTGCCAATCCACCTGATCACGTCGTGCCCGTTCAAGTAATGGGTCGTCAATATCTGTAATATTTTCAACAAAGCGCACGTTTGCGCCAGTAAATCGTAGATAACGATTGATCAGATCAAAGGCAACATAAGTACTGGCGTGACCAAGGTGCGTTGCATCGTAGGGAGTAATGCCACAAACATAGAGTCGATATAGCTCTTTCTTCTCAACCGTCTCGATTGAATTCGACGCTGTATTAAAGAGTGAAAGTGGCGGAACTACTCGAATACCCTGCTGCAAAGATGCGATGGAGCCAGCCCAGGATTTCATGGTGCGATTCTAATACGCTGGCCAAGGAATAGGAGGCCAATCCTCACTTGGTGACGGCATCTTCGACGAATCGAGAAGACGCGCAATTCGATTACGTAGAGCGAAGAATTCATGCTCGGTCATGTGACGAGTAAAGATCTCGATACTTTTTGAAAGAATCTCATCAGTTGAGGCTAATAATTCGATCTCTTTATCTGTGAGTACATCATCGGCCCACTGCCACAGAACTGTTCGTAACTTATCTTCACTATGAAATGTAACTCCATGGTCACAGGCAAAGAGGTGGCCATTGTCTGCAGGTAGAAGATGACCAATTTTACGATCTGTGTTATTGATAATTGCATCGAAGATTGCGAGATGTCTCAGAGATGGAGTATCGCTAGCGAAGAATTTCGTCAGATCAATAGATTGGTCGACGTTGATCCAGCGCTGCACCATGCCAATGCCAGCGGGACCTTCTCGTAGAATCGTCGGAGGAACGAGATCAAAGCCAGCAAGATCACTGAGAAGAAATGCCGCAAATTCACGATCTGCCAAAGTGCCATCTGGGAAATCCCACAACGGCCGCTCCCCCGCAACTGGTTTATAAATCACTTCAAACTTTTCGTCGTTGTGGCGCACCGTTCCAAAGAGAGTTGCATTTGATGCATCCACTAGTCGTCCGGTTATCTCTAACTCTCCGTGTGTCGCAGTGGCAATACTTCGTTCGATCCATTCCCGGTCAATGATCATCATCGTCTATAGCCGTTGGCGCGTGGGCAGAGATGACCCTGCGGATTTATTGGCGAGATACAGAAAGGGCAGAGCGCTCTGCCACTGGCAACGAGTGCCTGTGTTCGTGAAACGAAGGCGAGGGCCATGGATAGATCTATTCTGAGATCAACTGTTGGATACGCACTCTCGGAAAATTCCTCGCCATCATCAAGATCAGAGCGAAACGATATTTCAATCTCTAGTTCGGTTGGGTCAAAAGCGATTCCAATTGCCCCAACCGTAAACTCACTATCAAGTGGAAGTTCGAGTGGGCCATCATCTGCTTTCATCGGTGCTATTGCACTTAATGGCGCGCTCTTCTTTACCTCTCGAACGATCGTACCGATTCTTTGGGCAAGGGCTGAGGCCTGCGACTTCTCAGTGGCTAGTGAGACAAGTTGAGAACCCTGTCGGAGCTGAAAATAGAACTCTCGTTCACCTGGCGCTCCGATCGTGCCCACGATAAAGCGGTCGGGCTTATCAAAAACCCATTTCTGGGATTCGGTCATCTCTGATTATCCAGCCTCTGATTACCAGTTGATCCACCAACGGCAGTTGCCGCGCTCACTTCGCTTGTCAGAGATCCATTCTGGTCATTAAAAGTGACAAGACGACTGATTCCGTTATCGGTATCAATGATAGTTATCGATGCTGGATCAATTACAAGACGCTGAAATTGATCCAGGTGCATTCCTAGTACATGAGCCACAATTGCCTTAATAACATCACCATGACTTACGATCAGCCGCGCGTTCTTGCCCTTTACCTTCTCTACCCGATAGAACGATGCAAGCGCGCGCGTCTGCATCTCAAGAAGAGACTCTCCATTAGGAAAAGTCATCTGACTCGGATGATCTTGAACTACCTTCCACAACTTCTGCCGACGTAAGGCAGCAAGTGATTTCCCACTCCAGTCCCCATAATCCACCTCGGAGAGACCTTCCTCAATTATTGGTTCTTTCTCTTTACCGTGAAGAGAAAGCCAAGGAGAAATAGTCTGAGAGCAACGCGCAATAGGGCTCACTGCAATGACATCAAATCTTGTTGGACCTATACGTGTTATCAATTTCTCTGCTTGCTTTTCTCCCTTTGTGCTGAGTGCTACTCCAGGAGTGCGACCCGCGAGAATGTTCTTCAAATTGGCAGTTGAGTGAGCATGTCGAAGTAGAACGATTCGTGACATGACACAAGATTATCGCTCTTTAAGATTCTTGGCTTGCTAAGGTTTCGCCCATGAAGAGACGTCGCGCGGGCAATTCAGGACTCGAGCTTTCGCGACTTGGGCTTGGAACAATGACGTGGGGGCGTGATACCGACACCCACGAAGCCGCAGAACAGCTGCGCTCCTTTGTCGAAGTTGGCGGAAACTTTATTGATACATCCTCAACGTATGCCGATGGTGACGCCGAACGAGTTATTGGGGGGCTCATCGGAACAATCGCTGCCCGTGAAGATTTAGTCATTGCAACTAAGGCTGGAATTTCTTTTCCGGATGGAAATAGAACTATTAATAATTCTCGCCATCATTTGATCTCTGAGTTGGACAGGTCACTGGCACGACTCGGTAGTGAATATGTAGACCTCTGGCAGATCCACTCGTGGGATCCACACGTTGCCTTAGATGACACTCTCTCTGCCCTCGATTATGCATATTCATCTGGCAAAGCGCGTTATGTAGGGCTCAGTAATTTCAGCGGTTGGCAGAGCGCTCGTGCCATCACTCTTCAGGAATCCAATACCGCCAAAGCGCCGATCACAACACTGCAGAACGAATACTCGTTGCTTAACCGCTCCATCGAGAACGAAATCGTGGAGTGCGCACAATCAACCGGAGTAGGAATACTCGCATGGTCACCACTTGGTCGCGGCGTTCTGACCGGAAAATATCGTCAATCAATCCCAGCAGATTCAAGAGGTGCGACCCCCCATTTCGCAAACTTTATTGCTCCGTATCTTGATGGTGAAAGTTCGCGAATTGTAGAAGCGGTGAGTGCAGCTGCCGTTGGACTTGGTTACTCACCGCTGGAAGTAGCTCTGGCATGGGTTCGAGATGCTCCTGGAGTCACCAGCGCAATCATCGGAGCACGAACAGGGGCTCAGCTAAGAGGCGCACTCACGGTCGAGGAAATAGTTCTTCCAGATGTGGTTCGAAACGCGCTAGATGAGGTCTCACGAGTTTTCTAGAAAATCCTTAAGAACATTTACGCCAAATCGCAGACCATCAACTGGAACTCTCTCGTCCACTCCGTGAAAAAGCGCCATGAAATCTAGCTCAGGATCAAGTTTGAGTGGAGAAAATCCGTAACCAATAATCCCGATCTTGGAGAGGGCCTTGTTGTCGGTGCCACCGCTCATTGTGAACGGAACCGGAATTCCATCTCCGTCATGTTTGATCAACGCTGCACACATAGCATCGACTAGATCGCCTTCAAAGGGAACCTCTAGCGCAATATCTGACACGATCGTCTCGACCTTGATATCTGGGCCGACAATTTCTTGAATTGTCTTATTCATTTCATCTTCGTAACCAGGAAGGAATCGACCGTCAACAACAGCAACTGCTTCTCCAGGGATGACGTTCTCCTTGTATCCAGCAGAGAGCATAGAAGGGTTGGCAGTGTTCTGTAGCGTGGCACCGATCATTCGTGATGCGCTACCAAACTCTGAGAGAAGAGGTCGCAAATCCTTCAGATCGTATGGCTTTTCTGATGCCTTGGCCACAGTTTCGAATAGTCGTTTTACGGTAGCGGTGTATCGCTGTGGCCACTCATAGTTACCGATCTTTGAAACTGCTTCAGCAAGACGAGTGATTGCATTCTCTTCATTGATTACCGAGCCGTGACCAGCCCGACCCTTTGCAACTAACCGCATCCAATGGATGCCCTTTTCTGCAGTTTCTACAAAGTAGAAACGCTTTGCATTAGGAAGTGTTATAGAGAACCCACCGACTTCTGAAATCGCCTCTGTACAACCCTTAAATACATCGGGGTGTTCTGCAACCATCCAGCGCGAACCATAACTACTTCCGGCCTCCTCGTCGGCAAAGAATGCGAGTGTGATCGGACGGGGCGGTTTATATCCCACGCGTGCCCACTGACACACAACAGCGAGGATCATCGCATCCATATTCTTCATATCCACTGCGCCGCGTCCCCAGATGAATCCATCTTTGAGAATGCCTCCGAAGGGGTCAACGCTCCAGTCTTCGGCCATGGCAGGAACAACATCAAGATGTCCGTGGACAACTAATCCTGGACGCTCTGGGTGCGTACTTTCAAGATGAGCAATAACATTGCAACGATTCGGTGCGGATTCATAAATTGTTGAAGCAATTCCTACGCGAGCAAGCTCGGCTACTACATACTCTGCTACCGCCTTCTCATCTCCCCTGCCTTCACCAAAATTTACACTTGGTATTCTGATGAGTTCCTGGCAGATTCGAATCGTTTCTGATTCAAGTTCTTCTCGCAGAGTATTTGTATCCTGAGTCATAGGTGAAGTATCCACCAATTCGAGAGTAATAAGCCAGTAAAGCGCCTCGCTTTGCCTTAGGTGGGATCGATTGATATCGTGGCCCCGCTTGTGAAGTACACCTCGTCCGGGTGGCGGAATTGGCAGACGCGCTAGCTTGAGGTGCTAGTGCCCGCAAGGGCTTCGGGGTTCAAGTCCCCGTTCGGACACGATTGAATCTCTTGAGAAAACTCACAAAGTAGGCGGTGTGCGTGTGAATGTTAATGAGGCACTGCAACTCATTCGCTTTATCCCAGACTATCCGCAACCGGGGGTTCTCTTTCAAGATATCACCCCTGTCTTAGCTAACGCAGATGCATTTACAGCCGTTGTGACCGCGATGGCCAAAGTCGATCCAGAGAGCACTGTTGTAGCAGGTATTGAAGCGAGAGGTTTCATCTTTGCCAGTGCGATCGCGATTGCCAAAAATTGCGGTTTTGTTCCAATTCGCAAAAAAGGGAAACTACCTCACCAAACATTTTCACAACAATATGGACTTGAGTACGGTGTTGATGAGATTGAAATCCACATCGATGCATTCGCACCGGGATCTCGTGTACTTCTCGTTGATGATGTCTTAGCAACCGGAGGAACGCTCGTCGCCGCCATCGATCTTGTGCATCAAGCCGGTGGCGTCGTAACAGACATCGCTGTACTCAGTGAGATAGGAGTCCTGGGTGGTCGCAGCAGGATCCAAGAGCACTCACCTGAAATCCGAATTCACGCATTGAAGAGCGAATAATTCCTACTCTTTGTGGCAAGATCTGATCCATGGCTGAGTTGATTTATTACTGTGGAACCATGGATAGTGGAAAATCTACCCTCGCCTTGCAAACTGCACATAACCACCAGCAGCGTGGTCGCGGAGGTTTGATCTTCACCTCACAAGATCGTGCGGGTGCCGGAAAAATTTCCTCGCGTTTAGGTTTAACAAGTCCGGCGATCGAAGTTCTACCTGGTTTTGATATACATAAATTCGTCGTGGAGAAGTTATCGATGGGCGAGAGAATTGACTATGTCATCTGTGACGAGGCTCAATTTTACCAACCAGAGCAGATTGAACAGTTGGCTCAAATTGTTGATGGATTAGGAATTGAAGTCTATGCTTTTGGCATTCTCGCTGATTTCCGCACGAAACTCTTTCCTGGCTCTGCCCGTTTAGTCGAACTGGCAGACCGCGTAAGCACACTACAAGTCGAAGCGTTATGTTGGTGTGGAACACGCGCAACACATAATGCTCGAACAGTCGGTGGTGCTATGGTGACCGAAGGTGAACAGGTCGTTGTCGCAGATGTTGACTCAAACGCTGAAGTTGCTTACGAGGTTCTCTGTCGTCGCCACCACATGCGTGGGGTGACTGCGCGAAATTCAAGAGCTGGTCATGTTTCCCATGATGCGCTCCCCTTCAACCAAATGTAGATTGGAAGAATTATGAATAAAGTTCGGGGTCTTGCGGCAATGAGTAAAGGTGCGCCCTTTGTGCGCCATGATTTTGAACGTCGTGCACTTGGTCCGAACGATGTGCTTATCGACATCGCTTATGCGGGCATCTGCCACTCCGATATTCATCAAGTACGCGAAGAGTGGGGCCCAGCAATTTTTCCCATGGTGCCAGGTCATGAAATCGCTGGCGTTGTACGAGAAGTAGGTGCGGCAGTAGGTAAGTTCTCGGTTGGTGACCATATTGGTGTTGGGGTCTTTATTGACTCTTGCCGTCAATGTAAGCCTTGTAAAGATGGTCTCGAGCAGTATTGCGATCAAGGAATGACAGGCACTTACAACGCCTTGGAACGCGATGGAGTAACAGTTGCAATGGGTGGCTATAGCAATAGATTTGTAGTCGATGAAAAGTATGCAGTGAAGATCGCTCCATCTCTGCCACTCGATGGTGTTGCACCCCTTCTCTGCGCAGGAATCACTCTCTATTCACCTCTTAAGCATTGGAATGTTTCGAAGGGCTCACGGGTAGCTGTTATGGGTCTAGGAGGACTTGGGCATATGGGCGTTAAGTTTGCCCATGCGCTAGGTGCTCATGTCACCGTTCTTTCACACTCAGCCAATAAAGAAGGTGATGCCCGTGCAATGGGTGCTGACGACTTTGTTGTCGTGAAAAGTCCAGAAGACCTGAAGCCTCTTTCTAGATCTTTCGACCTCATCCTGAATACAGTTAGCGCCGAGATTGATATTAATGTCTATATCGCTACCCTCAAGATTGATGGGACTCTTGTTGTCATTGGGTTGCCTGGAGCCCCATATCCAGTGCACGTTGGCTCATTGCTCAACGGCCGAAAGTCACTAGCAGGGTCCATGATCGGCGGGATCGCAGAGATGCAGGAGATGATTGATTTTTGTGCCACTCATTCAATTGTCAGTGATATTGAGGTGATCAGCGCAGATTATGTTGATACGGCCTACGATCGCACCGTGGCAAGTGATGTTAAATATCGCTTTGTGATCGACGCTGCAACCATTTAACACCTAAAAAATATCTGCAGCTAGGAAAATTGGTGGAGAACTCCAACTAACACTGGAGCAATCGCAAGTGCTGGCAGCAGATTTCCAATTGCAATGGTCTTAATCTTGAGAAGACCGAGACCTATCGAAAGTAACATCAGCCCTCCGACGATTGTCATAGCATCAACTTGGTAATCAGAGAGAACGCTTCCTAGCGCAAACCCTGCCATCGTCCAGAGTCCTTGATAAATTCCCACTGGTATCGCCGAAGCGGCAACACCCCACCCTAAGCTGGCGGCAAATGCCATTGCGGCAAAGAAGTCGAGAGATGATTTAAGAATCAGCTGATCGGTTCCCGTCCCCATTCCATCACTTATTGATCCAAGAATCGCGAGCGGACCGATTACAAAGAGCAACGAAGAAGTGAGGAAGCCTTCAACAAAGGTTCCATCTTTCTCTGCCTTAAAGCGCTTGCGTAAGAAGTGACCAAATCCTTCCAATTTTTCTTCAAGATCTAGCGCGCTACCTATGACACCACCGATTAAAAGTGAAGCAAGGATTGCAAGTAGCGGCCAACCCTGAGGAAGTGAGTCGATGTATCTATTGGAGGCTATCGACGCTAACGCCGTTGCTGCTCCAAGAATTGTAATTAGACCCAAGATGTCGGTGATGAGTGCACGCATGCGCTCAGGCATACGACCGCCGATAATCACACCGAGACCGGCTCCCCCAATAATTGTCACAACATTAATTACTGTTCCCGAACCGATAAACATTCCTCAATGATACTCATTGATCTCTCACAGAAGATATGATCATCAGATGAAATCGAACCGGTTCGTTGAATTCTTTAAGCCTCATCGAACAGTTCCCGTGGTTCCGTGGACGGCAACAGGTCGATGGGATCTCTCAGTGCAACGCGTGTTAATACTCATTTTTGGTCTTGCAATCTTCGGTCTCGGCGATGCCTTGATTATTCAATCCGGTCTTGGAAACGCTCCATGGTCTGTTCTCGCACAAGGAATCTCGTTAAAGACGGGGCTAACAATTGGTACGTCAACTCTCATCATTGGCGCTGCCGTACTTCTACTGTGGATTCCCCTACGAGAACGCCCAGGATTTGGAACACTTTCAAACATTCTGATCATCTCGCTCTTTATCGAAATTGGTACTCGAATTTTTCCGGCACAAGAAACGCTCGTGATTGGGCTGATCTTCGTCGCTACTGGAATCGCTTTAATCGGTATCGGGTCAGCCTTTTACATCACCTGTGGTTTAGGTCCAGGACCACGTGATGGAGCGATGACAGGGTTACACAATCGAACAGGGGTGAGAGTCGGCAGGGTACGACTCGTTCTGGAAGTCTTAGTCTCAGTTCTGGGAGCCGTCTTGGGTGGCACCCTTGGACTTGGAACACTGCTCTTTGCCCTCTTCGTTGGCCAATCAGTGGCAATTTCCTTTGGGGCCCTAGCGCGTCTAACCGATAAGTAACTTCTAGTTTAGATATTTTAGCCCCATCAAAGCCCTCCCCAGCTCTGATTGGTCTGTGGGCCGTCATTTCACACGGGGTCGCAACCACCCCCGATAACAAAATGAGGAAGGTACTCAATGCTCAATAGTTACTTCAAAATATCCGAACGCGGATCGACAATTGCCCAGGAGGTTCGAGGCGGACTCGTGACCTTCTTTACGATGGCATACATCGTTGTTCTCAACCCACTCATCCTGGCAACCACAGATGGTGCAGGAGAATTCATTGGCGGTGGCGATAGAACTAATGCGATCATCATCGTTGCAGCAGGAACAGCACTTGTTGCTGGAATTTTAACAATTCTCATGGGAGCTGTAGCGAATTTCCCCATCGCCTTGGCTGCAGGATTGGGATTGAACACCTTTGTCGCCGTTTCCATTGCAAAGAATTCGACGTGGGCACAGGCGATGGGCTTGGTTCTTTTAGAAGGAATCTTGATTCTCATTCTCGTGCTTACCGGCTTTAGAATTGCTGTATTCAAGGCGATTCCAAATGCTTTGAAGCTCGCAATATCAGTGGGCATTGGTCTCTTCATCGCCCTCATTGGACTCGTGGACGCTGGTTTCGTAAGAAGAACACCTAATTTTGTTTGGGCTAGCGAGAACTCTAAGCCAGCTAACGTACCCCTAGAACTGGGAGACGGCGGCCAGTTAGTAGGTTGGCCAATCGTCATCTTTGCCTTCGGTCTATTCCTGACCATTATTCTGATGATCAGAAAAATCAAAGGCTCAATTCTCATAGGAATCATCACATCTACGATTCTCGCCTTGATTGTTGAAGCCCAGTTTAAAGTCGGCAACAGCTTCGTAAGCCCTACAGAATCAAACTCACGCGGATGGGGATTAAACACGCCAGCCATTCCAAAGGATGCAAGTGGAAATCTCAATCTAACTGACACTCCTCGCTTTGAGACTTTGGGCTTAGGCTTTGAAGATATCTTCGGAGCGTTTACTAACCCAAAGACTGGTTTCTTAGCAGCCTCTCTCTTGGTCTTTACACTATTGCTCGCTGACTTCTTTGACACCATGGGAACAATGACTGCCCTCGGAAATCAAGCAGGCTTGGTTGATAAGAGTGGAACCGTTGAGGGCGCTAACCGCATCCTGATCGTTGACTCGATTGCCGCAGCAACAGGTGGAGCAGCAGGAGTCTCCTCGAATACCAGTTACATTGAATCTGCATCAGGTGTTGGAGAAGGTGCACGAACAGGACTCGCTTCCATTGTCACAGGAGTTGCGTTTCTCCTTACGACTTTCTTGGCACCCGTTATTGCGATGATTCCTTATGAAGCGGCAACTCCTGCCTTAATCATCGTTGGATTCCTTATGATGGGGCAAGTAAAGAATATCGATTGGGAGGATCTCGGGATCGGTATCCCAGCATTCCTCACGATAATTCTTATGCCATTCACGTACAACATCTCGGTCGGTATCGGTGCAGGTTTCGTCACACACGTTGTGATCCGCCTTGTTCAAGGACGCATAAAAGAGGTTCATCCTCTCTTGCAACTTGTCTCCGGTCTGTTCATGATCTACTTTCTACAATCACCAATTAACGCTCTCATTGGTTAATTAGCAAAGAGTAGGCAGAAACGGGCGCTCACCATGGGTGGGCGCCCGTTTTCTCTTGCCAATAGTTCTTTACCAAGCAAATTTCACCACAGAATGGGGGTAACCCCTCGATTGATCAATAATTCATTTGCCCGCGAAAATGGGCGAGAGCCAAAAAAGCCTCGATAAGCACTGAGCGGACTGGGATGCGCACTCTTAATCACAGAAGTCTCATCGAAAAGATTAGCGAGTTGGTGGGCATTTCCACCCCACAGGATTCCAACAACACCGCGAGATGCGACCTCACCGATTATCGACGCAGTGATGTCAAGCCAACCGCTTCTTTGATGTGCATGTGACTCTCCCGGTGTAGTCGTGAGAGTGCGGTTGATAAGCATGACACCTTGCGCACTCCAGCGTTCCAAGTTCCCTGAAGGTGGTAGCGAAATGCCGAGATCACTCTCTAGCTCTTTGAATATGTTGATCAGAGATGCGGGAAATGGTGTCACTTCTTCTCTCACGCTGAAGGCAAATCCATCCGCATACTCTGGATTCGGATAGGGATCTTGTCCAACGATTACTACTTTGACGTCATCTAAAGGATAGTGAAGTGGTGCCAGGATACGGTCTGTCTTCGGGATGAAATCACTCCCACTTATTGATTCATAAATCCCAATGATTGAATCAGTTAACGGTTCGAGAACCCCATCCCAAGAAGGGTGAACGCCGGCAAGTATCGGATGGCTCATGCTTGCGCACGAGCAGAGAATCTTGATCCATCAAAGTGTACGTTGATGCTTACCCCAAAGACTGCGCTGATATGTTCACTGGTTACAACCTGATCAACTGGCCCACTCACGGCGATGACACCGTCTTTGAGAAGGAGTGCATGCGTTGTTCCAGATGGAATCTCTTCAATATGATGGGTGACAATCACTGTGGCTGGCGCAGTTGCGTCACTGGCGAAATGAGAAAATCTGCGAAGGAGATCTTCTCGGCCACCTACATCTAATCCTGCCGTTGGTTCATCGAGAAGTAAAAGTTCAGGATCAGCCATTAACGCGCGAGATATCTGTACCCGCTTCTTCTCGCCTTCACTCAAAGTGCCGTAGAGGCGTTCAGATAATTCACGAACCCCGAAAGTGGTAAGGAGTGCGACAGCGCGCGATTCATCCCATAAATCGTAATCTTCGTTCCACCGACCAAGGACTGCGTAGGCGGCGGTGACAACTACATCACGAACCTTCTCTTCGTAAGGAATATCCTCAGAGATTCCAACACCAGCGAGTCCAATTCGCGTACGCAATTCGAAGAGATCCACCTTGCCCATCTCCTTCTCAAGTACGAAAACTTTTCCGCTCGATGGAAAAGCTCTAGTGGCTAGAAGATTAAGAAGAGTGGATTTGCCAGCGCCATTGGGTCCCAAAATCACCCAGCGCTCTCCGGGAGAGATGGCAAATGTAATTGGACCAAGAATCGTGCGAGGTCCACGACGAACGCTGACATCAGATACGCGCAGAACCTCAGGCATGCTCACGGGTCAAAAGATAGTACTTATCCGCGATGATTACTCGTAAATATGAAGAAGTGACGCTGTGATTCACGATAATCTTCACACATGGATATGCAGAGTGCGCAGTACACAGGCTTGGTTCTGGTCTCTGGCGAGGATCGACCTGGCATTACTGAAGCGCTCTTCACCACCCTTGCGCCTTTCTCACTCTCTATCGTAGATGTTGAGCAAGTAGTTATTCGATCACGGTTAATTCTTACCATTCTCATTACACTCAACAAGGCGCACGCTCAGGCTGTCGAGGATGATCTCAGTGCGCAGGCAGAGTCTCTAGATTTAGATATTGCAATTGCATTCTCTGAGCAGAAGAGTGAAAGTATCGCCGCTAAATCTGGTCTCACCCATGTGGTCGTACTTTCGCAGGATTTGAAACCTTCTGCAATTGCCGGGCTGGCATCTGCTATTGCGGATGTAGGTGGAAATATCGAGCGAATACACAGAACTGCAAGCTACCCTGTGACGGCCATTGAGTTTCTTGTCAGCGGTGTTGCAACCGAATTGCTTAAAGGTCCGCTGACGGCGTTATCAGGTGAGCTTGATGTAGATATCGCCGTTTCCCCCGGTGGCTTAATGCGCTGGGCAAAGAAATTGATCATTATGGATGTTGATTCCACTCTTATCTCCCAAGAAGTTATCGAATTGCTCGGGGCAAAGGCGGGGGTGGAAGATCAGATTCGTAGTATCACCCAGCGTGCAATGGCTGGAGAGATAGATTTCGAAGCAAGTCTGCGTGAGCGCGTTGCACTTCTTAAAGGACTTCCTCTCTCTATCATTGATGAAGTTCGCGGCGAGATAACACTTACTCCAGGTGCGAAGACTCTTGTTTCTACTTTGCAGAAACTCGGACACACTGTCGCTGTCGTCTCAGGCGGCTTTATCAACGTCATCGAGCCTATTCTTGCTACGTTAAAAATTGAGCACTACCGGGGAAATACTCTAGAGAGTAAGGATGGTTTCCTCACGGGAGGATTGGTTGGACCAATTATTGATCGAGCAGCAAAGGCAACGGCTCTACGCGACTTTGCGGCAATCGAGAAGGTTGACATTGAACAGACCGTTGCAATCGGTGATGGAGCCAACGATCTCGACATGATCGCGCTGGCCGGACTCGGTATCGCTTTCAATGCAAAACCTGCAGTCAAGGCAGCAGCCGATAGCGCAGTGACTGCTCCTTATCTTGATAGCGTTCTGTACCTACTCGGAATCACGCGCGAAGATGTCGAAGACTCTGGAGAAAGTGTTCGAAAATAGATCGTTAGAGTCGACAAGCGTGTATGTCGGTCACAAGAATTCCTCGAGCACCGAGTGCCCACAGTTGATCCATAATGAGATTCGTTTGCGTACGTAGGACCATCGCACGAACTGCTACCCAATCCTCTTTCTGCAGGGGTGAAATTGTTGGAGACTCAAGCCCTGGAGTAATCAGACATGCTGCCTCAAGATCAACTTTCTTAACATCGTAATCCAATAACACGTAGCGACGCGCGGTAACCACTCCTTGTAAACGTCGAATAAGAATTTCGACCTCTGGAGCAATCTCCACACCGGTGCGAGATATGACCACAGCTTCACTTGTCAGAATTGGGTCTCCAAAGATTTCAAGACCAGCTTGGCGGAGAGTATTTCCAGTACTGACGACATCGGCAATAACATCTGCAACACCAAGCCGAACACTGCTTTCAACCGCGCCATCAAGTCTGACAACATCAGCGGTGATGCCTAGAGATGCTAGATGTTTGGCAACGAGGCCTGGATACGCGGTAGCGACTCGTTTTCCTCCGACATCCTTCAAGGAATACTTCGCACCCGATGGCCCAGCAAAACGAAAAGTTGAGGCACCAAAGTTCAGTGGCAATATCTCTGTTGCTGGTGCACCTGAATCGATAAGGAGATCTCGACCAGTGACACCCACTTCAAGCTCACCAGATCCTACGTAGATCGCAATATCTCTAGGGCGAAGATAATAGAACTCGACACCCCCATCAGAATCAATAAGAACAAGATCGCGAGAATCTGTTCTCTGCCTATAGCCCGCCTCTTTAAAAATGGCAATTGACTCATCAGCTAAAGAACCTTTATTTGGAATTGCAACTCTCAACATTGTATGACCTGCCTTCCCTAGAGAAACTTGTAAATATCTTGTGGCGTGAGGCCTCGTGCCAACATGAGCGTTTGAAGGTGGTAAATCAGTTGGCTAATCT
The DNA here is from genome assembly GCA_964576165.1 of uncultured Candidatus Planktophila sp. Lineage (GTDB taxonomy): Bacteria > Actinomycetota > Actinomycetes > Nanopelagicales > Nanopelagicaceae > Planktophila. The sequence goes on along the minus strand of CAZNUC010000001.1, from coordinate 16,468 downwards.
CCTCCGCCAGCGCTTCATCACTTTCGTGTTCAGCCGCGAGCCAGACTTCACCCGCCTCTTCGATAATCTTCTTTCCAATAGCGTGAACTCCCGAATCAAGAGCGGCGACGGTGGCTGAGTCCACGGGTCTATCGATGGCCTTCTGTGCAAGCTCTATCCATAGCTCATCGAATGATTTCATAGCGCTACTTTACTCGATCGAGAGTTATTCGGGGCTGATAATTAAAGTTCTGCCAGCGAACGTAATTTTTCGATCATCTCTACCGGATCTGCGGAGTTAAAGACAGCGCTGCCAGCGACGAAGGTATCGGCACCAGCGTCGCGTGCAATTTCAATCGTCTCAAGTGAGATTCCACCGTCCACCTGGAGCCATATAGGGCGATCCCCAATAATTGACTTAGTAGCTCGCACCTTGTCCATCATCGCATGCATAAACTTCTGGCCACCAAATCCTGGCTCCACTGTCATGATGAGGAACATGTCTACATAGTCAATACAATCTTCATAATCTTCAATACGCGATCCTGGTTTGAGTGCAAGACCTGCACGTGCACCTTCACTCCGGATCGCCGCAAGAGTGCGCGATGGATGCGAGGAAGCTTCTGCGTGAATTGTCACACTTGCACTTCCGGCGTGCGCATAGGAAGGCGCGAGAGTGTCAACTTCTTCAATCATAAGATGAGAATCAACTGGAATTGGCGACCTTGAGATAATCGAGGCGGCTGTCTCAAAATCAAATGTGAAGTTTGGGACAAAGAGATTATCCATCACGTCAAGATGTAAGAGATCAGAGACCGGGGCTATCTTCGCTATCTCTGAGTCAAGGTCGTTGAAATCTGCATTGAGAATACTTGGCGTGATTCGAATTCCCATAGAACGATTCTACCTCAGTGTGTTTTTCTAAAGAGTGCGAGAAACATGGAGTCCGTATTATGTCTTTGTGTCCAGAGCGCCAGCGCGCCTCCGCGAACAGCGCCAGTAAGATTTTTTGGCAATAGGGCCGTAACATCAATCTGTTCTAAGTTGGGATTCCTCTTCAATATGTCAGCCACCGCGATACTCGTTTCAGCCATATGGGGAGAACATGTCGCATACCCAAAGATTCCTCCGATGTTGAGAACCGAAATTGCAGCATCTGAAATCTCACTCTGCAAGGAGATGAGAGAGCGAAGATCGCCCACCGTCCTTCTCCAGCGTACCTCTGGTCTTCGTCTGAGTGCTCCAAGGCCAGTGCATGGAACATCAGCCAAGATGGCATCGAACATTTGATTCTTTGATGCAATCTCTCTGGCATCACTGACCCATACCTGTGAACCACCAACAACGCGCGAGACAAGCTCTGCTCGTACCTCAGAAATTTCATTGGCAATAAACGAATGGTTTCCTTCGCGGGCAATCGAAGAAAGTAGAGCTGCCTTTCCACCTGGGCCGGCACAGATATCTAGCCAACTTGCAGCATCTTCGGCTGCTCGCGCAAAAATCATTGCAACGAGTTGTGAACCCTCATCCTGTACGCCAGCACGACGATGACGAATCGCCTCGATCGATGATGGTGTTACATCTGCAGTAAATCCATACGGTGAATACCTGGTGGCCTTGGCTTCTATCTCCAAGAATTCGGCAATGGACGAACGCCCTGGCCAGGTAACAAAAGTTGGTTTCGCTGGAAGATTATTCATCTCCAAAAGTTGTTCAACCTCTGCGAAATCTTTGAGAAGATCAAAATATGCACTCACAATCCATTCAGGGTGCGAGTAGATGATTGCCAGTCGCGCGACATCATCATTGAGTGCATAGGCAGGTTTAAGCCAGCTTTCCAAGGGCGCGGCGCTGACTTTACGTAGAAGCGCGTTAACAAAGCTCGCTTTTGATTCACCGAGAACTTGGCGCGCGAGTTCAACCGTTTCAGAGACAGCGGCATGCACCGGTACCCGCATCTCAAAGATCTGTTGCAGTCCAAGGCGCGTGACGTCAACGATCCCAGCGTCGACCTCACTCCATGGGCGATCACTGATTTGAGAGAGAATGTAATCGTGGCGTCCTTGCATCCGCAACGTGCCATAGAGAAGTTCGGTAGCAAATGCCCTATCGCGCTGATCAAATGCGCTGTTCTCTAAAACTTTAGGAAGTAAAAGGTTGGAATAGCCATCACGCCGATTCACTTCGGTCATCACATCAAAGACCAACAAGCGAACAGGATCGGCTTTAGGTTTTTTAAACGTGTTTCTTCTCGCCTCAACCACAGCGTTCACCCGGTTCGACGCGCACTCCGCGCGCCCAATCCGAAGCACCCATTTCACTCTTGCCTTGAGGGATAACCGAATGGATTTCTAAGGCGCCATCTGATGTACCGATAAAGAGTGAACTCTTAGTACTGGCAACCTCACCGGATGCGAGTTGAAGATCAGAATCAACAGCAGCCCGCGCCCGCGTGATCTTTAAAACATCTCCTCGGAAAATTGTTCGAGCTATCGGATTTGGATAGAAAGCTAATACCTTCTGCTGGATCATGTGTACGGTTTCGTTCCAATTGATGAACGCTTCATCCTTACTGAGTTTTCGAGCTGTACTGGCGCCATCGACGTTCTGCACAGTTGGAGTGACGGATGATTCAATGTCTTTAAGTGTTGCTGCAATAAGAGCCACACCCTGACTGGCTAAAAAATCTAACGCCTCTGAAGAACGCATCTCGGGATCTCGCTCAAAGAGCTCGGTGCGATAGATAGGACCTGTATCCATTCCGGCATCGAGAGAAAAGACTGTTGCTCCTAGATGAGTATCACCATTCTCGATTGCTCGCTGAACCGGCGCTGCTCCTCTCCATCGTGGAAGGGCTGAAAAATGGAGATTAATAAATCCGTATCGCGGGATGTCAAGCAGGTTCTGTGGCAAAAGCATTCCAAAAGCGATAACAACAACGCAGTCAAGATCCTCGAGGAGCGAAGTGAAGTCAGAGACACTGGATATTTCTATGCACGTTATCTTCTTCTCTTCGCACCATTGCGCGACATCACTTCTCGTCATTCGTGCGCCTCGACCCGATGGTTTAGGCGCAGTCGTGAATACTCGAACAAGATCGTGTTCGCTCTGCAGAAGCCAATCTAAAGTGGGAACAGCAAGATGTGGCGTTGCAGCAACAGCTATGCGCACTAGTTCCCTCGACCGAAAAGAGTATGTGGTGAAACCTTTATCGTTGGATTGAGCCCCTGTTCCTGTGCTGCTGCAAACCACTCAGCGTTGCGAATCTCTTTCATCGCAGCCTTGCGATCACTCTTCGAGAGCCTATCGATGAAGACAATTCCATCTAAGTGATCCGTCTCGTGCTGAAGAGCGCGGGCAAGGAACTCACTTCCATCCACCGTGATTGGTTCGCCATGCATATTAAATCCCTCTGCCACTGCTCTCATTGCCCTAGGGGTCTCATAACGAACTTCCGGGAAAGATAAACATCCCTCATCGCCCTCCTGCATCTCTTCACTCAGGGTAAGGGTTGGGTTTACAAGATGGCCTAGTTGCTCATCGACATACCAGGTGAATACGCGCAGTGGAACACCAATCTGTGGAGCTGCCAGTCCAGCACCGGGTGCGTCCATCATCGTATCGATGAGATCAGCGACCAGAGTGCGAAGCTCTTTATCAAAGTCAACAACCTTTGACGCGGGGGTGACAAGGACAGGATCACCAAATAAACGAATCTCCTGAATAGCCATGCCTAAATCTTAACTCAATGAGTATGGATCTATGCGCATCGTAAGGGCGGGCTTCTTTGCTAACGCTCTCTTTTTTCGATATCTGTCAAGAAAATCAATGAGATCTACTCCTTCATCGCGCGGAACGGTGATGATCACTCGAGAGTTCTCATCCGAGATTTTCGATGGCCCCAAAATCCGCGTAGATCGGGAGATTCTGCCTTCTGTGGCTGATTTTTCTATTCCCGCAATAAATGAAGCGCATTCGCCATGAGCCATCTCAATCGTGATTGCATGGACTGTGGGCGGAAGATGTGTTTGCGAACGTTCACTGAGTTCTCGCATCAACAACGGTGCAAGGTTCCATCTAGAGACCGACGCAATAATTGGGTGAGAACTATCAATTACCAAGAGCGCTTTGCCTTTTTTCGCTAGTAGCGCAACAGATTGCATGATCGCTTCACGGGCCCTCTCATGTGCACGTAGGTCTAGCTGAGCAAAAAGTGCATCACCTTCCAGGATCACCACCGCCTGATAACCATTTTTGACAGCAGGTGCCATTCCCGCCGTCGCAAGAACGAGCGAACACTCTTCTGGGACCTCATCTATTGGAGAGGTCGCATCGGATATTAAAACTGGAAACCCCGGAAATGCTCGCCCGATCTCCTGCGCGAATCTTTGGTTGCCTCTTCCGAGGAGAACTGGCTGAACTTTCTTACACCATCGACAACTCCAGGTGTTTGCCTTCTTATCACAGAGAGAGCAGCGATATCCCTTTTCGGGTCCATCAAATGAGATACGTCCACCGCAATCACAGGTTGCAATATTGCGGCAGGATTTGCAGGAGATTGCAGTTGCGTATCCCTTACGTGAAACAAGAAAGAGAACAGAGCCCTTCTCCAACGCTTTTCTGATCGGTGCAAAAATTCGGTCTGGTAACAGCTCCCCATAATGTGCCGTGAAAGAGGTCGCATCGACGCTAGCGGATTGACCTTTGAGAAGAACTTCGCCTCGTTCCATCAGATGCGCGACCTCTGATGACGGTGAAAATCCTGCAAAGGTGAGGTCTATCGAGCTCATCTGTGATCTGATGATCGCAACATCACGAGTATTCCAACCAGGTGTCCTCACTTCGTAATGAGACTGCGAGCATTCGCGAAAGACAATGAGTGTCTTCAAGTTATTTACTGGCGCAAAGATCGCACTTCGAGATCCAATTACTATCTGAACATTCCCACAGGCTACATCAAGAAAATTTGAGTACCGCTCTGCCCGAGTCAGCGAACCTTCCAAGACAGAAAATTTCAGACCCATCGACTTAAGTCTTTTGCTCAGAAGATCTACTTCTCGCGCCTCAGGTAAGACCACCAGAACTCCTCCTAGTGCGCTCCTTTTCCTCACCCACTCCCCCATCACCGTGAATGGATCTTCTCCCGGTGTAAAGAGATAGAACGAGTACGTCGGTGCGATTGTGGATTCAAGGACGGCGGGCGGATGATCTACTGTCTGAAAAGACTTCTCTGCGTTTACTACCCGAGCAGGGATGGCGTTGGTGAGAATATCGAATGATGTACTTGCCCATCTCTTTGATACGGCCGAAATAAGTGCGAGAGTTTCTTGAGTGAGTAGCGGGATAGGTGAAAGCACCTTCTCTATAAACTTGAGATTACCTACTGCCGATGACTCCGATCTTGAAAGAACATATCCCTCTACATTTCGACCAGAAAAGTTAACACTTACCTTTATCCCGGTGCGTAGCTCCTCATCTAGAACGTTTGGAACTAAGTAGTCATAGACCTCATCAAGATGGGGAACGCCAGTATCAACTAGGACCGTGGCGACGGGAAGGTGTTCTGCTGCCTCAAACTTTCCACGCGCGACTGTCTGAACTTTAAGCCGCAGGGGTGCGGATTTCATTGTGAAATTGAGGAATTAAATAGCCGCGCGGAGCGCGTCCACTCGATTGGTCGCCTCCCACGTGAAATCTGGAAGTTCACGACCGAAGTGTCCGTATGCTGCTGTCTTGGAATAGATCGGACGCAATAAATTGAGGTCTGCGATGATCGCTGCAGGTCTAAGATCAAAGACAGAGACAACCGCTGCCTGAATTTTTGCGATATCAACTGTTTCTGTGCCAAAAGTTTCAACAAAAACACCAACAGGATGCGCCTTACCGATCGCATAAGCAACCTGAACTTCGCAGCGACGGGCAAGACCAGCAGCCACGACGTTTTTAGCTACCCATCTCATCGCATATGCAGCTGAGCGATCCACCTTAGATGGATCTTTACCGCTAAATGCTCCGCCACCGTGGCGAGCCATGCCACCGTAGGTATCAACGATAATTTTGCGACCGGTCAATCCCGCATCACCCATTGGTCCACCGATCACGAAACGGCCCGTAGGATTAATAAGTGTTCGCAGATCTTTCTGAGGAAGATCAATTTTCGACAGGACAGGTTTAATAACATGTTCAATGATCTCTGGGGTTAATTTCTTAACGACATCCACATCCTCAGAGTGCTGGCTTGAGATAACAACGGTATCAATTGCAACAGCCTTGTCACCGTTGTACTCAATTGTGACCTGAGTCTTGCCATCAGGGCGAAGATAACCAAGCGCTCCACTCTTACGCACTGCAGTCAACTGCTGCGCTAATTGGTGAGCGAGATAGATCGGAAGTGGCATAAGCTCTTTTGTATCATCACACGCGTAACCGAACATAAGACCTTGGTCTCCAGCGCCCTGCAAATCTAAAGGGTCAGCCGCTGAGTCAACTCGATGCTCAAAGGCATCGTCTACTCCTTGCGCAATATCTTGAGATTGCTGACCAATTGAAATTGAGACACCGCAACTATTGCCGTCGAAACCTTTTTCACTTGAGTCATAACCGATACCAATAACGGTGTCACGAATGATTCCCATGACATCTGCGTAACCATTTGTGGTCACTTCTCCAGCAACATGCACTTGGCCGGTTGTAATAAGTGTCTCCACCGCTACTCTGCTCTTTGAATCTTGCGCTAGAAGCGAGTCGAGGATGGCATCTGAGATTTGATCTGCGATCTTATCTGGATGGCCTTCGGTTACTGATTCTGATGTGAAGAGGCGTTTTGACATTGTCCTAACCTAACTTACCTAAGGCCTGATCTAGAAGAAGATCGGCGAGCGTGTCTTTCGATATCCGTTCTACAACCTCTCGGGAGATGGAATCTGCACCGAGTGAGGTCAAGATCACTCCCTGAGTCTGTTCTGAACCAAAAATTTCACTGCCAGCAACATCATTTAGAAAGAGAATGTCAGCACTTTTGGTGCGAAGCTTCCTCTCACCTTCTTCTATATCGAGAGTTGTTTCGGCAGCGAATGCGATAACGACCTGACTCGTTTTTCTTTCGCCAACAGTTGCAATAATATCCTTATTCGGAGCGAGATCAATTGATGATAACGATCCCTTCTTAATTTTTTCGGCGCTAAAGTGCGATGGTTTTGCATCTGCAACTGCAGCACTCATTGCTATGAGGTCACAAGAATCAAAGTGATCACTTACTTGTGTAAACATTTCATCAGCTGACTGAACTCTGATCGTTGTAGCACCCACTAGATCGGGAAGAGCGCTATTAGCAAGGATGAGCGTCACTTTGGCGCCACGTCTTAGCGCGGCCTGTGCCAATGCGTACCCTTGTCTACCTGAAGATTGATTACCAATAAATCGAATGGGGTCGATCATCTCGCGTGTACCGCCGGCGGTGACCAGGACTTTTACATCCTTTAAATCCTGAACTGGGTCTGTGATGAGCGCAAAGGTTTCCAGAATTCGAGCAGTGTCAGGAAAGCGCCCTACCCCAACATCTCTTCCCGTCAATCTTCCATGATCGGGCTCCATCACGATATAGCCTCGACTTCTTAGGAGCGCGACATTTGCAACTGTTGCAGGGTTAGCCCACATCTGAGGATGCATCGCAGGAACAAACAGCGTCGGTGCGCTGCTTGCGAGAACGGTATTTGTGAGCAGATCATCGGCACGACCGTGCGCGATTCTCGCAATCAAATCTGCAGTGGCTGGCGCGATAAGGTTAAAGTTACTCTCCTTGGCAAGATGAATATGGCGAACTTCATCAACGCGTTCCCACACTGTCGTGGTGACAGGTCTACCTGAGAGCGCTTCCCACGTGGCCTTGCCAACGAAGTGAAGACTGGCAGGTGTTGGGATAACGGTGACACCGAAACCAGCATCTTGAAGACGGCGAAGCAGATCACATGATTTGTATGCCGCTATGCCACCACCAACGCCAAGAACTACTTCGCGTGTGGACACGTTCTACCCGTTAGAAGAATTACTTAACGGCTGGGTCAAGATTTTCGATTGTAAGAAGACCTTCGTTGATTTCACGAAGTGCAATCGAAAGTGGTTTTTCATGAACATGAGTTTCAACCAGTGGACCCACATACTCGAGGAGGCCTTCACCTAGTTGAGAGTAATAAGCGTTGATCTGACGTGCGCGCTTAGCTGCGTAAAGAACGAGACTGTACTTCGATCCGCTCTTATCGAGAAGTTCATCGATCGGTGGATTTGTGATTCCGTCCATTACTGCCTCCTACAAGATTATGAATGCATGCCTTCAGGTTATGAACGCTGCGAATGAGCCAATCTTATCAGGCTCTCGACCACCTTATTGACCTCGTCGTTCACGAGGATTTGATCGAAAAGGGGAGCCTGGGCCATCTCATCTTGAGCAAGAGCAAGTCTTTCTGCGCGACGTTCTGGGGTATCGGTGGCACGGCCTTCTAGTCGTGAGACCAGTTCTTCCCACGTTGGCGGATTCAGGAAAACAAGGATTGCATCACTCCAATTCTTCTTCACCTGCTTTGCTCCTTCAATCTCAATCTCAAGAAGAACGTCTTTACCGTCGTGAAGAGCATCTAAGACAGGCTGTCGTGGCGTTCCGTAACGAGCCCCAGCAAAGTGTGCCCACTCAAGAAAATAACCATTACCAATTCCACGATCAAACTCTTCATCGCTCAGGAAAATATAATCAATTCCATGCACTTCTTTCTCACGGGGTTTTCTCGTAGTAGCAGATACGCTCACCCAAAAATCGCTGCGCTTTCGAAATTCTCGAGAGACCGTGCTCTTACCTACTCCCCCGGGACCGGAGAGAACAATGAGCGTTCCATCATGAACATCGTTACGTGGAATCGAAAACTCCTTAATGAGTGCTTGACGTTGATGGGTACCAAGGCCTTGTAAGCGTCGTGTTCGAGAAATTCCAAGTCTATCCAAGGTTGCGATAGCGCGCACTTTCCCTACGCCGGCATATGACTCAAGAAGTTCAACTACTCGCATCTTTGCCACGGCTTCATCAGATTGGGTGAGAGTGAAGATATCTTCTATAGATAAGTTGCCCTTACGGACCTCTGACTTCACATCTGCTCTTCTCGCCCTGGATGCACGCGCCTTCTCGAGTGCAGCATTTCTCTGTTCTGCAGTAAGAACTGGAGGATGCTTCATATGCTTAATCTATCCAATCGCTCCATCACTTGTGAATTGATTCAACGATCTCCGCCGCTCGATCTGCCATCGCCTGCGAACCTTGGCTCCAGCGCGAGGTGATCGGGCGACCGATGACAAGAAAGTTGGCACCTAACGCGATAGCTTGTGCAGGTGTCATCGTTCTTATCTGATCATCGCTACCTGTCTCATCTGCTGGCCGCACTCCAGGAGTAATGATCTCGATCGCATCACCAACCACCGATCGAATTCCAGATATTTCATGTGGTGAACAGACTATTGAGGTTGCTCCCGCATCTGCAGCAACCTGCGCCAGTGACTGCGCTGTCGAGAGGGCTGAGCCATTAAATCCAATCTCTGCTAAATCATTCTCACCCAGCGATGTCAAAATAGTCACCGCAGTAATTGATGTTGTAGTCACCGCACTCACAGCAGCTGAGACCATAGCCCTTCCACCACTGGCGTGAACCGTTAAAAATCGGGGGTGCAGTCTTTCAACGACTGCTGCTGACTTCGAAACTGTATTTGGAATGTCATGCAGTTTAAGATCAAGAAAGATCGATGCCTCGGTCTGGTTTTGAATCGATGCAATACCATCGATGCCATGACTTAAAAAGAATTCAAGACCTAGCTTGTAGATATCTATACTGGCACGAGTAGCATCAATCCAACGACGCGCGATATCGAGATCAGGCGTGTCTACAGCAAGAATAATTGGTGATGTCACTGTGCGCCCCCTGTCTCTGATCGATGGGCATAACCAACAGCATCCTTGAACGAGGTAAAACCTCGTGCGATGAGAAGTGATTGCAACTCACGTTGCACTCGAGGCAAGGCCATCGGATCGCCGAAACTTGCCGTACCAATTGAAATTCCAGAAGCACCTGCAAGGACAAGTTCAAGAGCATCGCGACCTGAGGCAACACCGCCCATGCCAAGAATTGGTACATGTGGCATAGCGCTATGCACTTGGTAAATTGCGCGAACTGCCACTGGTCTAATCGCTGGTCCTGAAAGCCCACCAGTCTTTCCACCTAGATGGGGTCTCATCGTGTCCAGATTAATGACCATACCTAGGACGGTGTTAATAAGAGCGAGTGCATCAGCACCGGCGTTAACAACCGATGATGCGATCGTCGTAATGTCAGTGACATCAGGAGTAAGTTTTGCAATGATCGGGATCTCTCCACCAATTATCTTTCGCACACCATCGATAGCTCGCGCTGCTGTATCACTTTCACATGCAAAGACCATTCCTCGATTTTCAACATTAGGGCAAGAGATATTGACCTCTATCGCGCTAATGCCCGAGACGGCACGCACCTTCCGTGCCAACACTGCGTACTCATCAATCGTCTCGCCTGCGATTGAGACGACAACGCGGGCGCCTCTCTCCAGAAGCCACGGGACATCATTTGCTAAGAAATAATCGATCCCAGGGCCTTGAAGTCCAATTGAATTGAGCATGCCTGATGGAGTTTCAGCCATGCGAGGAGTAGGGCGACCATGTCGAGGCTTATTCATTACAGACTTTGTGACAATTGCGCCCACTTGTGTGAGATCAAAGAACTGAGCAAGTTCTTTTCCTGAACTGGCGCAGCCGCTTGCTGTGAAAATTGGGGTTGGGAAATGTGCCCCTGCGAGAGACGTGGTGTAATCAAATGTCTGTGATGCGCTCATTACGAATTCACCGCCGGAGGTGTTTTTCCAACTAACTCCCAAGCGACGGTGCTCGCATCCATTACGGGACCATCAATACATGAACGCAACATCGAGATTGAACCCGATTCATCCTTCACCGGTAGAACGCAGGTCATACAAATTCCAATTCCACACGCCATTGATTCTTCAACAGCACATTGATGCACTACATCTGTGCCAGATGTAAGATCAGAGATCGCGCGTAACATGGACATTGGTCCACAGGAGTAGATAACATCGACTGCACCAGAAGCGATGAGTGATGAAATCGGAGCTGTTACTCGTCCATGCTCCCCCATAGATCCATCTTCTGTATAAATCTTGAGAGTTGACGCACTGCGTTTACCTTCCAAGGGCGCGTAGATCTTTGAACCAGTGCTTGCTCCAAGGAGCATATCTACTCGACAGCCACGTGATTTAAGAACTTCTGCTAAACCAAAGAGCGGCGCAGACCCATACCCTCCTCCTACGAGAAGTGCTTTCACTGGAGTTGTCGGGATACCAAAAGCTTTTCCAAGAGGGGCAACAATGTCGATCTCGCTACCTTCAGGCTGGGCACATAGCCAGCGTGATCCAGATCCATGCGGTGCAACGATCAACTCCATCGCTCCACCTGAGGCGTTCCCGTGCGTTATTCGGGAGATAGCAAAGGCACGACGTAGGATCATTTTCGAAGAATCTCCACCGACTGCAATCGCAACGAAATTACCGGGCCGACAAAGAGCGGCCAAGTCTCCAATAGCAAGAAGAATCTGATGATAAGCACCCACGCGTTTATTACTCAAGATAGTTGAGGTGATCTGCGTTGCGCTCTTATTAATAGTGCTCATGTGTCTTTCAACCAATCCTGAATTGGGCGAACATCGAGAACTCCCGATTGCAAAACTTTAATTCCCTCAACGGCAGCGTTAAAGCCAGCGGTAGTTGTAATACAAGGAATTGAGCGTTGCACCGCTGCCGTACGAATGGCCCAGCCATCGGCACGAGTTCCACGTCCAACAGGAGTATTGATAACGAGATCAATTTCACCGGCGTTAAGAAGATCCACGATGGTCCTCTCACCGAATGGACCAACACCTTCGGATGCTTTACGTACGCGAGCTGTTGTTACGCCATGAGATTGCAAGAAATCTGCTGTTCCTGTTGTTGCAAAAAGTCGAAAGCCGAGCGACGAGAGTGACGACGCTGCTCGAACTCCAGATTCTTTATCCTTATCGGCGAGAGAGATAAAGACTGAGCCCGTTTTTGGTAAAGATCCAAAGGCGCTGATCTGACTCTTGGCATAACTTGCACCAAACGTTGATGAGATTCCCATGACTTCACCAGTCGATCGCATTTCAGGTCCGAGCACTGCATCAACTCCACGCCCATCAGATCGTCTAAAGCGATTCCAGGGAAGGACCGCCTCTTTTACTGAAATTCCCTTTGCGACACCATCGCCAAATTCTGGGAGCGTTCCATCTTCTCGTAACTGTGCAATCGTTGAACCCACTGAGATACGAGCCGCCGCCTTAGCTAATGGAACTCCGGTGGCCTTTGAAACAAATGGAACTGTGCGCGAGGCGCGTGGGTTTGCTTCAAGAACGTAGAGTTGATCTGATGCAATAGCGAATTGAATATTGATAAGCCCTCTTACATCCACTCCCTCTGCGATTTTAAGAGTGGCTTGGCGAATCTCTTGCAGTTGATGGGGCGAAATTGTCATCGCGGGTAGAACGCACGCACTATCACCTGAATGAATCCCAGCTTCTTCAATATGCTCCATGACTCCGCCAAGGAAGAGTTCGTGCCCATCGTAGAGAGCGTCAACATCGATCTCTATCGCGCTATCGAGGAATCGATCGACAAGAACTGGTCGATCAGGAGTGATATCTGTTGCTCTGGAGATAAAGGATGAAAGCGCTGCATCGTCATAGACGATCTCCATTCCTCGTCCACCGAGAACGAAGGATGGTCGTACAAGAACGGGGTATCCAATCTTGGCCGCGATCTCTATCGCTTGCATCTGTGACGATGCCATTCCAAATTTAGGTGCGCTGAGGGCAACTTTCGCCAGAACATCACCAAATGCACCACGTTCTTCTGCCAAGTTAATCGCGTCAGGACTGGTTCCCAGAATTGTTATTCCGGCGGCCTTCAATCCAGCAGCCAAACCGAGTGGCGTCTGACCACCTAGCTGTGTAATCACACCAAGCACTGGGCCAGCAAGAGTTTCGGCATGAACAATTTCAAGAACATCTTCAAGAGTGAGAGGTTCAAAATAAAGTCGATCGCTTGTATCGTAATCGGTAGAAACTGTTTCAGGATTGCAGTTAATCATGATCGTTTCATAGCCGGCTTCGCGCAGAGTAAAGGAAGCATGCACACAGGAGTAATCAAACTCAATTCCTTGTCCAATGCGATTAGGGCCACTACCGAGGATGATCACAGCAGGCTTGGTGCGTGACTTCACCTCAGTCTCTTCTTCATAACTTGAGTAGTAATAAGGAGTAAAGGCTTCAAATTCAGCAGCACATGTATCTACCGTTTTGTAGACAGGACGCACACCTAAATGTGTCCGATTCTTTCTCACCTCTTCCTCGCTTGAATCGCGGAGAAGTGCGATTTGAGTATCCGAAAATCCCCATTGTTTCGCATTTCGCATGAGAGAAGCTGTCATCTCACCACGTTGGGCAATCTCGCGTGCGGCGCTATTTATCAACTCAATCTGGGTGAGGAACCATCGATCGATTTTTGTCTTTTCAAAGACCTCATCAATGCTGATCCCGGCCCACAGAACCTGTTGTACCTGTTGGAGACGATACTCGGTCGGTGTACTGATTTGATTCAGAAGGCTTGATATCTTCTGCTCAGATATCTCTCGTGGGAATGTAAAGATCGATTCTTTGCGTTCTAATGAACGAAGCGCTTTCATCAAAGCTTCTGGAAACGACCTACCGATCGCCATAGCCTCACCAACGCTCTTCATCGTCGTCGTGAGTCTTGGATCTGCATCTGCAAACTTTTCGAAAGCAAACCGGGGCGCTTTTACTACAACATAGTCAAGTGTGGGCTCAAAGGATGCGGGAGTAACTTTAGTGATGTCATTCTCAATCTCATCAAGTGTGTAACCAATCGCCAACTTGGTCGCGATCTTGGCGATTGGAAATCCGGTGGCCTTAGATGCCAAAGCACTGGAACGAGAAACACGTGGGTTCATCTCGATGACAATTATGCGACCGTTATCTGGATTGACAGCAAACTGAATATTGCAACCACCTGTTGCAACACCCACCTCTCTGATGATTTCGATCGCAAGGTCGCGAAGCTTCTGGTACTCAACATCGGTAAGAGTAAGAGCGGGAGCAACGGTGATCGAGTCTCCAGTGTGTACTCCCATCGGATCGATGTTTTCGATCGAACAGACGATGACCACATTGTCTGTCGCATCACGCATTACCTCTAACTCGTACTCCTTCCACCCAATAATGGATTCTTCAAGAAGCACCTCTGAGGTAGGGCTATGGCGAAGTCCCGCACCTGCAATCTGCTGAAGGGATGGTTCATCAAAGGCGATACCTGATCCAAGGCCGCCCATAGTAAAAGATGGCCTGACAACGACTGGGTATCCGAGAATCTTTACACCTTCGAGAATTTCATCCATTGTGTGACATATAACGGATTTGGCAGACTCTCCCCCAATTTTCTCAACGATTGTTCTAAAGATCTCGCGGTTTTCACCTCGCTCGATAGCATCAACATCAGCACCGATTAACTTCACTCCATAACGAGCAAGCGTTCCCGCTTGATATAAACCAATTGCGGCATTGAGGGCAGTTTGCCCGCCAAGAGTTGCCAGAACGGCATCAGGGCGCTCCTTTGCAATAATTTTTTCAATAAACTCTGGAGTAATCGGTTCGATATATGTGGCGTCTGCAAACTCCGGGTCGGTCATGATCGTTGCTGGATTTGAATTAACAAGAATGACACGGATTCCTTCAGCCTTGAGTACACGACAGGCCTGTGTACCTGAGTAATCGAATTCACATGCTTGACCAATAACGATCGGCCCAGAACCGATCACAAGAACGCTTTGGATAGAAGTGTCACGCGGCATTAGTGGACACTCACCTTCCGCGGATATTTTTCCATGAGAGATACAAACTCATCAAAGAGGTAGGCAGCGTCGTGAGGACCGGCAGCGGCTTCAGGGTGATACTGAACGCTAAAGGCTCCTCGATCTAATAGTTCAAGACCCTCAACTACACCATCGTTAAGACACACATGCGTCACTTGACCAGGACCAAAGACTGTCGTGAACTGAGTCTCTACGGGAGCTTCGATGGCGAAACCGTGATTGTGCGAAGTAATTTCTACTTTTCCGGTTCGCTTATCAATTACTGGTTGATTAATACCACGATGACCAAATTGTAGTTTGTATGTCTCGAATCCAAGAGCACGACCGAGGATCTGATGGCCAAAACAGATTCCAAAGATAGGGATTTCTTCTGTTAGTAACTCCCTGACAAGATTAACCGTCTCAGTCATGGTCGACGGATCACCAGGTCCATTCGAAAGGAAGACACCATCAGGATTTAGTGAAGTAATCTCTTCGTAAGTGGCATTGTATGGAAGAACGTGAGTTTCAATTCCTCTCATCGACATTGCTTTGGGTGTGGCTGATTTGATTCCAAGATCTAACGCAACAACAGTAAATTTCTTCGTGCTCGAGGCTGGTATAACGTAGCTCTTCGGTGTTGAAACATCTGCGCTTAAGAATGAGCCAGACATTTGCTTGCTTTTGCGAACCTCAATCACCATCTCTTCCCGAGAAAGGTCCAGGTCAGAGAAAATGCCCACACGCATCGCTCCGCGATCTCGCAGGTGGCGAGTAAGGGCTCGCGTATCGATACCCGAAACTCCAATAATCTCTTGCTCCCGCATCGCTTCATCGAGTGATTTTTCACTTCGCCAGTTACTAGTAACGGGTGATGGGTTGCGAACTACAAACCCCGCAACCCAAATTTTCGTGCTCTCATTATCTGCAGCGTTCATTCCAGTGTTGCCGATGTGAGGAGCAGTCATCACAACAACTTGTTGATGGTAAGAGGGATCAGTCAGCGTTTCTTGATATCCAGTCATTCCTGTTTGAAAGACAGCCTCACCAAATGTTTTGCCCGTAGCGCCCCAGCTCACTCCTTCAAAGATCCGGCCATCATCTAGAACAAGAAAGGCTTTACTCATTGGAATCTATCCTTGCCAAAAACAATGTGACCATGGAAGAGCGTTGCGACAACTTGAGCAGTGAACTCCATTCCATGGAAGGGAGTATTCCGTGATTTAGAGGCAAGGCTGTCGCGATCCACGCGGAAAGGCGCATTCGGATTGATCACAGTGAGATGAGCAGGCGCGCCGACTGACAACTCGCGACCGTGTTCGCCATATCCTGCGATTTTCGCTGGTGCTGTGCTCATACGATTCTGCACTCCTGCCCAATCAAGCAAACCTGTCTCAACCATAGTCTGGGCGACGATAGATAAAGCGTGCTCTAAACCAAGCATGCCAAAGGCCGCTTCTTGCCACTCACATT